>DATNJA010000188.1:0-9152 GCA_035604155.1 Candidatus Udaeobacter sp. | reverse complement strand
CGTTCAGCTATCTCTATGCCCGCCTGGCGGGGCGAGCCGCCGTATCGGTCGTTCCGGGAATCTCGTCGCTGACCGCCTGCGCAGCAGTTGCCGGCGGCGCGCTGGCGCTGGGCAATCAGGTTCTGGCGGTGATACCGGGACCATTGCCCGAAACCGAAATCGCGGCGCGCCTCAGCCAAGGCGGCGCGGCAGCTATCGTCAAGGTGGGCCGGCATCTTGCCAAGATCCGTCGCGTCCTTCGCGCGGCCGGGCTGGAAGCGCAAGCGCACTACGTGGAGCACGCCACTCTCGCCAGCCAGCGGGTGCTGCCCTTGGCCGAGATGGGCGAGGAGAGTGCTCCCTACTTCTCGATGATCCTGGTGCGAGGTGCGGGATGACTCGCCCGGCCGTGGTCATTCTAGGACCTTCCGCCCTCGCCGCAGGACAGCGCGTTGCCGACGCTGTCGATGGCGAGCTGCACGGCTTCGCGCCGCGCGTCTCCGGCTGCGCGGTGACGTTCAGCGACACGGCCGCTCATCTTCGATCGCTGTTCGCCGCTGGAAGGCCGATCGTCGGACTCTGCGCGGCAGGCGTGCTCATCCGCGCGCTCGCGCCGCTGCTGGCCGACAAGCGCCAGGAACCGCCGGTGATCGCAGTGTCGGAAGATGGCGGTACGATAGTCCCTTTGCTAGGCGGCCATCACGGCGCCAACGCGCTTGCCCGGCGGATCGCGACGGCGCTGGGCGGTGCGGCGGCCATCACCACGGCGGGCGAGGGGAGGTTCGGCCTGGCGCTGGACGAGCCGCCGCCCGGCTGGCGTCTCGGCAATCCGGAAGCAGCCAAGTCGCTCATGGCCGATCTTCTGGCTGGCGAGGCCGTGGCCATAGAGAACGAGGCGCTGGTCGATGCAGGCTGGCTTTCGCCGCTTCCCACGAAGGCAGACGCGAAGCGGCGAATTCGGATCACCCTGCAGCCGAGCCAATCCGAAACCGATCTCCTGCTTCACCCGGCGGCCGTGGCGATCGGCGTCGGCTGCGAGCGGCTGGCGCCCGAGGCCGAGCTCATCGCGCTCGCCGAGGCTTGCCTCGCCGAGGCGGGACTGTCGCGGCTCGCGGTCGCCTGCGTGGTTTCCCTCGACTTGAAAGCAGCCGAGCCGGCAGTCCACGCGCTCGCCCGTCATCTTGAAGTGCCGGCCCGCTTTTTCGATGCGGCCCGGTTGGAGCTGGAGACGCCGCGGCTGGCCACGCCCTCCGATCTCGTTTTCCGCGAAACCGGCTGTCATGGGGTCGCCGAGGGGGCAGCGCTGGCCGCGGTCGGGCCCGAAGGCCGGTTTGTGCTGCCCAAACGCCGCGCCGCCCGATCGACCTGCGCCATCGCCGTTTCACCCCGAATCATTCATGCCGATGAAGTGGGCCGGGCGCGCGGCCGGCTCGCGATCGTCGGCCTTGGGCCGGGCAGTGCGGAAGGCCGTACGGCGGAGGCTGAAGCGGCGTTAGTCGCCGCCGGCGACTGGGTCGGCTACCGCCTCTATCTCGATCTCCTGTCGCCCTTGTCCGCGGGCAAGACCCTCCACGGCTTCGATCTCGGGGCGGAGGAGGCGCGGGTGATCCATGCCCTCGACCTGGCGGCCGAAGGCCGGAATGTGGCCCTCGTATCTTCCGGCGATGCCGGAATCTACGCCATGGCGAGCCTCGTGTTCGAGCTCATCGAGCGCGGTGGGCGCGCGGATTGGGCGCGGGTGGAGATCGCAGGCCTGCCGGGCGTCTCCGCGATGCAGGTTGCGGCGGCGAAGGCGGGCGCGCCGCTTGGCCATGATTTCTGCGCCATATCGCTCTCCGACCTCTTGACGCCCTGGCCGGCGATCGAAAGGCGGTTGCAGGCGGCAGCCGATGCCGACTTCGTCGTCGCACTTTACAATCCGGTTTCTCAGCGCCGGAAAAGCCAGCTCGTTCGGGCACGGGAAATCCTGCTATCCGCGCGCGGCCCGGAAACACCGGTGGTCGTCGGGCGCAATCTGGGCCGGGCGGGCGAGAGCCTTCAGGTCATCACACTGGAAACGCTGGACGCCGAAAATCTGGACATGCTGAGCGTGGTGCTGATCGGAGCCAGCAGCACGCGACGGCTCGCGCGGCCTGACGGCGGCGACTGGGTCTATACGCCGCGGGGTTACGGCGACAAGACAGCGCGGGAAGTGCTGTGAGCGTCTACTTCATCGGCGCCGGCCCGGGCGATCCGGAACTTCTTACGCTGCGAGGGCGCGACCTGATCGGCCGCTGCCCGTTGGTGCTTTATGCCGGCTCCCTGGTGCCGCCGGCGGTGGTTGCCCATGCCGCCAAATCGGCCCGCGTGGTCGATACCGCGCCGTTGACGCTCGACGAGATCATCGCCGAGATGGAGAAGGCCCATGAACGGGGAGAAGATGTCGCCCGGGTCCATTCGGGCGACCCCTCCCTCTATGGTGCCATCGCCGAACAGATGCGCAGGCTCGACCGGCTTGGCATCGACTACGAGGTCGTCCCCGGTGTGCCGGCTTACGCGGCGGCGGCGGCTCTGCTCAAGACCGAGCTCACCCTGCCGGAAATCACCCAGACGGTGATCCTCACCCGCACGGCGGGCAAGGCCTCGCCCATGCCCGAAAGCGAGAGCCTGAAGGTTCTGGGCGCCACCGGAGCGACACTCGCCATCCATCTGTCGGTTCGCAACATCCACATCGTGATCGCGGAACTATCGCCGCTCTATGGCGCGGATTGTCCCGTCGTCGTCCTGTTTCGCGTCGGCTGGCCCGATCAGCTGGTCATCCGTGGCACGCTCGGCGACATCAAGGCCAAGGTGAAGGCGTCCAAGATCACCCGCACGGCCCTCATCTTCGTCGGCCGCGTCTTTGGCAATCGGAACTTCCAGGATAGCCGCCTCTATCACGAGGACCATCGCCATATTCTGCGCCCGCGCCGGCGAAGCCGGCCCTGATTCATCCAGCGAGCCGACGCTCGACCCAGGCTATCGCCTCATCGATCGAGGCCGCCGTCTCGGCCGGAGGCAGGGGTGGCCGACGCAGCAGCATCACGGGAATGGCGAGCCTGCGGGCGGCGGCGATCTTGCCGTAGGTGGCTTGGCCGCCGCTGTTCTTGGCGACCACCAGATCGATGCGATGGTGGCGCATCAATTCGATTTCGTCCGCTTCAGCGAAGGGCCCGCGCCCGAGGATGATTTCGTGGTTCGCCAGTGGGAGCGGCCTGTCCGGCCGTTCCACCAGCCGCACCAGAAACCAGAGACCTTCCGCTCCGGCAAAGGCCGCGACCTCCTTGGTCCCGATGGTGAGGAACACCCGCGATCCGAGGCGCGGAGCCACCTCGACCGCGCCGGCAAGGCTGTCGATCACGATCCAATGATCGCCCGGCTCTGGCATCCAGGCGGCACGCTCCAGGCGGAGCAGAGGCCGGTCGGCGATCCCAGCCGCCTCGACGGCATGGCGGCTGATGGCGGCGGCATAGGGGTGGGTCGCATCGATGACGGCATCGATGCTCTGCTGGGCGATGTAGGCGGCGAGCCCGGTCCCGCCGCCGAAGCCGCCGACGCGCAACTCCCCTTTGGGCAAACGCGGCGCAACGGTGCGTCCGGCGAGGGAGGTGATGACTTCGACGCCGGGACGCCGCGCCAAGGCATCGGCAAGTGCCCGCGCCTCGCCGGTTCCGCCGAGAATGAGGATCCGCTCAGAATCCGGCACGGCCGACGATCGCTCCATTGCGGTCCATGATGATGACCTCGACCGCAGTCCTGCCGTCGAGCATGGCAAGGGCCACGGCCTTTGCATCGCCGGCAAGGACCTCGCCCAGCGGCAGTCTCTGGGCCTGGCTGAGGGCGAGAATTTCGCCGGCTGTATTGGCCGTCCGGGCGGCGGCTATGACATCGGAGGCGGCACCGAGGCGCTGGAGCCGTTCGGCCAGGCGTTCGCGATCGATCTCGCTGCGCGCGCTGTGCAGGTCCATGGCCCCGTCCGCCAGCTTGCAGAGCTTGCCGAAACCGCCGGCGATGGTCAGGCGCTGGATGGGATGCCTGCGCAGATATTTGAGCGTGCCGCCGGCGAAGTCTCCCATGTCGATGAGCGCAATGTCGGGCAATTGGTAGAGCCGCCGCACCGCCGCTTCGGAGGTCGAGCCGGTGCAGGCCGCCGCATGGACGACCCCATTGGCCCGGCAGACGTCGATGCCGCGATGGATGGAGGCGATCCAGGCCGAGCAGGAATAGGGATGGACCACGCCTGTCGTCCCGAGGATCGAAATGCCGCCGACGATGCCCAGGCGCGGGTTCCAGGTCTTGCGCGCCAGCTCGCCGCCGCCGGGGACCGAGATGGTGATTTCCACGTCGCCGTTCCCGCCGTGAGCCGCCGCCGTCTCGGCAATGATCGCGGCCATGATCTGGCGCGGGGTCGGATTGATGGCCGGCTCGCCGGGCGGAATCGGCAGGCCGGGTTTGGTCACCATGCCGACCCCGTCGCCGGCGCGAAAGACGACGCCGCGACCCGCCGCGATCAACCGGACGGTGCTGAGGATGAGGGCGCCATGGGTGACGTCGGGATCATCGCCGGCGTCCTTGACTATGCCGGCCGTCGCAAGGCCAGGCGCCAGTTCCTTGCGGGCAAGGGCGAAGCTGGGGCGGTCGCCCTTGGGCAGGAGAATCTCCACCGGATCGGGGAATTCGCCGGTCAGCAGCGCTGTATAGGCCGCCTTGGCGGCGGCGGCGGCGCAGGCGCCGGTTGTCCAGCCCTGGCGCAGCGGCCCGCGCGGCTTTTTCGGCATGGCGTTATTCTTAAAGGCCGCGTCTCCATTTGACTAGTCGCGAGCCCGTCGGCCATTACAATCGCCCCATGGATCAAGCCTTCCGCGACCTTCCGGCCCTGGAGCCGGGATGGGTCTGGCTCACCGGCGCCGGCCCCGGAGAGCCCGGCCTCTTGTCCCTGCTGGCGCTCCATGGCTTGAGGCAGGCCGACATCGTGGTCTATGACGCCCTCGTCGATGCGCGGATCCTCGACCTGGCGCGGCCGGGCGCGGTGCTGGAATTCGCCGGGAAGCGGGGCGGCAAGCCCTCGGCGCGCCAGCGGGACATCTCGCTGCGCCTAGTGGAGCTGGCCCGGGAGGGCAAGCGGGTGCTGCGCCTCAAGGGCGGCGATCCCTTCGTCTTCGGGCGCGGTGGGGAAGAGGCGTTGGCGCTCGTCGCCGCGGGCATTCCCTTCCGCATCGTGCCGGGGATCAGTGCGGGCATCGGCGGGCTTGCCTATGCCGGCATTCCGGTCACCCATCGCGACATCAATTCCGCCGTCGCCTTCGTCACCGGCCATGACTCCGGCGGGCTGGTGCCCGATTCCATAGATTGGGAGGCGTTGGCCCGGGGCGCGCCGGTGCTGGTCATCTACATGGCCCTGAAGCATATCGAGCCGATCACCCGGCGCCTGCTTGCCGCGGGGCGCCAGGCCGCGGAGCCGGTGGCCATCGTCAGCAAGGCGACCACGGCCGGCCAGAGAGTGATCGAGACCACATTGGGCAAGGCGGCCGAAGCCGTCGCCGAATCCGGGATCGAGCCGCCGGCCATGGTCGTGCTGGGCGAGGTCGTGCGGCTGCGCGCGGCGCTCGATTGGCTGGGCGCTCTATCCGGCCGGAAGCTCCAGTCCAACCCCCTGGGCCGGGGCGGGCGAAGCGAGAGCGCATGAGCGCCAGGGGACTCGTCTTCGCGGCGCCGGCCTCGGGCAGCGGCAAGACGATCCTGGTGGCGGCGCTGTTGCGCCATCTCGTGCGCGGCGGCCACGACGTCCGCGCGGCCAAGCTCGGGCCCGACTATATCGATCCCGCATTTCATGCCGCGGCCACCGGCAAGTCCTGCGTCAACATCGACCTCTGGGCCATGCGGCCGGCGACAGTGGAGTCTACTCTCTCCTTGCTCACCGCGAGGCCCGGGCTGGTGATCGTCGAAGGCGTCATGGGCCTGTTCGACGCCGCCGCCGACGGGCGCGGGTCGACCGCCGATTTCGCGGAGCTCTCGGGCTGGCCGGTGGTTCTCGTCGTCGATGCCCGCGGGCAGGCTGCCTCGGCCGGCGCCCTCCTGCGCGGCTTTGCCACCCACCGGCCCGGACTTTCCATTGCGGGCGTGGTCTTCAATCGGGTCGGCGGCGAATCCCACGCCGAGATGCTGCAGCGCGCGGTCGATCCATTGGGTATTCCGGTGCTGGGATTCGTGCCGAGGGATGCTTGCTTCGCCAGACCCGAGCGCCATCTGGGCCTGGTCCAGGCCGGGGAGCTGGACGACCTGGAGTCCTTTCTCGATACCGCTGCCGACCGCTTGGCTCGATCGGTTGAGGTAGAGGCGCTGCTAAATCTCGCGCAAATCGGGCCAGCCAGATCGTTGTCGAAGCCTGGCGCCATGATCGCGCCGCTGGGCCAGCGGATCGCCGTCGCGAGCGATGCCGCCTTCGCCTTCGCCTATCCGGTCCAGCTCGAGGCCTGGCGCGCCGCGGGTGCCGAGCTCAGCTTCTTCTCGCCTCTCGCCGATGAAGCGCCGGCAGCCGGTAGCGACGCCGTCTATCTTCCCGGCGGCTATCCGGAGCTTCATGCCTGCCGGCTTTCGGGCAACGGGATATTCCTCGACGGGTTGAACAACGCCGCGACGAACGGCGCCACGATCTTCGGCGAGTGCGGCGGCTACATGGTGCTGGGCAGTTTTCTCGTCGACGAGGCCGGTCAACGCCACGCCATGGCGGGGCTCCTGCCGCTCAAGTCCTCTTTCGCCGAGCGCCGTCTGCATCTGGGATATCGCGAGGCCCGGTTGGTCGGCGACGGCCCGCTCGGCCCCCGGGGAACGCTCTATCGCGGTCACGAATTCCACTATGCGACGGCAACCGATGAAGGGGAGGGCGAGCCGCTGTTCGAAGCGCGGGATTCGCGCGGAGAGGTCTTAGGTCTGGTAGGCAGGCGCTGGGGCAGAGTCTGCGGGTCGTTTTTGCATCTGATCGATCTGGCAGAGAGCAGTGTCGGCTGATCGAGGACCGTTTGACGTCTCGCGCCGCGACGGCAATCCATGTCCACTCCCCAGATCTTCACGGAAAGCTCGATAAATTCACCAGGGGGAGCAGCAAAAATGCGTCGCACAGGATGTCGATGTCCCGATTGCGGGGCTTCTGTCAAGCCGCCTTTGCGTGGGAAGATTGCGGTTCGGTGTCCGACATGCCAAATCCGTTTTGCCGTCGATGCGCCCACCAACGAATATCCGCTAGGACGCAGGCTGGATCAGGCCTGTCGCGAAATTCGGGTCGTACAAGGCTCATCCAAATGGCTCAACCTACGGCAGGGCCTGTGCATGGCCAGCGAGACACCCGATCTCCTTGGAATGTCTCTTTACAAGAAGACGGCGAAGCATGTGCGCGACGCGAAACAGGGCGTCCAGCTTTTCAATAATCCGGCAATGCGAAAAGGAACGGAGCAAGAGCCATACGCCCGCGCTGCATATGAGAAAGCCCACGAAAAGATGCGCCCTGCATTCTTTGTATCCGGCGACTACGGATGCAGCTTGGATGGCATCAATGAGGACGGCTCGACGATCATCGAGATCAAGACGCCATTTAAGGGTCGTAACAGCGATCGCTGGCGAATGGCTGCCGACGGGCGCATCACTGATCATGACTACGCCCAGATTCAACATCAGTTGATGGTTTGCAAGGCCGACGTTGCGCACTTATGGGTATGGGACGCGCACAGCGGCCAGGCCGAAGCGCTTGAAGTTCGTCCAGACGAGGATTTTTGGGCGCGGATCAGAGATGCGTGGGACGCATTTTGGCCCACATTGGGTAAACGCAGATAGTTCGGGAGCACAATACGCACCATACGGCAGCCCATCGGCTCCTTGAGGCAATCGCACCTCTACCGATCGCGCGGCAGCCGGCCATAGAGCTGGGCGAGCTTGGCCGCGACCGGGCCCGGCGCGAAAGCGCTGTCGTCAAGATTCGCCAGCGGCTTCAGCTCAATCAGGCTGTTGCTCACGAAGGCTTCGCTTGCCAGCTCCATATCTTGAGGAAGATCTGGGATCGGAGTGGATTTTTCCGCGCCGCCGGCACGAGACTGGCAAATGGCCCCGCGCGAATGGAGCGCCGCAAAGACCCAGTTTGCCATCGTCTTCGAAGGCACATTCTTCGCAGCCTGATGGATAATCAGGCCCTGCACACAAGATTCCAGACAGTCTGCCCAAACCGTCAAATAAACGTAAGCACGGTCGAGACAGAGAGTCCTTACCTCCGTTCGCAGAGGGTGGCGCTTTATCGGGATTCTTCCCCCGATGCCTTACAGAAGATCGGTGAATTCCTCGACGCTCAGCCCGGCTTGGCGAAGGATTGCTCTTAAAGTGCCTGGCTTGATATCTCGCCCTCCATGAACGGGAACGATTACCGCGCGGCGCCGGCTCCCTCGAAGTGACATGGTGGCTTCCGACAATCCGCTCGACGGCGAAGCCTGCCTTTTCAAGCGCGCGAACTACCTCCCGTCCCTCGAGGACGGCCACGCGCCCGCTCGTCACGCTGCAGCTACTGTGACGCGTCTCACTTCCGGCGGTGCATCGTCCGGGATTGGAAGCCCATGCGCCTTTCGGTGTTCGATGACCGCCAAGATGGCCTCCTTCGCCATGCGAAGGGCTTCCTCCTCGGTGTCGCCCTCGGTCACCGCTTCGGGCAATGCCGGAACGAGCACGGCAAACCCGCCTTCGGGTTGCCGCTCCAAAACCACCGAAAAGCTGTATTCGCTTGCCACGATGCCGTTCTCTCCAATGATCTGCGAAGGATTCTGAGGGATCGTACCAAGTCGGGTAGGCCTGTCAAACGCGATGCCGCCAAGCCACCTCGGGCGCAGATCGAATCACTGAGCTCCACCCAGCATGGGTGAGCGTCTACGAAGGCAGGTTTCCGCCCCCCGCTCGCGTTGCCCGAGGCGTGAACTGGCGCAATGTTCGCCCGCGCGTCCACTCGGCCAGCATAGACTGGACTGCTACGCGTCTTGGCGTTCATTTGTGTTACTTTTGCCCGTGAAGCCCCCAGAAGTAATATAACCCTTAGGGATTAAACGGCGCCCGAGTCAAGGGCAAAGGCCGTCCGCTTGCCCTTCTGTCATTCGGCAACCGGCACGGGCTATAATTCCCGGCGC
>DATNJA010000187.1:0-19250 GCA_035604155.1 Candidatus Udaeobacter sp. | reverse complement strand
CTGTTCCTGTCGGTCTTCCTCGGCGTGCTGATGATCTATTACATGGTCACTATCGCCAAGGCCCAGAAGGAGATTCCATCGTGACCGCCATCGCCGTGGGGTCTGGTCCCGCCCAGCGTTCGGCTCTGGCCCGTGCCCGGGTGTGGATCGCCAATCCCTGGGGCCGGGCGCGGTTCCTGGTGCTCATCAGCTGGGCCTATGCCATCAGCTCGATCCTGCCGGTCATCATCGCCATCCAGTTCTCGTTCAATTCGGGGCGCTCGGTATCGGCCTGGCAGGGATTCTCGCTGACGAAATGGTACTGGGGCGATCCGACCAATTCGGTCTGGAACGACCCGACATTGCAGAGTGCACTCATCCAAAGTCTGAAGCTCGCGGGGCTGGACATGGCGATCGCCACGCCGCTCGGCGTGATGCTGGCCCTCGGCCTCGCCCGCTGGCGCGGCTATGGATCGGGCCCTGCCAACTTCCTGATGCTATTCCCACTGGTGACGCCCGAAATCGTCATGGGCGTGTCGCTCTATCTCGTGTTCCTCTATCTCTTCACCTTCATTCACCCGAGCACCGCGGCCCAGGTCCTGGGCCACGTGACCTTCTCGCTCTCCTATGTGGTGGTGATCATCCGCGGGCGGCTCTTCTCCATCGGCCGGCAGTACGAGGAGGCCGCCGCCGATCTGGGCGCGACACCCTGGGAGACCCTGCGCCTGGTGCTCTTGCCGCTGCTGATGCCGGCGATCTTTTCCAGCCTGATGATCGTCTTCGCCATCTCGATCGACGACTTCGTCATCAGCCAGTGGCTTTCCTGCGGCGCCGGCTGCGATACGATTCCGATCCGTATCTACAGCGCCACCCGTGGCGCGCCGTTGCCGTCGGTCAACGCGCTGGCCGCGATCATGGTCTATTTCACCCTAGCTGCCCTGGTGGCTGCCTACCTGCTGTTCCGTTACCTGACGCGGGGCGAGCGGCCGGCGGGCGGACATGGCGGGGCCACGTCGATGGTCGGCGACATGGGCGCCTTCTAGTGCCGGCGGCAGGTTCTCCCGACCGTCGGGCCGGCCATGCAGAAGGGCAGAGCTTTTCAGGATAGGCGAGGATGGCAACGAGAGCGAACGGCGACGTCGAGCTGCAAGAGTTGGTCAAGAGCTATGGCCCGGTCAGGGCCGTGGACAACATCAACCTGCATATCCCGGCCGGCGAGTTTTTCTCGTTGCTCGGTTCCTCGGGCTGCGGCAAGACCACGACGCTGCGCATGATCGCCGGCTTCGAAAAACCCACCCACGGCAAGATCCTCCTCGACGGCGTCGACATGACCGAGACGCCGCCCCATAAGCGGCATGTCAACACGGTGTTCCAAAGCTACGCCCTGTTTCCCCATCTCAACGTCTCAGACAACGTGGCCTTCGGCCTCAGGCGCGCGAAGGTGGAGGCGAGCGAGGTCAAGCGCCGGGTGGCCGAGGCTCTCGAGCTTGTCCAGCTCACCGGTTTCGAAAAGCGCAAGCCGGTGCAGATGTCGGGCGGCCAGCAGCAGCGCGTGGCGCTCGCCCGCGCTCTGGTGCTGAAGCCGGCGGTGCTTCTCCTCGACGAGCCCCTTGGCGCGCTGGATGCCAAGCTGCGCAAGCAGCTTCAGATCGAGCTGAAGACCCTGCAGGAGCAGGTGGGCATCACCTTCATCTATGTGACCCATGACCAGGAAGAGGCGCTCACCATGAGCGACCGGATCGCCGTCATGTCCCACGGCAAGGTCGAGCAGGTAGCGCCGCCCCAGCAAATGTACGAAGAGCCGGCCACCGTGTTCGTCGCCGACTTCCTCGGGGTCTCCAACCTGATGCCGGCCGAGGCGCGGGGCGATGACGGGCGTGGGCGCTGTCGGGTCAAGCTCGACAGCTTCGATCTCCTTGCCGGGCGCGGAGACAGCAGCGCATCCGGCGCCACCAAGGTCACGATCCGGCCGGAGCGGGTCCGCCTCGAAGCCCAAGGTTCGGCCGGCGAGAACCGGATCCCGGCCATGGTGGAGCGTTGGGTCTATCTCGGCAATTCGGTCCAGCTCATCGTCCGCCTGGCGACGGGGCAGGTGATCCAGGTGCTGATCCAGAATTCCGGCGACGAGATTCCTTTCGTCCAAGGCACGCCGGTCCAGGCTTATTTCCCTGCCGAGGCGTTGCGCGTGCTGATCGATACCGAAGCCCTGGCGCCGCCGATGAAGGGTCAGGCCGCCGCCACGGCGTAGGGTCCATCTCCTTCCAGCCACAAGGGGATGAAATCCTGTCGGCGCCTCGATGCCTTGTGCCGGTGAATTCCCCGGGCCGCGGGTTTCTGCGACCCGAAACTAAGCTGCGAGCAGGCGACCGACGGTCGTGCCGAGTTCCGCCGGGTTGGGTGCCACGGCGACGCCGGCTTCCTGGAGGATCTCCACCTTCTCGTCGGCGCTCTCCCCAAAGGCCGAGATGATGGCGCCGGCATGGCCCATGCGCCGACCCTTGGGCGCGGTCAGGCCGGCGATATAGGCAGCGACCGGCTTGGTCATGTTTTCGCGCACGAAGCTGGCCGCCTCGGCCTCCTGGGGCCCGCCGATCTCTCCGATCAGCAGCACGACCTTGGTCTCCGGATCGGTCTCGAACAGCGCCAGAGCGTCCTTGAACGAGCTGCCGTTGATGGGATCGCCGCCGATGCCCACGCTGGTCGAAACGCCGACGCCGAGCGCCTTCAGCTGCGCGGCGGCCTCATAGCCGAGCGTGCCCGACCGGCCGACGATGCCGACCGGACCGGGGATATAGATGTGGCCCGGCATGATGCCCATCATGGCCTTGCCCGGGCTGATCACCCCGGCGCAGTTCGGTCCCACCAGGCGCATGCGCTTATGCTCCTTGTAACGGCGCATGTAGCGCTTCACATGGATCATGTCCTGGGCCGGGATGCCGTCGGTGATGGCGACGCAGAGCCTGATCCCGGCGTCGGCGGCTTCCATGAGGGAATCGGCGGCAAATGGCGGCGGCACGAAGACGATGCTGGCGGTGGCACCCGTCGCCTTCACCGCGTCGCGGACCGAATTGAAGACCGGCAGGCCGAGATGGGTCGTGCCGCCCTTGCCGGGGGTGACGCCGCCCACGACGCGGGTCCCGTACTGGATCATTTCCTGGGCGTGGAAGCTGCCGATCTTGCCGGTGATGCCCTGGACGATGACCCGGGTCGTCTGGTCGAGGAGGATGCTCATGCTGCGGCTCCCTGGGTCGCGGCGGCGCGGTATCGGCGCCAGGCCTCGACCACCTTGTCGGCGGCGTCGGAGAGATGCTCGGCCGAGATCACCGGAAACCCGCTTTCGCCCAGGATGCGCTTGCCTTCGTCGACATGGGTCCCGGCCAGACGGACCACCAGAGGTACGCGCATCTCGATTTTCTGGAGGGCCTGGACGATGCCCTTGGCGACCCAGTCGCAGCGGTTGATGCCGGCGAAGATGTTGACCAGGATCGCTTCCACATGGGGGTCGGAGAGCACGAGAGCGAAGGCCTTGGCCACCCGCTCCGGCGTCGCTCCGCCGCCGATGTCGAGGAAATTGGCGGGTTCGCCTCCGGCATGCTTGATCATATCCATGGTGGCCATGGCGAGCCCGGCGCCGTTGATGATGCAGCCGATGTTGCCGTCGAGGCCGACATAGCTGAGGCCCCGGTCCGTGGCCCTGGTTTCGCGCGGATCCTCCTGGGACTTGTCGCGCAGCTCCGAGATCCGGGGCCGGCGGAAGAGGGCGTTGTCGTCGAAGCTCATCTTGGCGTCGAGGGCGAGAAGCGACCCGTCGGTGGTGGTCACCAGCGGGTTGATCTCCACCATGGTGGCGTCCAGATCGCGGAAGGCGCGATAGCAGCCCATGATCGTCTCGACCATCTGGGCCACATGGGCGGCATCGAGACCGAGGCCGAAGGCGACCTCACGGGCCTGGAAGGGCTTCATGCCGGCGCCGGGATCGACGGCGAGTCGGATGAGAGAGCCCGGATGATCGTGGCTGATCTCCTCGATTTCCATGCCGCCGGCCGAAGAGGCGACGACCATCACTCGCTCGCTCTGCCGGTCGAGGACGAGGCCGAGGTAATATTCCCTGGCCACCTCGGTCGCCGCCTCGACGTAGAGGCGGTTCACCAGCTTGCCCCGTGGGCCGGTCTGGGCCGTGACCAGGCGATGACCCAGCATCGCTTCCGCCGCCGCGGTCACTTCCTCCTCGCTCCGGCAGAGCTTCACGCCGCCGGCCTTGCCGCGTCCACCGGCATGGATCTGGGCTTTCACGACCCAGCGCTCCCCACCGATCTCGTGGCACCGGTAGGCGGCCTGCTCAGGCCCATAGGCGAGCCCGCCCCGAGGGATCGGCACGCCGAACCGGGCCAGGAACTCCTTGGCCTGATATTCGTGAATGTCCATGTCGGTCCGTCCTATCTCTTCGGTGGGCGCTGGTTCAGCGGACGGCGGCGCGCTTCGGTGCTGGCATGGCCGCCGGCTTGGCCGCAGCCCAGAATTCCTGGGCCGCGGCGACGCCGCTGCCGAGTGCGACCGGAACGCCGGTGTCATTGAGGGCGAGTTCGGCGCCGGCCAGGGCCCCCAGCAGCATGACCTCGTTCAGGCTGCCCAGATGGCCGATGCGAAAGACCCGCCCCGCCAGCTTGGAAAGGCCGACGCCGAGCGACAGGTCGTAGCGCTCATAGGCCCGGCGTACGACCGCATTGGCGTCATGGCCCTCGGGCACGTAGATCGCGCTCACCGTGTCCGAATACCAGCGCGGGTGGCGCGCCACGAGCTGGAAGCGCCAGGCCGCCACGGCCCGACGCACGCCCTCGGCCAGGCGCTGGTGACGGGCGAAGACCTGGTCCAGGCCTTCGGCCAGCAGCAGATCGATCGAGGCACGCAGGCCCCGCATCAGGGTCGTCGCCGGCGTGTACGGGAAATAGCCGTCCTTGTTGGTGCGCGCCATGTCGGCGAAGTCGAAATAGCAATGGTGAAGCTTGGCGCCGGCGGCCGCCTGGAGCGCCTTCGGGCTGACGGCGATGATGCCGAGGCCCGTGGGCAGCATGAGGCCCTTCTGGGATCCGGTGACGGCGAGGTCGACGCCCCACTCGTCCATGCGGAAATCGACACTGGCGATGGAGCTGACGCCATCCACATAGAGCAGCGCCGGATGGCTGGCGGCATCGAGCGCATGGCGGACCGCGGCCACGTCGCTCGCCACCCCCGTCGCCGTCTCGTTGTGGCAGACCAGGACCGCCTTGATCCGATGCTGCTTGTCGGCCTTCAGGCGCTCGGCATAAGTCTCGACCGGCACGCCCTCGCCCCATTCGGCATCGATGGCATCGACCTCGAGCCCGAGGCGCCGGCACATCTCGATCCAGAGATGAGAGAACTGGCCGAAGCGCGAGGCCAGGACCCGATCGCCGGGGGAAAGCGTGTTGGTCAGCGCCGCCTCCCAGCCGCCGGTGCCGGAACTGGGGAAGATAAAGACCTGGCCAGTGTCGGTCTTGAATATCTTCTTCAGGTCGCGGAATAGCCCGAGCGTGAACTGGGGAAAATCAGGCGCCCGCTGGTCCTCGAGCGGAATATCCATGGCGGCGCGCACCGCCTGGGGGATGTTCGTTGGCCCGGGGATGAACAGAGCGTTGCGTCCTGACATGGCTGGTCCTCGCGGTTTTACGGAATTAGATGGATCGAAACGTCCCTCCTCAGAGGGTATCGTAGCATTCGGCCTCGACACGGCGCATCGCCAGGGCGAAATCCTGGGCGGCGGGCTCGTTCGCCGGAGCCGGACGGCTGCGTCGCAATTCGGCAGCCCCAGGGTTCAGGGCTTCGGCTTGCGGCCGGCGTTGCACGGCCATGCCAGCGCTGCCAAAGGCAGCCACGATCTGCGCCTTCATCGTCTTCTCCATCATGTGCCGGACTGTGCCAGGACCAGCCAGAACACTGGCCATGAGCTTGACCATAGAACAGAAAGCCATATTCTTAGTCCACGGCACAAATTCTCATGTTGAGGTCTTAGTTTTTCTCATGGCAGGGCTCCGCAGCCGTTTGCCGCCGGCCAACAGCCTCGTGGCCTTCGAGGCCGCCGCCCGGCATCTGAATTTCACCCGGGCCGCGGGTGAGCTCGGTGTCACCCAGGCCGCGGTCAGCCGGCAAATCCAGATCCTGGAGGAGCATCTGGGTCACGGCCTGTTCCAGCGGACTTCCCGCGGGCTGAAGCTGACGGCCAACGGCAACCGGCTGCACAAGGCGGTGACCATGGGCCTTGAGCACATCGCCGGGGCCACGGCGGAGATCCGGCGCGTCGGCCCGAAGGCCGATCTCACGATCTCCACCAGCGTCACCTTCGCCTCGTATTGGCTGATGTCCCGCATCGCCAAGTTCCGCGCCCTCCAGCCCCAGATCGAATTGAAGCTTGTGGCGGCAGCGCCGGTGGGCGATCTGGCATCGGCCGGCATCGACCTTGCGGTACGCTACGGCTCGGGGCGCTGGCCCGGGGTCGAATCCCTGCATCTCATGGACAATGAAGTCTTCCCCGTCTGCGCACCCGGTTACCGGCCGGCCGGCGCCTCCCTGAAGACGCCCAAGGACCTGCTGGGTGAAGTGCTGCTGCATCTGACCGAGTACGACCGCAACTGGGTCACCTGGGAAGCCTGGCTTAAATCCTTCGGCGTGGAGGCCCGCCCGCACCGGAGAGGCCTTACGTTCGACAATTATCTGGTGCTGCTCCAGGCGGCCCTCGACGGGCAAGGCATCGCGCTGGGTGGCGGGCGGCTGGCCGAGGACTTCATTGCCCGGGGCACCCTTATCCGGCCGATCGCGGCAAGCCTGGGCTCGAAGCGCGGTTTCTATCTGCTATGGCCGAACGACCAGGCCTTGGGCGCATCGGCTCAAGCCTTCCGCGATTGGATCGTCCATGAGGCCAGAGGTAGCCGCGCCGGGTTGAAACAAGATCCAGTGACCTGAATTTCACTGCGGTCAGCGTCGCCGTGACCGCCGCCGCGGGAGAACAGTGAGGGCTCGGCCGATCCCTGACCGGGGAAGCGCCTATTCGACCAGCAGCCAGCTGTCCCGGTAGCCCCTGACGTTCAACTCATCCATCACATGCTGGGCATCGGTCGCCGAGGTGAGAGGGCCGAGCCGCACGCAATTGACTTCGCCGCCGTTCCAGGACTCGACGACCAGAGATACATCCCCCAGATCGGCCAGATCGTCGCGCAGGCGTTTGGCATTGGCGGCCTGACGAAAGGCTCCGGCCTGGACATAGATTCCGGGCCGGCTGGAGTCCGCAACCGGCTTCACGGCCGCCGGGTCGGGCCCGGTCCTGCCTTGCAGGGAAAGGAGCAGAACTGGCCGGCCGGACGCCGTAAGCCTGGTGAGATCGAGCGGGACCCCCAGCTCATCGGCATTGGCGACGAGCGGTGGATTGGCCGCGGCGGCAGTGTCCGCGCCGGGACTGCCCGCCGACCGGGAGTCGGAGATATAGGCGCCGTCGAGGGCGGCAAATTGCGGCCCGATCACGACCTGATGCTGGAGTTTCGGCAGCTCGGCCGTATCGGTTCCCGGCAGCACAGGCGGATTCTGCTTCAGGCGATCGGCCGCGGCGAACCAGGCGGCCAGCTCCCGGCTCTCATCGGCCTCGATCTGGACGCGGACCCTTATCACGTCGCCCGGATTGATACCAAGCGCGGCCCCGGCGCCGCGGGAGAGTTCGACCAGCTGGCTGTCCACGAAAGGTCCGCGGTCATTGACCCTGACCGTCACCTTGCGGCCGTTGTCCAAGTTGGTCACCTGGACCAGGCTCGGCAACGGCAAGGTCTTATGGGCCGCGGTCAGCGCGTCGGCTTGATAGATCTCCCCGTTCGCGGTCACCTCGCCGCTGGCGCTGGAGTCATAAACCACCGCGCTTCCCGTCGCATCGTAGCCATAGTCGGCCGCCGGCCGGTACCACACGCCGTCGAACTGATAAGGCACGCCGACGACATAGCGCGCACCTGCCGTCTGGTCGAGCGTCGACGGCGGCATGGCCGCGTCGATCGAGGCGTATTGAGGCCCGGCCACGACCTTGGTAGGGCCAGTCGGAGCGGCGGGTCGAAGGCCCGTCTGGCCGTCTATCGCCTGGCCCTCTGTCGCGTTGTCCGCACTCCTCTGGCTCTCACTCGTCGCGCCCGTGCTCGCCTCGCTCTTGATCGTCTCTGCGGGACTCATCTGGCGAGAGCTCATGTCCGATGTTTCGGGCCGGAGCGACGGCAACTCGGCGCTCAGCGCCTGGACCGTCAGTTTCGGCGAAGGCACCGCCGGCAAGTTCTGAATCTCGTCGCGCCCGCTGGCGCCGAGGCTCATTGCGAGGGCGCGGCTTTCGGTCGCCATGATCTCCACATGCACGCGGATCGCGTCGCCCGCCCTGATGCCCAGCAGGTCGCCGGCGTGCTGCGACAGCTGGATGACGCGATTGTCGATGAAGGGACCGCGATCGTTGACCCTGACCTCGACCGACTTGCCGTTGTCGAGGTTCGTCACTCGCACCATGCTGGGGAGAGGCAAGGTCTTGTGGGCGGCCGTGAGCGCGCTGTCGCTATAGACCTCGCCGTCAGCCGTCACCTGCCCGTTGTTGCCGTGGTCATAGATCGAGGCGAGTCCGGATTCCCCGTACTCGTAGTCGGCCTGCGGACGGTACCAGATGCCATCGAACTGATAGGGATCGCCCAGAACGTAGTGCGGCCCCTTGGGCGTCGCGGGCAACTGGGGCCGGGCTGGAGCGGAGACCGGCAGCAAGCCCGTGTCCACCACCACTTGGGACCAGCCGGCCCACGCTGTCTGCGGTGCTGGCGCCGGGGCCGGATTGGTGCCGACGATGGCCTGCGAGGCGCAGCCCGCCATCAACAGATCCAAGGTGACCAGAGCCAGAGAAAGAGACCGCGACATCGTCGATAGACCCCCGCTCGTGAGCTTCTTCAGATGTCCCCTAAATGCCACAATAACATACGACGCTCACTTGAGGCTTACTATAGGGATTTCTTGAGCGCTTTGCGGCCGCGCAGGCAGCCTCGTGAGTCCGCAAAAGTCGTGCGTGGAACCCATTGCGCCCGGGCCGAACCGCAGGGGTCTCGTCAGCCTCGGCCGATGAAGGGCATCTTGGTCGCCATGACGGTCAGGAACTGCACGTTGGCGTCCAGCGGCAGGCTGACCATGTAGGCGATCGCCCGGCCGACATGCTCGACGTCGAAGGTCGGCTCGGGCTTGCTCGACCCGTCGGCTTGCGCGATGCCCTTGTTCATCCCCCGCGTCATCTCGGTCGCCGTATTGCCGATGTCGATCTGGCCGCAGGCGATGTCGTATTTGCGGCCATCGAGGGAAGCGGACTTGGTCAGCCCCGTGATGGCGTGCTTGGTCGCCGTGTAGGGCGCCGAGTTCGGGCGCGGGCTGTGGGCGGAGATCGAGCCATTGTTGATGATCCGCCCGCCCCGGGGGCGCTGGCTCTTCATCAGGCGGAATGCCTCCTGGATGCAGAGGAAGCTGCCTGTCAGGTTGATATCCACCACCTGCTTCCATTGCTCCGGGGTCAGCTCCTCGAGCAGAGCCGGGGTTCCGAACACGCCGGCGTTGTTGAACAGAACATCCAGCCGGCCGAAGGCCTTCTTCGTCTTCGCGAACAGCGCCTTGACCGATGCGGGCTTGGCAACGTCCGTGGGCACGACCAGCGCCCGGGCTCCCATGGCCTTGGCCTCGGCCGCGGTGGCCGCCAACGGCTCGCGCCTGCGCCCGGCAAGGACGACGGCATAGCCCTCGCGCATCAGCGCCAGCGCGGCATGCCGGCCGATGCCCGTACCGGCGCCCGTGATCATCGCAACCTTGCCTGTGGCCTTCATAAGCAGCTCTCCATCCAATTCGGGCCAGCATAGCATCGCGGCGGCCGGGCGGAACAATCTCGGAGCCGTCTGTACAAGTCGCGGGCCGCCGCTAAGCTCGCCGGCGGAATGCCGAACGATTCCCTGCAGCCCAAGACTGGAACGCTCGGACGCGCCCCATCCAAGTGGTTGTTTCCGAGCTCGGCCAGCGAAGCGCTGATAAGGACGGGCTGGGGCTGCTGGCTGACGCTGCTTGCCGTCGTCAGCATCATGTTTCTGGTCAAGGGCGGCGACAGATCGGTCGTCTGGTACTACCACGCGGCGAGCGCGGCCTGGTGGGCGGGTCAGGATCTCTATTCCGGCCAGGTGGACAGCTTCAACTACCTGCCTGCCTTCGCGGTCCTCTTCACCCCCTTCCACCTCATGGGTCCGGTGTTGGCCGGTCTCCTCTGGCGCTGGCTCTCCTTCGCCGCCCTCACGGGGGGATTCTGGCGGCTCGTGCGGCTGATCGCGCCCGACAAGGCGCCCCTGGTCCTGGGAATTATGCTCGTTCTCGCCATACCGGGCGTAGCCGGGATGGTCCGCAACGGCCAGGCGACGACCATCATGACCGCTCTCATGATCCACGCCGCCGCCGACATGGCCGAGGAGCGATGGAGCCGCGCCAGCCTGTGGCTCGGGCTTGCGGTGGCCCTGAAGCCGCTCGCCATCGTGCTCATTCTATTGTCCGGCGCGCTTTACCGGCCGATGCTTTGGCGTTTGATCGCCGCCATGGCAGTCGTTCTTCTGCTTCCCTTCCTCGCTGCCAGTTCCGGCTATGTCGTCGCCCAGTACCGCGCCATGGCAGAGCAATATGGGATCGCCTACGGCGCGGCGCTGGGTCCCTGGTCCGAGTTCGGCATGATGATGATGAAGTTCGGCTTGCCGCTCCCGCCGGCCGCAATGACGGCGCTGCGCCTGGCCGCGGCGCTCGCAACCCTCGGGCTTGCCTCGGTCGCCCGCAAGCGCCATGAAGATCGGCTTGGGGCGTTCTACATCCTCGCCCTTTCCATCTGCTACCTGATGCTCTTCAACCCGGCCAACGAGGAGAATACCTACGGCGCGCTCGCCGGCATCGTTGCGGCCTCGGCGGCTGCGGCGCTGGTCCGGCGCCGGCCCGTGTGGATTGCGGCTTGTCTGGTGGTCCTCTGCGTTGCCTTGGGGAGCGACGGCTACGGCACCCTGGTCTTCCAGGCGACCAAGCTCTGGTTCAAGCCGCTCGCCTGCATCGTCTTCTTGGGCTTCCTGTTGCCTCAGCTCTTGACTCGCGAGGAAAGGGCCTAGCCCTCCTGGGATTGTCCCTCCGCGGAGGCTTCCGCCACCACATAGGCCGGCCATTGCCGCGCCTCCCGCAGGCTCCGCCCGACATATTCCCCGATGATGCCGAGCACCAGCATTTGCGCCGCGGCAATGATTGCGATGGTTGCCATGAGGGAACTCCAGCCCGCCACGGTATGGGCGATCCACAGGAAGCTGACGATCGAATAGACGAGCAGCAGAAAGCCGATGGCGACGAAGCCGAAGGCCAGATAGATGGCGAGCCGGAGCGGCCTCAGGCTGTGGGCGACAATGCCGGCAGCGGCCAGGCTCACCATGCGCCCGAGAGTGAACTTGGAATCGCCCGCCTGGCGGAGGCCCACCTCATAGGGCAGGGTGACGAGCGGAAACCCAAGCCAGCGCACCAGGCCACGCAAAAACAAGTCGGGACCTGTGAATCCGTTGACCGTGTCGACGACTTGGCGATCGAGGAGCAGGAAGTCGGCGCTGCCCGGCTCGATGCGCACGTCGCCAATGGCGTTCAGCGTGCGGTAGAAGAGGCGCGAGGTGACCCGCTTCCAGTAACCTTGATTGCCCGGCTCGTCCCGGCGCGTCGTGGTCACGACCCTGGCGCCCTTGCGCCATTCCGCTACCAGCGCCGGCAGAAGCTCGGGCGGGTGCTGGAAGTCGCAGTCCATCAGCACCACGGCGCGTCCGCGCGCGTGGCACAGCCCGGCCCTGAGCGCCGCCTGGTGACCGAAATTGCGGGTGAATGAGACATAGCGGACGGCATCGGTCCGGCGCGCCAGGGCCTTGATCTCGCTGAGAGTGCCATCGCTCGATCCGTCGTCGACGAAGACGATCTCGAAGGATCCGAGGGGCCTGGCGACCTCCGTCAACTTCGCTGCCATGGCCGCCACATTGGCCGCCTCGTTGTAAGCCGGGAGCACGATCGAAAGCTCGACCTCCTGAGCGTCCACGGGCTCCATGCCGACCCCACCTCCCGCCCGCGCCGGCCGATGCCGGGTGGCAGCCCATTGTTGCCGATGGCCGGAGCCGAAACAAGAAAGGCGCAAAATCCAGGTTGCCTCGGCCTGGAAAATCCGGGCATAGAGGCCAACGCTGGCGGCTCGACCGATGTCGGAGACATAAGCCCTTCCGAATGGCCGAACCGGGTGAAACACGAGGGGGATTGCAAGTTGCGAGTGCTGGTCACGGGGGGCGCTGGGTATATCGGCAGCCATGTCTGCAAGGCGCTCGCCGCCGCCGGCATGGAGCCCGTCACGCTCGACAATCTGTCCCAAGGAACCGCCGACGCCGTCAAATGGGGTCGCCTGATCCTGGGCGATATCGCGGACGCGGGTCTGGTGGCCGAGAGCCTGCGACAATCGGGGGCCGAGGCGGTGATGCATTTCGCCGGCTCGACCAGCGTCGCGGAATCCGTCCTCGACCCGGTCGCGTACTATCGCAACAATGTCTGCGGCACGCTCGGCCTGCTCGATGCCATGCGCCAGACCGGCGTGCAGAGGATCGTCTTCTCCAGCACGAGTGCCGTCTATGGCGGCTCTCCGCCCCTGCCGATCCCGGAAGAGGCGCCCACGGCGCCCATCAACCCCTATGGCCGCAGCAAGCTGATGGTCGAGGAGATTCTGGCCGACGAAGCCGCCGCCCATGGCCTGACCTATGTGGCCTTGCGCTATTTCAATGCCGCCGGCGCCGATCCCGAAGGCGAAACGGGAGACCAGCGCAAGACGGCCACTCATCTCATCCCCATGGCGCTCAAGGCTGCAGCGGGGGAAACCAAATGCCTCGAGATTTTCGGCGACGACTACCCGACCCCAGACGGCACCTGCATCCGCGACTATATCCATGTCAGCGACTTGGCCCAGGGCCACCTCCTGGCCCTCGACCATCTGATCCGGGGCGGCTCCAGCGCCGTCTTGAATCTCGGCGCCGGCCGCGGGGTCTCGGTGCTCGAGGCGATCGCCAGCATCGAACGGGTGATCGGGCGGAAGGTGCTATGCGTCAGGCGGCCTCGCCGGCCGGGCGACGCCCCGGCCCTCTATGCCGACCCTTCGGCAGCCAGGCGCCTGTTGGGGTTTTCGACCCGGTTGTCGGACATGGATACCATCGTCAATACGGCCTGGCGGTTCTATCGGAAAGCCCGGGACTTCTAGCCGCCGGGGGCCTTCGCGAGGGCGTGACAGGCCGCGGCTGTTTTGTGCTAGCTTGCCCGTCCGTTGCAACGCCAATTCTCGGGGATGGCCGCATGAGATATGAAGCGCCGAAAACGACCAAGGAGGCAGTGGCCCTGCTGGCGAAGGCCAAAGGCCTCGCCCATGTGCTCGCCGGCGGCACCGATCTGCTGGTCCGGCTGCGCTCCGGCCAGGTCGAACCCGATCTGGTGGTTGACATCAAGCGGATCCCGGCCATGGGCAAGATCTCTGCGGTCGCCAACGGAATTCGCATCGGCGGTGCGGTGCCGAGCGCCGTGCTGGGCGAGCATGCCGGCGTCCGCAAGGCCTGGCCGGGCGTGGTCGAGGCCGCGAAGCTGATCGGCTCGACCCAGATTCAGGGTCGCGCGACCGTGGTCGGCAATCTCTGCAACGCCTCGCCGGCGGCCGACAGCGTGCCCGCCATGGTCGCCGCCGGCGCCACGGCCATCGTCGTCGGACCCAAGGGCCGGCGCGAGATTCCGGTGGAAGACGTCGCCGTCGCCCCCGGCAAGACGTCCCTGCGCAAGGGCGAGATCGTGGAATCGATCCATCTGCCCAAGCGCCCGCCGCGCTCTGGCGACGCTTACCTGCGCTTCATTCCGCGCACCGAAATGGATATCGCCGTGGTCGGTGCCGGCGTCAGCCTCACCCTCGGCCCGGACGGGGTCTGCCGCCAGGCCCGGGTCGCGCTTGGCGCCGTCGCCGCCAGGGTCCTGCTGGTGGAGGAAGCCGCCGCCGCCCTCGTCGGCACTAAGGTCGACGATAAGGCGCTGGACAAGCTGGCTGCGGCCGCTTCGGCGGCCTGCCGGCCCATCGACGACAAGCGCGGGACCAAGGAGTTCCGCATCAAGGTCGCGGGTGTCCTCGCCCGCCGCGCCGCCAAGACGGCGCTTCAGCGTGCCAGGAGAGGCAAATGAGCAAGGTTCGCGTTTCGACCACCATCAACGGCGACCCGGTCGAGTATCTGTGTGCGGCAGAAGAGACCCTGCTGGACGTGCTGCGCGACCGGCTCGGCCTGACCGGCAGCAAGGAAGGTTGCGGCACCGGCGACTGCGGCGCCTGCAGCGTGACTCTCGACGGGCGCCTGGTCTGCTCCTGCCTGGTCCTGGGGGCCGAGGCCGAGGGTCGAGAGGTCCGTACCGTGGAGGGGATCGCCAAGGGCGACCAGCTCCACCCGCTCCAGCGCAAGTTCATCGAGCATGCGGCACTTCAGTGCGGCATCTGTACGCCGGGATTCCTGGTCGCGTCCAAGGCGCTGCTGGAAAGGAATCCGAATCCGACCGAGCACGAAATCCGTTTCTGGCTCGCGGGCAACCTCTGTCGCTGCACCGGCTATGACAAGATCGTGCGCGCGGTCGTGAGCGCCGCCGCCGAAATGAGGGAGAGCCGCTAATGCCTCTGGACAATCCGAAGGGCCAATCCTTCCGCCTCGTGGGCAGCCGGCCGGACCGGCCGGACGGCATCGACAAGGTCACCGGCCGCGCCAAGTTCGGCGCCGACATGTCGGCGCCGGGCATGCTGGTGGGCAAACTGCTGCGCAGTCCCCACGCCCATGCCCGCATCCGCCGCATCGACATCAAGAAGGCACTCGCCCTTCCCGGCGTGAAGGCCATTGTCACCCGCGACGATTTCAAGGAGATCGAAGGCGACCTGCGCGACGTATCGCGCAACGTCATGGCGCGCGACAAGGCGCTTTACGATGGCCATGCCGTGGCCGCCGTGGCGGCCATCGACACGGCCACGGCCCGCAAGGCCCTGAAGCTGATCAAGGTCGATTACGAAATCCTGCCCCATGTGACCGACGTCGAAGAGGCCATGAAACCTGGGGCGCCGGTGCTTCACTCGGACCTGTTCACCCAGGGCGTCGAGCCGACGCCCAAGAAGCCCTCCAACATCGCCAAGCGCCATGAGTTCGGCCATGGCGACGTGGCCAAGGGCTTCGCCCAGGCCGACGTGGTCGTCGAGCGCAAGTTCAAGAACGAGGCGACGCACCAAGGCTATATCGAACCCCATGCCTGCCTCGCCAGCGTCGGCAATGACGGCCAGGGAGAGCTCTGGGTCTGCACCCAGGGCCACTATGCCGTGCGCAACGTCTGCGCCTCGCTTCTGGGCATGGACGTGTCCAAGCTTCGGGTCACGGCTTCGGAAATCGGCGGTGGGTTCGGGGGCAAGACCACCGTGTTCATCGAGCCGGTGGCCTTGGCGCTTTCGCGCAAGGCGGGCAAGCCGGTCAAGATCGTCATGAGCCGCGAGGAAGTGTTTCGCGCCAGCGGCCCGACCTCCAGCGCCACCGTCTGGGTCAAGATCGGGATCAAGAAGGACGGCCGGATCACCGCCGGCGACGCGGTGCTGAAATACCAGGGCGGCGCTTTCCCGGGATCGCCGGTGGACATGGGCGCCATGTCAGCCTTCGCCTGCTACGACCTGGAGAACGTCAGGGCCGTCGGCTGGGATGTGGTGGTGAATCGTCCGAAGCAGGCCGCCTACCGCGCGCCCGGCGCGCCAATCTCGGCCTTCGGGGTCGAGAGCGTCATCGATGAGCTCGCCCAGAAGATCGGCATGGACCCCATCGAGGTCCGCCTGAAGAACGCCGCCCATGAAGGCACGGAGTCTTCTTACGGGCCGACCTATGGCGTGATCGGCCTCAGAGCGACCATCGAGGCGGCCAAGGTCCATCCGCACTACAAGGCCCCGCTGGGCCCCAATCAGGGCCGGGGCATTGCTTCCGGGTTCTGGTTCAATTTCGGCGGCCAGACTTGCGTCTCCCTCAACATCAACATCGACGGCACCGTGGCTCTCGCGGTGGGCACGCCGGATATCGGCGGCTCGCGCGCGTCCATGTGCCTGATGGCGGCCGAGGAACTCGGCATCGGTTATGACCAGGTCCGCACGATCGTCGCCGACACTAGCTCGCTCGGCTACAACGACATCTCGGAAGGCAGCCGGGTTACCTTCTCCACGGGCATGGCCACCATCCAGGCGGCCCGGGACGCGGTGAAGAAGCTCTGCGGACGGGCGGCCCAGATGTGGGGCATCTCGCCCGAGGCGGTGCTGTGGGAAAACGGCCATGCCAAGCCCGCCGGCGCCAATGCCGGCGATTTCCCGCCCTTGTCGCTGGCCGACATCGCCAAGGTCGCGGCCAACACCGGCGGACCGATCGCCGGCCACTGCGAGGTCAATGCCGAGGGTGCCGGCGTCAGCTTCTCGACCCATCTCTGCGATGTCGAGATCGATCCCGAGACCGGCTTCACCCGCGTGATCCGCTACACGGTGATCCAGGACGCCGGCAAGGCAATCCATCCGAGCTATGTGGAAGGCCAGTACCAGGGCGGCGCGGTCCAGGGCATCGGCTGGGCCCTCAACGAGGAGTATATCTACGGCGCCGACGGCAAGCTCCAGAACGCGGGCTTCCTCGACTACCGGATTCCCGTCGCGTCCGACCTGCCCATGATCGACACGGTGATCGTCGAGGTGCCGAACCCGGGTCATCCCTACGGGCTTCGGGGCGTGGGCGAGACCTCCATCGTTCCGCCGTTGGCGGCTGTGGCCAACGCCGTGTCGGCCGCGGCCAAGGTGCGGATGACGGAGATCCCCATGTCGCCGCCCAAGATCCTGAAGGCCATGGGGGAGGCGCAGCGGCGCTGATGGTGCAGGTCGTCCTCTGGGGTTCGCTGAAGTCGGCGACCGGCGGGGCGACCAAGGTGGAGGTCGAGGCCGCCAATATCCGCGAGCTGCTTTCCCGCCTGGGCGAGAAACATCCCGGCCTGAAGCCGCAGCTCGACCGGGGCGTCTCCGTCTCCATCGACGGAAAAATCTACCGGGACGCATGGTTCCAGCCCATCCCGCCAGGCAGCGAGGTATTTCTCCTGCCTCGCCTGGCGGGTGGGTAGAGAACTAGTTGAAATCCCGCGCGATCCGCTCGCTCCAGTTCCGGGACAGGACGCGGGTTTCGCCTTCATAGGCGTCCAGGGTTGCTTCCAGGATGAAATGGGTCTTGTCCGAACGCATCACGGTTCGCGTCTCGGTGCGGGTGCGCCAGTCGCCGCGCCCGAGCTTGTAGGTGTCGGTGATCTCGATCTCGGCCGAGAGGGGATCCCCCTCGCGGATGCGATAGGCGAGATGCTGGACCGCGTCGGTATCCAGGCCGATGTGATCGATGGTAAAATCGCCCGCGTCATCCAGGGTGTGATAGGTCGTGGTTTCCCCGCCCAAGTCATGTTCCACCCAGCGCCGCTCGCTCGACGGCCGGCGATAGGTCTTGGCCAGCGGCCTCGCCCCCTCGGCGGCCGGGAACGGTGCAAGCTTCTTGTCTTCCGGGCGCGGCAGGCGCGTCGGCAGCTCGAGCCTGCTTGCGGCCGTGAACACGGTCAGCGTGACCGGTTCCGGCGAGGGCCAGACCATGGGCCAATAGGTCGTGGAAAGAGCGACGCGGATGCGGTTTCCGGCCGCGAAGGCATGGGCGATGTCATTTAGCTTCACGGCTACCTTGTAGCGCTCGCCCGGCTTCAGGGCTTCCGGCTGCTCGTCGCTCTTGCGGTGGGTCAGGTTCTTCATCCCATAGGTGATTCTGGTCGAGGCACCGTCGGGCGTGATCTCGTTCAGGCGCACCGCGACGAAGGCGAGCGGCCGGTCGACCGAGAACTCCAAGGTCACCACCGGCGCGCCCAAAATCTCGAAGCGGTCGGCCAGCGGTTCGCTCTCGAAGCAGATCGAGGCGCCGTCATCCATGCGCTGGTCGAGCGGCTCATGAGGGCCGATGCCATCGCCCGACCAGTTGCCGCAGGCGGACCCGAGAGACTGGGGCGACATGGCCCGGACGCTGCTGTCGGGGCCCGGGCTCGCCGTAAGCCGCCCGCCATTGCCGAAATGCAGCAACCGCGGCTTGATATTGGGACTGGGCCAGGAGGGCTCGGCCACCCAGCGCCCCGGTCGGGTCTCATATTGCGGCGCGGGCATCACCGGCTCCTCCATCCAGACCCGGTACATGGGCTCATCCATGATCCCGGTCTCGATGCCTTTCAGCCATTTGTCCCACCAGCGCAGGCATTCCTGGAGGAAGCCGATCCGGGGGCCGGGCCCGGCGAAATGCGGATATTTATGCGCCCATGGGCCGACGATGCCCATCTTCGGGCATTTGAGATTGGCAAGCATGCGCGGGACGGTGTTCGAGTAGCCGTCGGCCCAGCCGCTCTCGAGATAGACCGGGCAGGTGATGGCGCTCCAGTCCTCGCAGATGGAGCCGTGCTTCCAGAAGGCGTCCCGGCGCTGGTGCTTCAGCCAATTGGCAATGAGCAGCGGCTCATTGTTCAACCGGTTCAGCCATGCCTCGCGCCAGGCCTCGCCCAACAGCGCCTTGTCGGGCGAGCGCGCCATATAGGCGAACATGACCGAGGCCCAATCCAGATTGTTGGTAAGCAGCGCGCCGCCCATGTAATGGATGTCGTCGGCATAACGGTCGTCGGTGGAGCAGAGCGAGATCACCGCGGCGAGTTCGGGCGGGCGGCGCGCCGCCACCTGGAGCCCGTTGAAGCCGCCCCAGGAAATGCCGATCATGCCGATCTTGCCCGTGCACCAGGGCTGGGTCGCGATCCAACGCAGCACTTCCAGGCAGTCGTCCTGCTCCGATTTCAGGTACTCATCCTCGAGCAGGCCATCGGATTCCCCCGAACCTCGTATGTCCACCCGCACGCAGGCATAGCCATTGCCGGCGAAATAGGGATGGGTCAGCTGGTCGCGCTCCGAAGTTCCGTCGCGCTTGCGATACGGCAGGTATTCCAGGATCGCCGGCACGGGCTTGGTCTCGGCATCCGCCGGAAGCCAGATCCGGGCCGCCAGGCGGCAGCCGTCGGCAAGGGTGATGAACAGGTTCTCGATCTCCCGAACCTGGCGGGGAAACTGGGTC
>DATNJA010000186.1:0-3121 GCA_035604155.1 Candidatus Udaeobacter sp. | reverse complement strand
TAGCGTGCCGCCGCGAAAGACGACGTCGCGCGCATCGAAGAAGGCATAGAACTGGGGGAAATCGCGGATGAGCGCAAGCGCCAGCACGGCCATATCCCGCGCCGTCGTCGTCTGTTCCGGATCGGGAAGCCCGCTAGCGTTGCGAAAAACGCTGCCTGTCATGCCGAGCGTCTTGGCCGTCTCGGTCATGCGGGCGGCGAAGGCAGTCTCGTCGCCAGCGACGCGCTGAGCAAGCGCCACCACCGCATCATTGGCCGAGCGCGTGATGGTCGCCAGGATCGCCTGGCGTACGGTCAGATGCTCGCCCGGCGCCAGGCCGATCGAGGATGGCGGCATCGAAGCCGCATAGGGTGAAACAGTCAGCTTCTCGTCCAGGCTGAGCCTGCCCGCCGCGACCTCCTGGAACACCACGTAGAGCGACATGAGCTTGGTCAGAGAGGCAGGCCGCCAAAGCGCGGTCGGCTGCGCCGAAGCCAGCACCGCGCCAGTCGCCGCATCGACCACGATCGTGGCCGGGCCCGCGGTGACCGGCCTCGCTACCGCGAGGAGCCCCAGGAAGCAAAGAACCGCAACGCGTTCAAGTTGGCGAGGCAGGTTCATGTCGCCTCGGCGCGAGCGCCCTCACATCGCCGGACGCTTGTCACTCCAGGGCCGGGCCGCCTCGATCTGGCTTGCCAGCCGGAACAGCAGGGCCTCATGGCCCAGATCGGCGCCGATCTGCACGCCCACCGGCAGCCCCTCGCCCGTCCAGTGAAACGGCACTGAGGCGGCCGGCCCGCCGCTGAAGTTGAACTGCCCGGTGAAGCACACATAGCCGAAAAGCTTGTTGAAATAGGCGTCCAGGTCCTTGCCCATCATGTCGAAGGTGCCGAGCGGCACGGGCGGGCCCGCCACCACCGGCGACAGCAGTACGTCGTAGCGCTGGAAGAAGGCGCCGAACCGGCGCCCGATTCCGTGGATCGTCGTGATGGCCGCGGCGTAATCGGCGGCAGCGAGGCGCCGCCCCTCCTCCGCCCAAAGCGCGGTGATGTTCTCCACATCGCCGGGGCCGAGCTTCTTGCGGCCCAGACTTGCCAGGCGATAGCCGATGCCGGCGGCGAGATTGGCGGCGATGATGGTCCGAATCGCCCTCATCGCCCCCTCGGCGTCGATCGTCGGCGCGGCCTGCTCGACGTGATGGCCGAGCCCCTCCAGAAGCCTGGCCGCTTCCTCGGCCGCGTCGCGGGTCACGGGCGAGACCCTGCCGCCGGCGAGATGCTCGACGTTGAGGGCGATGCGGAGCTTTCCCGGATCGGCGCCCACTTCCTCGATGAAGGGTCGTCGGCGCGGCGGCGCCCAGTAGGGATCGCCGGGCGCCGGCCCGCTGGTGGCGTCCAACAAGGCCGCGCTGTCCCGGACGCTGCGGGTCACGGCATGGCCGGCGGCGAGCCCGCTCCAGCCTTCGCCTACATCGGGACCGGCGGGATTGCGCCCGCGCGTCGGCTTCAACCCGAACAGGCCGCAATGCGAGGCGGGAATGCGGATGGAGCCGCCGCCGTCGGTGGCATGAGCGGCCGGCACCATGCCCGCGGCGACTGCCGCGGACGCACCCCCGCTCGACCCGCCGGCGCTGTGGCTCGGTTTCCAGGGATTGCGCGTCGGGCCGAAGCGCAACGGCTCCGTCGTCGCGTTGAGGCCGAACTCGGGCGTGTTGCTGCGCCCGACGATGACGATGCCGGCCGCCTTCAGTCGTTCGACCAGCGTGCTGTCGTGATCGGCGATGAAGCCGTCGAACAGGCGGCTGCCGTTGGAGACCGGCGCGCCGGCGTAAAGTTGATACAGGTCCTTCATCAGGTAGGGCACACCCGACAGCGGGCCTGCGGGAAGTCCGCCCGCGATCTGGCGCCGCGCCAGATCCTCCAGCACGAAGGTGACGGCGTTGAAACGCGGGTTCAGGCGCTCGATCCGGTCGAGGGCCGCGCTCAGGACTTCGCCCGCGCTGACGGCGCGTTCGCGGATCAGCTGGGCGAGCCCCAGCATGTCGTAGGATTCGTATTCCTGGAACGGCATGGCGGCCTCCTCGCAGGAGAGCCTAAGGGCCCGGCCGGCGCGGGTAAAGCCTCCCTGCTCGCAGGCCAAACGCCGCCGTGATCGGGAAGCGAGGCCGAGCTATGGCCCCGTGTCGGCCTCCCCGATGTCGAAGGCTGTCTTGGCGCAAGCTTCGCCCTGTCCTTGCGGAGTGCCGGCCGAGCCCAGCACGCCGCAGTCGAGGTCGTTGATCAGGAGCTTGATCGCCGTCAGGCTGCCGGAGTTGGTGTTCGGCTGGTCTGACGCGAGGGCTCGCAGCGCACCCTCCTGGTCGTTGTTCAACGGCACGAATGTGATAGTGCCGTCGACGCTCCTTATGTGGATGAAGGCACTGGCCACGGAGCTTGAAGCGCCGGAATGCTTCAAATTGGTCGTGAAATGCGTCTGCAGGAAGGCGCCGACAGTCCCCGCGAAGGCGTCGGCGATGGGATCCTCGCCAACGACGAGGATGTTATCCTCGGCGTTCAGGGTGACGCCCGCCAAGGCGTGGTCGTTCATGGGATCGGCGAGCGCCAGCGCCTCGATGTTGCTGATGATCATCGTCAAGCTGCCCGAGCCGGACGCGCCTGCCTCGATATTAATGAGAGCGTTGGCAAAGTTGCCCGAATGGTTGCTGAGGGAGACGGCGATCGCGTCCACATTGCCGGCGACGAACACGTCGTGGCCAGCGAAGACATTGATGATCGCGTCGGCTGTGTCGTAGCTGGACGCCAACGGCGCGTTGGCGTTGGCTTGCGCGAACAGTCCGCTGTGCGAGACATCGACATCCCCGTCCGCGGAAAGCTGTAGAACTGCCAACGCGTTGGCGTAGTTCGCATGTCCGGAAGCGATGGCATCCGCCAGCACGATCGCCCCAGGAAGGGTTACGTCCTCGCTGGCCTCGATCGCCAAGTTGGCAATCGCTTCAACCACTGCCTCATTTGCGGCAACGTTGGCCTCCGCCGATACCTTGGCAGGCTTTGCGACCGAGACGTCCCCGCTGGACGCGTCGATCCGCAGCTCCGCATTGGCGCCGAATAGAGGGGAGCCGCCCTCGCTCTTCGCAAACCCCGTG
>DATNJA010000185.1:0-3590 GCA_035604155.1 Candidatus Udaeobacter sp. | reverse complement strand
CGGCGCTGGTCGCCTCGCAATTTGCGCATCTGGTCGATCACGGGCTGCTCGTCCGGCAAGCGATCGATCGGAAGCTCGGCTTCGGAGGGCCGGTGTATTTCGCCCAGCATCATGTCTCGCATGCCGCTTCGGCCTTCTTCGCCTCTCCTTTCCACGAGGCAGCGGTGCTCGTGGTCGACGGCGTCGGCGAATGGGCGACCTGCACGGAGTTCTTCGGGTCGGGTGCGCGCCTCGACAGGCGCCGGGAGATCCGCTACCCGGATTCCCTCGGCCTGCTGTATGCGAGCTTGACCGCCTACCTGGGCTTTCGCGTCAACGACGACGAATACAAGGTGATGGGCCTCGCCTCCTACGGCAAGCCGCGCTTCCGGCGCGAATTCGAGAAGCTGATCACCATTTTCGACGACGGCAGCTTCGCCCTCAACCCGCACTTCTTCTCCTACATGTATGACGCGACCTCGATGTATTCCTCGGCTCTGGTCGAACTGCTCGGGCCGGCGCGCGGGGCGGGGGAGCGGATCGAGGAGCGTCACCGGGACATCGCCGCCTCGCTTCAGGCCGTCACGGAGGAGGCCATGGTAGCGCTCGCCCGATCCTGCCTTGCCGCGACCGGCAGCCGGAACCTGTGCCTTGCCGGCGGCGTCGCCTACAACTGCGTCGCGAATTCGCAGGTCGTAGAGCGAGGCGGTTTCGAGGACGTCTTCGTTCAGCCCGCCGCCGGAGACAACGGAGCCGCGCTCGGCGCGGCGCTCTGGGCGCATCACGTCGTCCATGGCGCGGCTCGAATACCCCGGAGCTTCCAGGCGACGCTGGGCCCACGGTATGGCGAGGAAGAGATTCACCGCTGCCTCAGGGACCATGGGTTGTCCTTCCTGGTCCTTGATGAGGAGGAGCTTTGCCGACGCACGGCGCAACTCATCCAGCAGGACCTGATCGTCGGTTGGTTCCAGGGGCGGATGGAATTCGGGCCACGGGCTCTGGGCTCACGGAGCATCCTGGCCAATCCCTGTTCGCCGCAGATGAGGGATGTCCTCAATGCACGCGTGAAATTCCGCGAGGACTTCCGTCCCTTCGCCCCGGCGGTGCCGGAGGAGCGGGCCGCCGAGTATTTCGAGCTCGACCGGCCCAGCCCCTTCATGCTGCTCGCGCCCCGCGTGCGGGCCGATCAGGCGGGCCGGATCCCTTCCGTCACCCATGTCGATGGGACGGCGCGCGTCCAAACGGTCTCTCGGGAACAGAATCCTTTGTTTCACCGGCTGCTCGGCTGTTTCGGAGAACTGACGGGCGTGCCCGTTCTCATCAACACCTCCTTCAATATCCGCGGGGAGCCCATCGTCTGCTCGCCCCAGGATGCGGTCAGATGCTTCCTCGGAACGGATATCGATTTCCTGGCGATCGGCGCGTTCTTGGTGTCTAAGGAGCCCTATGACGGAGCCCGATGACTGGCCTCGGCGCGTGACGCAGGCCGTTCTGGCGCTGGAAGCAACGCCGGCAGCGCCTGATTGGCTGGTGGCCGCTGCCCGCAGCAGCATCGCGGTGGCGCAAGGGCTTGCTCCGAAACCCGCGAAGCCGGCCCAGCCGACCGAGTTCTTCTATCCGCATTGAGGGGCGGGCCGGTGCGAATCCTATCCGGCCGAGGCTACTGGTCGCCGCGCTCGCGGATCCCGCATTTGCGGCGGCTCGCGTTCCTCGGCGACTCCTTCGTCTATGGTCAGGGCGTCGCGCCGGATGAAACTTTGCCGGCCTGTGCAGAGCGCCATCTGAACCAGATGGCGACCGGGTGGCCCATCGAAGCCGTCAATCTCGGGGTCTGCGGCTACAATATCTGGAACGCCTGGCAATCGTTCAGGAACTCTCCCCAGGTCTATGATGCCGTCGTGCTGACATTGTGCACCAATGATGCCGAATTGTTCGGTCGCAGCTACGGCGCGACTTACGGCCCGGGGCAGAGCGGACCGCTATGGCAACCCACCCATCGCTACCACGAAAGCATCAGTGCCTGTTTTGACGACATGGCCTCCTTCACCCGATCGAACGATCTGCCGATCGCCGTCTGCTTCTATAACGTGTGGCCCGGCCAGCCGTTGGCCGAGCAGGCGGGAAACCGGCACATCAGCAAGCTGATCGCCGATCTATGCGCGGCGCGCGACATTGCGTACATCGATTTCTTCGCTCATTTCGCCGAGCGCAACCTGTCCCTCGATGTCTTGGTGGTGAGCGAGGCCGACCATCACCCCTCGAAGATGGCCCATGACACGGCCGCGCGGCATCTGGCGCTGAGCCTGCGGCAGCTTGGCTGGTTCGAGCGCATGGGCACGGCCACGTTCGCCCGCGTCGCCGACCGGATCCAGCTGGCGGCGCAGGATCTCGTCGGGAAGGACTCCTATCCCTGCGATGTCGCGTATCGTTGGGCGGCGGGTGCATTGGAAGACAAACGCAGGGCTGCCAAGCGAATGCAATCTGCCTCGCTGGTCGCGGACTTTGCGAGCCGCGCCGATCGGGTGGCGGCAGCGCTCGAGACTGCGCGTGTCCTTTGGCACGGCGGTGCCAGGGCTGCCGCGACAGGCGAGGAGGCCAGGGGCGGAGGGGGATATGGCTGGTGGCTTTGGCGCATCGACGAAGAAATGCTCAAGGTAGAGGAACTTTGCGCCACGATCGGCAAGGTCGAGCTGAATGGTTTGATCGCCGATCTGGCTTCGGCGCCGTCGCCGCCGGAAGATGGGACGATCCTCGGTGTGTTCGGCGACGCCTGTCTGGCACTGAGCCGCATTGATGCCGCGCTGAAGGCGGCCGGCAGCGCGCGCAGTTCGATGCGCCAGGCGATCATGGAATCCTGGCTGCAGTCGCCTGCGGATGTCGCCCGCGCCACATCCGACCTCGCCGATATCGACGCCTTGAGCGATCGGGCCGCAATTGCCGCGCAAGCCTTTCTCGCCATGTTGGAGAGGCTCGGCGCTCCCGCGGCAGAGGCCGCCGGTCGGTTGCCGCAGGCGGAGCACCGACGTCTCGTCGGATTGCTGCGATTGAGCCTGGCCCGCGCGCTCCAGGACCTCGCGTCTGTCGAGAGGAAACTGGCATCGATCACGGAACCGCCGGCGCCGGCGTCCGACGACAGCGTGATCGATGTTACCCTGGCTGCGGAAGTCGTCGAGGGGCGGCGCCCCTGCCGGGTGGAAGTACGCGCAAGTTATCTGGCGCCACGCCGGCTCATCTTGCGCGATCACCGCTATGTTCTACCGAAGGGCTCTTCTGCAGTCGTGACCTTTCGTCTGCCCGTGATCTACGCAGGCTACTTGCTGCTGTCATTCGACTCCCCGGGGGCCATCGGCGGCAAAGCAGCGGTCGAGCTGGTCAAAGTCGAGGTCCGGAATTCGATGGCCGAACGGCGCGGCCTCGATCGGGCCGCGTTCACCAAGCAGGCGAGTGGCAGCCTCGTTTCGCAGATCTTCTATCTGGTCTGAGCGGGAAGGATTATCGCCGTTGATGCCGACAGCGGATGGCTGGGTCGCCTTCAGCAAACCGGCAATCATTGACCTACCCCATGGAGGTCCGGGTCGCGCCGAATAAATCATTCTGTGGAAAGGCGGAGA
>DATNJA010000184.1:0-3970 GCA_035604155.1 Candidatus Udaeobacter sp. | reverse complement strand
CTACTGGATCGGTCCGCGGAGCAGATACGATCAGACACCCAGGGTTGGAGTGCCGCAGAAGGATGGATCAATTCTGACTACGTCAGGGCTGTCATAGGACGTATCTATTCGGGAGATTTTGCAGGAGCTCGGGTGATGGTCTTCGAGGGGTGGCCGGATTGGAAACCTGGACTCCAGAAATTCGTTGAAGACCTGTACGGCTGCGCCTTGCCTTCGAGCCATTGGTGGTTTGAGGTCACTCAACTAAATGGAATCAAGCCCTATCCTAAGAGTTCGGCATGCAAGTGAGGCAATTACGTCTGCCGTATTGCCTTGCGCATGGTTACGGCCCGGGCATGATGGTGGGTTGTCTAGCGGGCCAGGGCCCTATTCCCCCCACGCGAACGGATTGAAGCTGATCCCGCGGTCGTAGGTGTCGATGCCTTCGCGGCGCTTCAGGAAGCCGACCATGGCGTAGGTGAGCGGGGTGGCGAGCGCCTCGTAGGCCGACTTCACCAGCCATTGGGTCACCACGGCGCCGGCGAGGATACCGGCCGGCATCTGGCCCCAGAAGGCGAGCGTGATGAAGACCGCGGAATCGAGCCCCTGCCCCACCAGGGTCGAGCCGATGGCCCGGAGCCACAGATGCCGGCCTTCCATGGCGACCTTGAGGCGCGACATGACCATGGTGTTGGCGAACTCGCCCACCAGGTAGGCGATGAAGGAGGCGGCGAGCAGGCGCGGCGTGGCGCCGAGAATGCTGTCATAGGCAGCCTGGTTCGGCCAGAACGGCGCCGCGGGCAGCAGGCCGCCCAGCCAGATGGCGATGACGGCCATGAGATTGCAGAAGAAACCCAGCCAGATGACCCGGCGCGCGGCCCGATAGCCATACACTTCGGTCAGCACATCGGCTAAGAGGTAGCTCAAGGGAAAGATCACGATGCCCGCCGGCAGGACGAGCCCGCCGATCATGCTGAGCTTGACCGCGATGATATTCGAGACCACCAGGCAGGTGACGAACAAGGCCGTCACGACCACGAAATAGGACGAAGGACGTTTCGCTTGTTCGGTCATCGCTTTCACATTGAGTTTCGTGCCAGGCGCGGCAGCTTGCTGAGGCATGGCAGGCCGATTGTCAACATAGCCGTGAGCCCCTCAAGGCCTTGACCCTCCGCCTCGGCGATTTCGATTTCGACCTGCCGCCGGAACTCGTCGCCCGGCATCCCGCGACGCCGAGGGATTCGGCGCGGCTGCTGCGGGTGAGCACGACGGGCCTCGAGGACCGCATCGTGCGCGATCTGCCGGCCATGCTGCGGCCCGGCGATCTCATGGTCTTCAACAACACCAAGGTGATCCCGGCGCAACTTGCGGGCATCAGGCCCGCCGGCGACGGGCGCGGCGACGTCGCGGTCGAGATGACTTTGCTGAAGGAAACCGGCGGCCGCTGGCGGGCGCTGGCGAAGCCCGGCCGGCGTCTCAAAGCCGGCGACCGGATCGATTTCGCACCGGGTTTCTCGGCCAGATTGCTGTCGAAAGGCGACGGGGGCGAGATCGCCCTTGCCTTCAGCCTCGCCGGCCCAGCGCTGGCGCAAGCGCTTCGCAAGCATGGTGCCATGCCGCTGCCGCCCTATATCCGGAAGCTCCGGCCGGTCGAGGGCCGCGATGCGGCCGACTACCAGACGGTCTATGCGAGCAAGGAAGGCGCGGTCGCGGCGCCCACGGCGGGCCTGCATTTCACCCCGGAGCTTCTGGCCACCCTCGACGCTCGCGGCATCGAGCGCGTCCTTCTGACGCTCCACGTTGGCGCGGGCACCTTTCTGCCGGTGAAAAACGAACGCATCGCCGAGCATCGCATGCATGGCGAATGGGGCGAGATCGGCGATGCCGCAGCGGCAGCGATCAACCGGGCGAAGGCGGAAGGCCGGAGGCTGGTGGCCGTCGGCACCACGACGCTGCGGCTGTTGGAAAGTGCGGCCGGCGAAGACGGCCGCGTCCGGCCCTTCAAGGGCGAGACGGACATCTTCATCACGCCCGGCTATGGTTTCCGGACCGCGGATCTCCTGATGACCAATTTCCATCTGCCGAAATCGACCCTGTTCATGCTGGTCGCCGCCTTCGCTGGGCTTGACCGCATGAAGCAGGCTTACGCCCATGCCATCGCCGCGCGATACAGGTTCTTCTCCTACGGCGACGCCTGCCTCTTGGAGCGGGTGCCATGAGCGAAAGCTGTTTCGCGCTCCTGGCGAGCGACGGCAAGGCCCGGCGCGGGCGCCTCACGACGGCCCATGGAACCGTCGAGACCCCCGCCTTCATGCCCGTGGGCACGGCGGGCACGGTCAAGGCCATGCTGCCGGAATCGGTGGCGGCGACCGGCACGGAGATCCTGCTGGGCAATACCTATCACCTGATGCTCCGGCCGGGGGCCGAGCGGGTCGCCGCACTGGGCGGGCTGCACCGGTTCATGAACTGGCCGAAACCGATCCTCACGGATTCCGGCGGCTTCCAGGTCATGAGCCTTTCGGCGCTACGCAAGATCGGCGAGGACGGGGTCGAGTTCCGCTCCCACATCGATGGCAGCAGGCATCTGTTGACGCCCGAGCGCAGCATCGAGATCCAGGACCTGCTCGACGCCGATGTCAGCATGTGCCTGGACGAATGCACACCCTTCCCGGCGACCGAAGCCGAGGCCGCCGGCTCCATGCGGTTATCCATGGGCTGGGCCGAGCGCTGCCGCTATGCGTTTCGCCGGCGGCCCGGCTATCTCATCTTCGGCATCATGCAAGGCGGCATCTACGAGCAATACCGGCAAGAATCCGCCGATGCCCTCGCCGCTCTCGTCTTCGACGGCTATGCCATCGGCGGGCTCGCCATCGGCGAAGGCCAGCAGGAGATGTTCCGCATCCTGGACTTCGCGCCCGATTTCCTGCCGATGAACCGGCCGCGCTATCTCATGGGCGTGGGCACGCCCGAGGACATCGTCGGCGCCGTCGGCCGTGGCATCGACATGTTCGACTGCGTCATGCCGACCCGCTCGGGGCGCACCGGTCAGGCGTTCACCCGTTTCGGCGAGCTGAACCTGCGCAACGCCCGTCACGCCGAGGATGTGGCACCCATGGACCCTGAATGCGCCTGCCCGGCCTGCCGGCAGTATTCACGGGGCTATCTGCATCATCTCGTGAAGTCGAAGGAAATCCTGGGCTCCATGCTGCTGACCTGGCACAACCTGCACTACTATCAGCAGCTCATGGGCGGATTGCGCGCCGCGATCGCCGAGGGCCGGTTCGGGGATTTCCGGGCGGCCTTCGAGGAAGAGCGCGCCCGCGGCGACGCTTGAGAGAAACGGGAGCGGCATGGCCAAGAGGAACAGCAAGACGACCTATGCGGGCCTGACCCAGCTCGGCCACCGGGGACGCCTGCCCAGATCGCCCGAGGCGGCGGTGCTGGACAGGGTCGCCAATCCGCATCCGGATTCGGAATACGTGATCCGCTTCACCCAGCCGGAATTCACGTCCCTCTGCCCGGTCACAGGCCAGCCCGACTTCGCCCATCTCGTCATCGACTACATTCCGAACCGCTGGATCGTCGAATCCAAGTCCCTCAAGCTCTACTTCGCCGCCTTCCGCAACCACGGCGCCTTCCACGAGGGCTGCACCCTCGATATCGCCAAGAAGCTGGTCGCCCGGCTGAAGCCGCGGTGGCTGCGCATCGGCGGCTACTGGTATCCCCGCGGCGGCATGCCCATCGACGTCTTCTACCAGACGGGCGAGGCGCCGGCCGGCGTATGGATCCCGCCCCAGGCCGTGGCGCCCTACCGCGGCCGCGGGTAAACGGGCGCTCAAACCCATTTGACTCGGAAGGCACCCTCGGCACCCCCCACCCTTACCCTCCCCCGCAAGGGGGGAGGGAAACTAGAGAGGCGGTCGCCGCCCTCCAGCGATCACCTCCCCCTTGACGAGGGAGGTCGGCACGAAGTGCCGGGGGGGGGGGGGCC
>DATNJA010000183.1:0-26011 GCA_035604155.1 Candidatus Udaeobacter sp. | reverse complement strand
TCGAGCACGCTCACTTCCGGCAGACTGCCGGGCCGGGCCATACGCCGGTGTCGCCCGCGGTCGATCTCGCCTGCCTGCTCCAGCTCCTTCAGCATGGCTTTCAGGGGGATGCGTTCGGCGCCCTTGATGCCGAAGGCGCGGGCGATTTCGCGCTTGCCCACCGGCACCTCGGAACCACGGATGAATTCGAGAATCTGCTGGCGGGTGGGAAGCCGGTCCGCCTTGCCGCGCCGGTCCGCCATCAGCCGCCCGGCGTTTTGAATTCGACCTCGACGAAGACGAATTCATAGTCGTTGGCATTGATCACGTCATGCTCGACGCCGATGGGACGGTAATAGGATCGGCCAGCGGTCAGGCTGGCGAAATGGGTTTCCTTGCCATCCTCGAGCTGCAGGCGCCCGGTCGTCATGGGCACGACGACGTAGTCATAGGCGTGGCGGTGCCAGCCGGTTGCAGCCCCCGGCGAGAAGCGCCACTCGGTCACCTTGACCCGCGGGTTCTCCACTTGGACCGTGGCAACTGCCGCCGGCCGCTTCGACGTCGTTCCGCTCATGCTTCCGCCTTCTTTCGCTTGCCGCCGGGTTTGGCCTTCGCCTTAGGCGCGGTCTTTGCCGAGGCGGTTGTCGCCGCGGCCCGCGGTCGCGCTTCAGTCTTGCGTCTCGTCGGGCGCTTGGCAGGGCCCTTGGCCGCGCGTTCGTCGAGCAGGGTCACGGCTTCGCCCAGAGTCACCGTCTCGGGCGTAAGGGTCTTGGGCAAAGTCGCGTTCAGCTTGCCGTGCTTCACATAGGGCCCGTAACGCCCGGCATGAAGGGTGACGGGCTCCTTATCGGCCGGATGCTCGCCCAGCAATTTGCCGGGCGCGCCGCCGCGCCTTCCTGCTCCCTTCGGCTCGGCCAGCAATGCCACCGCGCGATTGAGGCCGATGCTCAGCACATCGTCGTCCTTGGGGAGCGACTTGAAGACCTTGCCATGCTTCAGGTAGGGGCCGAAACGGCCGATGCCGGCGGTGATCGCCTGGCCGTCCTCCGGATGGCGCCCGACTTCACGAGGCAAGGAGAGAAGCGCCAGCGCCTTCGGCAGATCGATATCGGCAGGCGGCAGCCCGGGCGGCAACGAAACGCGCTTGGGTTTCTCCGCGCCCTTATCGCCGCCGTTCTCGCCGAGCTGGACATAGTTCCCGTAAGGACCCTTGCGCAGAGTGACGGCAAGCCCGCTCGCCGCATCCTGGCCCAGCGCCTTCGGCCCGGTGTCGGCTTCGCCGCCTTCGCCGTTCTCGATGCCCAGCCGACGCGTGAAGCGGCACTCGGGATAGTTGGAGCAGCCGACGAAGGCGCCGAACTTGCCGAGCTTGAGGCTGAGCCTCCCCTTGCCGCAGACCGGACAGAGGCGGGGGTCGCTGCCGTCGGCGCTCTCGGGAAAGAAATGAGGGCCCAGTGCCGCGTCCAGCGCGTCGATTACCTGGCTTATCCGCAGATCCTTGGTGCCGGCCACGGCTTGGCTGAAATCGGCCCAGAACTGCTTCAGTACCGTCCTCCAGTCGATACGGCCGCCGGAAATGTCGTCGAGCTTCTCCTCCAGGTCCGCGGTGAAGCCATACTCCACATAGCGCCGGAAGAACTCGGTGAGGAAGGTGGTAACCAGTCGCCCGCGGTCTTCGGGATAGAAACGGCGCCGGTCGAGCCGGACGTATTTGCGGTCCTGCAGCACCTGGATGATCGAGGCATAGGTGGAAGGCCGGCCGATGCCCAGTTCTTCCAGGCGCTTCACCAGGCTTGCCTCGGAATAGCGGGGCGGAGGCTGGGTGAAATGCTGCTCGGGCTTGGTTTCCTTGTGAGCGACCGGCTGCTCGGGCTTCAGGTCGGGAAGACGTCCTTCGCCTTCCTCATCTTCCGCCGGATCGTCCCGGTCCTCCTGATAAAGCGTGAGGAAGCCGTCGAATTTCAGCACCGAGCCGTTGGCGCGCAACATCACGCCTTGGCCGGCCACGTCGGCGGTGGTCTGGTCGAGCTCCGCGCTTTCCATCTGGCTCGCGACCGTGCGCTTCCAGATCAGCTCGTAGAGCCGGCGCTCGTCGGCGTCGAGATGACGGCCTACTTGTCCCGGCCGCCGGAAGAGATCGGTCGGACGGATTGCCTCGTGGGCTTCCTGGGCGTTCTTGGCCTTGGTCGTATAGAAGCGCGGCTTTTCCGGCAGGTAGCGATCGCCATGGTCGGCGGCGATCAAGCGCCGGGAGGCGGCGATGGCCTCGCCGGAGAGCTGCACCGAATCCGTACGCATATAGGTGATGAGGCCGACGGTCTCGCCCTCCAGCGTGATCCCTTCATAGAGGCGCTGGGCGATGCGCATGGTGTGGCTGGCGCTGAAGCCCAACTTGCGCGAGGCCTCCTGCTGCAGGGTCGAGGTGGTGAAGGGCGGGAAGGGATTGCGCTTGACGGTCTTGCGTTCGACCGCGGCGACCTTGAACGGCGCACCGCCGGCGATCCTGGCGACGGCCGCCATGGCCGCCGCCTCGTCGGGAAGATCGAACTTCTCCAGCTTGCGGCCGTCGAGATGGGTCAGTCTGGCGGTGAAGAGGGCGCCGTCCTCGGTCGCGAAGACCGCGGCGACCGTCCAGTACTCCCGCGCCTTGAAGGCCTCGATCTCCTGCTCGCGCTCGCAGATGAGCCGGAGCGCCACGGACTGGACGCGGCCGGCGGAACGGCTGCCGGGAAGCTTGCGCCAAAGCACCGGCGATAGGGTGAAGCCGACGAGGTAGTCGAGAGCCCGGCGCGCCAGATAAGCGTCGATGAGCTCGCGGTTGAGCTGGCGCGGATGGGCCATGGCATCGAGCACGGCCGATTTGGTCACCTCGTTGAAGACGACCCGGGCGACCTGCTTGCCGTCGAGGGCATGGCGGCGCTTCAGCTCCTCGCTGATATGCCAGGAGATCGCCTCGCCCTCCCGGTCCGGGTCGGTGGCGAGGATCAACTGGTCGGCCGATCGCATGGCCTGGGCGATAGCCTTCAGCCTGATCTCGGCCTTGCCATCCACCTCCCAGCTCATGGCGAAGTCTTCGTCGGGCCTGACCGACCCATCCTTGGCCGGCAGATCGCGGACATGGCCAAAGCTCGCCAGCACGGTGTAACCGGGGCCGAGGTACTTATTGATGGTCTTCGCCTTGGCGGGCGATTCGACGACGACGACGTTCATCTGGCGGCTATTGCCTTCGTTAATCCCGTGCGGCGGCCCGCCGTCGGGCCGCCAATCGGGGGGCGGTCAGTCGCCGCCGGCCGAGGCCAGCAGCGAAACGCGATTGCCTGGATGCCACTGCAGACGGCCGGCAAGTTCCAGTTCCAGCAGGGTCATCCTGAGAAAGGGGGGAGACAATTGACACTGCCGGCCCAGTTCGTCAACCGGCACGGGGCTGGGGCCCAATCGGTGCTCGACCTCGGACATGGCGGAATTATCAAGCCTTTCTAGTTGGTTGGGTGATTCTGCCACATCGGTACGATGAATCGGCTCTGGCCCCTCGACCGGGCCCGGCGGCGCCCCGAAGCCCGAAAGCTGCTCGATAACGTCGGTCGCCGACTCCACCAAAATGGCCCCCTGGCGGATGAGCTGATTGGCTCCCCGGCAACGCTGATCGAGCGGGGAGCCGGGCACGGCCATGACCTCCCGGCCTTGCTCGCCAGCCAGCCGGGCGGTGATGAGGGAACCGGATTTGACGGCTGCCTCAACCACCACCACGCCTGCCGAAAGCCCGGCAACGACGCGATTGCGACGCGGGAAATGCCGAGCCTGGGCCACCCGACCGAGCGCCAGCTCGGCGACCAGAAGCCCCTCGGTCGAGATCTTGCGATAGAGCGCCTCGCTTTCGGGTGGATAAGGCTTGTCGACGCCCCCGGCGAGCACGGCGATGGTGCCGCCGGCGAGCGCCCCGGCATGGGCCGAGGAATCGATTCCCCGGGCAAGGCCGGAGACGACGACCCAGCCCGTGGCCGCCAGTTCGCGCGCCATGGTCTCGGCGATGAGCCGGCCATTGGCTGAGGCGTTGCGGGCGCCCACCAGGGCGACGGCCCGGCGCGCCAGCAGCTCGCTGCGGCCGATGAGGGACAGGACCGATGGCGCGTCGTCGATGGCGGAGAGAAGGGCCGGATAGCCCGCCTCGCCCAGGACAGTGAGCCGGCCGCCCAATCGCGTGAGGCCGGCCAGCTCCCGCTCTGCCGTCGCGCTCGCGCAGATCGCCAGAGGGCGCGTGCGCCCGCCGCGCTTGGCAAGCTCGGGCAATGCCGCCAGGGCCGCTTCTGCGCCGCCAAAGCGGGCCAGGAGTTGACGAAAGGTGATGGGCCCGACGTTTTCGCTGCGGGCGAGGCGGAGCGAGGCCAGTCTTTCGCGGTCGCTGAGGTGAAGCTCGGGCATCAGGGGAGAATGACAAGACAGAGAGTAACTGTCAATTATGTCTACCGAAAGTGGTATCTGGCTTACGCCTTCGGCTTGCCGATCTGGATTTTGGATTCCTTTCCGGCCAGCAGGCGCCGGATGTTCTGCCAGTGGCGCAGCCAGACCAGCACCGCGATGAAGATGGCGACCGCCTTCATCTGGCGGGTCGAGATGAAATAGGCCGCCACCGGTGCCGAAGCGAAGGAGAGCAAGGCAGCCAGAGAGGAATAGCGGGCGGTGAAGGCGACCAGAAGCCAGACCGCGCAGGCGATCAGGCCGACGAAGAAGTTCAAGCCCAGCAGAACGCCGAGGCCCGTCGCCACGCCCTTGCCACCCTTGAAGCCCAGCCATACCGGGAAGAGGTGGCCGATGAAGGCGGCGAGCCCGGCGAAGATCGCCATGTCAGGACCCCAATGCTGGCCGATCAGCACGGCCGCCGTGCCCTTGCCGCCATCGAGCAGGACTGTCGCCGCCGCCAGCCCCTTACGGCCGGTGCGCAGCACATTGGTGGCGCCGATATTGCCGGAGCCGATCTTGCGGATATCGCCGAGACCCGCGAGCCTGGTCAGCACGAGGCCGAAGGGAATCGATCCCAACAGGTAGCCCAGCAGCGCCCCCAGATAGAACGGCCATGTGTACTGAAAATCGCCGAGGAGCTGGGGCATCGCGCTAGCCCGACGCCTGCAACCAATCCCCCGCCCCCTCGACGGGGGCGGGTCGGGGTGGGGGTAAAGCCAAACGCTCGAATAGCGGATGATTTGTCGCTTGTAATACCCCCCTCCCTGACATCGATCCCCTTCGCGGCTCGATCCCGCAAGGGGGGAGGGAAGAGGCGCGGAGTGTCGGAAGTTGCGCGTTCATTGCGATGCCCCGGCCGCGAAGACCGTGCGGCCGTCAACGATGGTGCGCAGGACCCGGCCTTGCACCGGGCGGCCGTCGAAGGGGGAATTCTTGGACTTGCTGCGGAAGCGGTCGACTTCGATGCGACAATGCCGGTCAAGATCGAACAGGAGAAGGTCCGCCGGCGCGCCCTTGGCGAGGCGGCCCTGAGGCAGGCCAAGGAATTGGGCCGGTGCCGCGGTCATGCGGCGCAGGAGCTCGATGAGCGATACCTGACCCTTGTGATGCAGCTCCAGGCTCAGGGCCAGCAAAGTCTCAAGCCCGATGATTCCGGGCGCTGCCTGGGCGAACGGCACGCGCTTCGATTCCTGGTCGTAAGGCGCGTGGTCGCTGGCGATGCAGTCGATGGTGCCGTCGGCGACGGCCGCCGCGACCGCCTTGCTGTCCGCTTCGGATCGCAGCGGCGGCGACAGCTTGGCGAAGGTGCGGTAGTCGCCGACCGCGGTCTCGTCGAGAGCGAAATAGGCGGGTGCGGTGTCGCAAGTGACGGGAAGCCCGCGTGCCTTGGCTCCGCGGACCGCCGCGATGGCGCCGGCGGTGGAGACATGGGCGACGTGGTAGCGCGTGCCGGTCATGGCCACGAGATGCAAATCGCGCTCGATCATCATCACTTCGGCGGCGGCGGGAATGCCGGCGAGGCCGAGCCGGGTCGCAAGCTCGCCGCCGTTCATCATGCCGCCCTCGGCCAGGCGCGGCTCCTCGGGGTGCTGGATGATGGGCCTATCGAAGGCGCGTGCGTAGCTGAGAGCCCGGCGCATGACCCTCGCATCGGCCACGGCCTTCAGCCCGTCGGTGAAAGCGAGCGCGCCGCTCTCGGCCAGCAGGCCCATCTCCGCCAGATCCTGGCCCGCCAGGCCTTGGGTCACGGCGGCATAGCAATAGACCTTGGCGAGACGGGTTTCCCGCGCACGCCGGGCGACGAACTCGACCGCGGCCACGTCGTCGATGACGGGGTCGGTGTTGGGCAGGCAGACCATGCTGGTGACGCCGCCGGCCGCCGCCGCCTCGGCGCCACTGGCGATGGTCTCCATATGCTCCTCGCCCGGCTCGCGGAGCTGGACGCGCATGTCGATCAGGCCGGGGGCGAGGCAATGGCCTTCGCAGCGCAGGATCTCGGCGTCGGCCGGCAGACCCTCGCCGTTGACCCAGGGGCCGATCTCTACGATCCGGCCTTCCATGACGAGGATGCCGCCGGTCTCATCCCGGCCGCTCGCGGGATCGATGAGCCGGGCGCCGACGAGGGCGAGCGGCTGCCTAGTCGCGGCCATCGGCTTCCTCGTTCGGCCGCAGGCGCCGGGTCAGGAGGTCGAGGCAGGCCATGCGCACGGCCACCCCCATCTCCACCTGCTCGCGGATCAGGCTCCGGTCGATGTCGTCGGCGACCTCGGAATCGATCTCCACGCCCCGGTTCATCGGCCCGGGATGCATGATGAGAGCGTCGGGCTTGGCTACGGCGAGCTTCGCCCGGTCGAGGCCGTAGAAGTGGAAATACTCCCTGACCGAGGGGACATAGGCGCCCTGCATGCGCTCGGTCTGGAGGCGCAGCATCATGACGATGTCGCAGCCTTCGAGGCCGCGGCGCATGTCGGTGAAGGCCTCGACGCCCAGGCGCTCGATGGCGGCCGGCAGGAGCGTGGGCGGTGCAATTACCCGGATGCGCGCCCCCACGGCGGTGAGCAGATGGATGTTGGAGCGCGCCACCCGGCTGTGGAGCACATCGCCGCAGATGGCGACCAGCAGGCCTTCCAGACGCCCGCGCCGCCGGCGGATGGTGAGCGCGTCCAGAAGCGCCTGGGTCGGATGCTCGTGGCTCCCGTCGCCGCCATTGACCACGGCGCAGTCCACCTTCTGGGACAGGAGGTTGACCGCGCCCGAATCCGGATGGCGCACCACCAGCACGTCGGGATTCATGGCATTCAGCGTCATGGCGGTGTCGATCAGGGTCTCGCCCTTCTTGATCGCGCTGGAGGCCGCCTGCATGTTGATCACGTCGGCGCCCAGGCGCTTGCCCGCCAGCTCGAACGACGTGCGGGTGCGGGTCGAGCTTTCGAAGAACAGGTTTATGACCGTGCGGCCGTTCAACAGGTCGCGCTTCTTCTCCGCGCTGCGGTTGAAGGCGACATAGGTTTCGGAGAGGTCGAGCAGCCCGCCGATCTCCGCCTTGGAAAGCCCTTCGATGCCCAGCAGGTGGCGGTGGCCGAATCGAAGGGCGGCGGCGGCGCTCATCGAAGGCTGCTTATAACCTCGCGCTCCGCAGAATGGAAGCGATGGCGAGGCGATGCCTCGATTGCTCGCGAACTACGGCGCAAGCTCGCCGTAGTCATGTGAGTAGTCGCCGGAATCGAACCGGTCGATCCGTTGGGTCCAGCTCCTGCCGGGCCAGAGATACTCGACCCGAAGCTCGGCCGGGCGGTAGACGGCGGTGTAGACGGTGGGGGAGGCGGCCCGGCGGGAATAGAGCGGCGGCTCGAGGAAACGCGCGGTCAGGCTCGACAGTGTGGTGGCGGGATCGTCCAGGGCCGCGAGCACGGTCCGCTCTCGCTCGATGGAGTTTCTGATTGAGGGGGAGTGCGGCGCTGCGGCGATCTCCTGGTGATTGGCGCATGTCCGGCTCCGCAACACGGCCGGCCCGCGGTCGGGTCCGAGAAACAGCGTCGCGAATGTGCCCGACCGGTCGAGCAAGGTCACGTTCTGGGAGGTTGCAACAGGAATTCGACAGACGGCCGCTATCGCCTGATCGACATGGCGGCAGGTCTCGAGCAGGTAGCGGAGCATCAGGATGATCGAGAACCCGAGGCCATGGCCGTCTCCGCCGCCGAAGGTCAGGCTTGCGACGAGTCCGTCCTCATTCATGCCGTCGATGCAGCCGCCCCACGGCCGCTGGGCCTTGGCGATGACCTTGCGGCCGGACCATGAAGTGATCTCGAATCGGCCGGAAACCACGTCGAGCGGATAGTCGTAGTTGCGGACCAAGGCCGGACCGCCGTCGCCGAGCCAGATCGCCTGAGTGCAGCCGTGGATTTCCCGCGGCGGGCGGTAGTGGCTGAGAATTCGATGGGCCATGTCATCGTCGCCGACAAGAGCGCAGGCCCGATCGTAATGGGAAATCAGTTCCGGCATGTGAAGGTTGATAGCCTCACGGCATTCCACGGCGGAAGGCGGGTCCGCGAGGCCTTCGCCCCGGTACCAGCGCACGGCTTCATCTCGCCCAGCTGCAAAACGCGCCAGCCAGGCTTCGCCCGGCCGATCTTCGCGCTCGAAGACGAAGCGTTTCAGCATCGCTGGAGTTTGGCGGTCACACGACTCCGCGCCGTTTCAATGCCTCGAACTCCGCCTCATCCATGTCCAAGAGCTCCTTCAAAACCTCCCGGCTGTGCTCGCCGAGCTGAGGTGGGGCAAGGCGGTAGTCGATGGGGGTGGCGGAATACTTGATCGGGTTGCCGATGAGGTCGACCTCGCCATTGCCGGCCAGCGCGTGGGGCATGGCGATCTTCATGCCGCGGGCGAGCACCTGGGGATCGGCGAAGACCTGGTCCACGGTGTTGACAGGGCTGCAGGGCACGCCGATGCGGGCGAGACCTTCGACCCACTCCCTCTGGGTCCGTCCGCGCAGCACCGGCCCAATGAGCTCGTAAAGCAGGCGGCGGTTGGCAATGCGCTGTTCGTTGGTGACGAAGCGCGGATCCTGGGCCAGTTCGCCAAGACCGGCGAAGTTGCAGAACTTGACGAACTGGCTGTCGTTCCCGACGGCGAGGATGACATGGCCGTCGGAGGCTGCCATGACGCTGTACGGTACGATGTTGGGATGCTCGTTGCCCACCCGGCCCGGCACCTTGCCCGAGGTCAGGTAGTTGAGGCCAACGGTGGCGAGCCAGGCCACCTGGCTGTCGAGGAGAGCGAGGTCGACGAACTGGCCCTCGCCCGTCCGGTCACGATGATGCAGAGCGGCGAGGATCGCCACCGTCGCATACATGCCGCACATGATGTCGGCGATGCCCACCCCCACCTTCATGGGCGGCCGATCGGGCTCGCCGGTCACGCTCATAATCCCGCCCAGCCCTTGCGCCAGCATGTCGTAGCCCGCGCGCGGCGCGTAGGGTCCCGTCTGGCCGAAGCCGGTGATGGAGCAATAGATGAGCCGGGGATTGGCCTGCTTGAGGTCGGGATAGGCAAGGCCGTAACGCGCCATATCGCCGACCTTGAAATTCTCGACCATGATGTCCGAGCGCGCGATGAGGCGTTTGGCGAGTGCCTGGCCCTCGGGCGTCGCGATATCGATGGCGAGCGAGCGCTTGTTGCGGTTGGAGCTGAGGTAATAGGCGCTCTCGCTGGTGTTCCGGCCCTCCTTGTCCTGGACATAGGGCGGGCCCCATTTGCGGGTGTCGTCGCCGGCCCCGGTCTTCTCGATTTTGATGACGTCGGCACCGAGATCGCCCAGAAGCTGGGTGCAAGTCGGGCCGGCGAGAATTCGGGTGAGATCGAAGACGCGGATGCCTGCGAGCGGGCCGGGCATGGAGACTGATCCTTATTCTCTTGAAGCGGCGCGACTGTCCATGGGCGGCCCAGGATCGTCAAGCCGGAGCGGGGCCTCGAGCCAGGCGATCGAGGGCACCCTGGAGGATGTACGCCGCGGCGAGCTTGTCGATGACCTCGCCGCGCCGGCGATGGGAAAGCTCGGCCCCTTCCAGGGCCCGGCCGGCGCCGAGCGTCGAGAATCGCTCGTCCCAGAAGGCCAAAGGCAGGTCGATCTGCTGGAGCAGATTCCGCGCGAATTGTCGCACGGACTGGCTGCGCGGTCCCTCTTTGCCGTCGAGGCCGATGGGAAGCCCGACGACGATGCCGCCGATACGGCGCTCCGCCGCGAGCTTGCCGATGGCCTCGGCATCGGCGGCAATGCGTCCGCGTTTCAGCACCGTCAGCGGCGTGGCGACGGCGAGGGCCGAATCGGAGACGGCGATGCCGATGGTCTTGGTCCCGACGTCGAGGCCGAGCAACCTGCCACCGGCGGGCAGCAGCTCCTTCAGTTGCGTGAATGGGACGACCGCCATGGTCAAGGCTTAGCCGGGGGCCTGGGGCGCGGCAAGCGCTGAGCCGATGGCGGAAACCGTTTGCCGGGCGGTGCCCGCGTCTCTAGCGTGCTCAAAAGTCACGAATCGGGGGCCGGCGCGCAAGGTGCCGGGCGGAGCGTGGAGCTGCCGTTATACGTCAAAGGGCTGATGGTGGGTCTTGCTATAGCCGCGCCCGTCGGCCCTATCGCGCTGCTGTGCATCGAGCGTACCATTTCGGCCGGCTGGCGGGCGGGGCTTGCGACCGGGCTCGGCGCCGCGCTTGCGGATTCCTACTATGGCGCCATCGCTGCGCTTGGCCTCAGCCTAGTCCAGAACTTCCTGGTCGACCACCGGCGCGCCATCGCCCTCATCGGCGGAAGCTTCCTTTGCCTGCTCGGCGTCAGAAGCCTGCTCACCAAGCGCTCGACGGACGCGGCCAAGCCGAGGCGTGGCGCCATGGGCCTGCTGGGAGACTTCGCCAGCACATTCCTGCTGACTCTCGCCAACCCCATGACCATCCTCGCCTTCATCGCCATTTTCGCGGTGATGGACACGGCCGCGGCGGGCCGGTCCTTTTCCGGGGCTATGGAGCTGGTCTTGAGCGTGCTCGCCGGCTCCGCCGCCTGGTGGCTCTGCCTCAGCCTCGGGATCGGGGTGCTCCGCCATCGTCTCGACGCCGTCGCGCGGCGCTGGATCAGCCGGATTTCGGGCGCCATGATCATAGGCTTCGGGGTCTACAGCCTGGGGCTCGGGCTGGTTCCTTGATCTTCGCGCCCCCGGCTTGGTTGCGGGCCGCAGGGCGCTTTGCTAGGGTCCGCGCCATTTCGCAATAACCGGCCTGTTCCAAGAAGGGCTCGCCCATGTCGCTCGACCGCGAAGCCGTACGCCATATCGCCACTCTCGCCCGCATCCGTGTCAGCGACGCGGAGGCCGACGCGCTCGTTGGCGAACTCGGCCAAATCCTAGCCTGGGTCGAGCAACTGGGCGAGGTGGACGTGGCCGGCGTCGAGCCGATGACCAGCGTGGTGGCCCGCCATCTGCCGCGGCGCGCCGACGAGGTGACCGACGGCGGCATGCGCGACCGGGTGCTGTTGAACGCGCCGGAGGCGGTGCTCGGTTTCTTCACCGTGCCCAAGGTGGTGGAGTGATGCCGGCCCTGACCGATCTCACCATCGCGGGCGCGCTCGCCGGACTTGCCAAGGGCGAATATTCGTCGCGGGAGTTGACCGAGGCGCATCTCTCGGCCATGGAAGCCGGCCGGCTGCTCAACGCCTTCATCACCGAGACGCCCGAACTCGCGATTGAGATGGCGACCGCGTCCGACGCCAGGCGCGGCAAAGGCGAGGCCGGCCTGCTGGAAGGGATTCCGCTCGGCATCAAGGATCTATTCTGCACCGAGGGCGTGCTGACGACGGCCGGCTCCCATATCCTCGACGGCTTTGCCCCGCCCTATGAATCGACGGTTACCGCCAATCTCTGGCGGGCGGGTGCGGTCATGTTGGGCAAGCTCAACATGGATGAGTTCGCCATGGGCTCCTCCAACACGACGAGCTACCACGGCCATGTGCGTAATCCCTGGCGCGGCCGGGGCGACAATCGCGAGCTGGTGCCGGGCGGTTCCTCGGGCGGCTCGGCGGCCGCGGTCGCCGCGCGCATGGCCATGGGCGCGACGGGCACCGATACCGGCGGCTCGATCCGCCAGCCGGCGGCCTTTACCGGCCTCGTGGGCATCAAGCCGACCTATGGCCGTTGCTCGCGCTGGGGCATCGTCGCCTTCGCCTCGTCCCTCGACCAGGCCGGGCCGCTCTGCCGGAGCGTCGAGGATGCGGCCCTGATGCTCCAGGTCATGGCCGGCCATGATCCGAAGGACTCCACCTCGGTCGATCTGCCGGTGCCCGATTACCGCGCCGGGCTTGGCAAGGGCGTCAAGGGCCTCAGGATCGGCGTCCCGAAGGAATATCGAGCGGACGGCATGGATGGCGGCATCGAGAAGCTCTGGGCCAAAGGTGCCGGCTGGCTGAAGGCTGCCGGCGCGGAGATAGTCGAGATATCCCTGCCCCATACGAAGTACGCCCTGCCAACTTACTACATCATCGCTCCGGCCGAGGCGTCGTCCAATCTGGCAAGATACGACGGCGTGCGGTTTGGGCTCAGGCTGCCGGGGGAAACGCTCGACCAGATGTACGAGAACACCCGGGCGGCCGGCTTCGGGCCGGAGGTGAAGCGCCGGGTGCTGATCGGTACCTATGTGCTCTCGGCCGGCTATTACGACGCCTACTACGTGCGGGCACAGAAGCTGCGCAGCCTGATCCTCAGGGATTTCACCACGGCCTTCGAGAAGGTGGACGCCATCCTGACCCCGGCGACGCCCACGGCCGCCTTCGCCGTCGGCGAACGCATGGACGACCCCATCGCCATGTACCTGAACGATGTTTTCACCGTGCCGGTCAATCTCGCCGGCCTGCCGGGAATCTCCGTGCCCAGCGGGCTTTCCGACAAGGGCCTGCCGCTGGGCCTGCAGCTCATCGGCAAGGCCTTCGACGAGGCGACCCTGCTCAGGGTGGCGCGAAGCCTGGAAGAGGCCGCCCAGTTCACGGCGCGGCCGGAGGGCCTGGCATGAGCGATCTGATCGAAGGCCATAACGGGCCGTGGGAGGTGATCCTCGGGCTCGAGGTCCACGCCCAGGTGATTTCGAAGGCCAAGCTTTTTTCCGGCGCGGCGACGAATTTCGGCGCCGATCCCAACAGCCAGGTTAGCTTCGTCGACGCGGCCTTTCCCGGCATGCTGCCGGTGATCAACGGCTTCTGCGTCGAGCAGGCGGTCAAGACCGGCCTGGGGATCAATGCGACGATCAATTATCGCTCGGTCTTCGATCGCAAGAACTACTTCTATGCCGATCTGCCGGCCGGCTATCAGATTTCCCAGTACCAGCAGCCTATCGTCGGCAAGGGCGAGATCGAGATCGACCTTGCCGACGGGCGCACGCGAAAGATCGGCATCACGCGCCTGCATCTGGAACAGGACGCGGGCAAGAGCCTGCACGACCAGCATCCCGATCGCACCTATGTGGATCTGAACCGAGCCGGCGTCGCGCTGATGGAGATCGTGTCCGAGCCGGACATGCGCTCGGCCGAGGAGGCCGCCGCCTATGTCCGCAAGCTGCGCTCGATCATGCGCTACATCGGGAGCTGCGACGGGAACATGGAGGAGGGGAGCCTGCGCTGCGACGTGAACGTCTCCGTGCGCCGGCCGGGCGAGGCGCTGGGCACGCGCTGCGAGATCAAGAACGTCAATTCCATCCGCTTCGTCCAGCAGGCGATCGAATACGAGGCGCGCCGGCAGATCGAGCTCATCGAGGGCGGCGGGACGGTGAAGCAGGAGACGAGGCTCTTCGATTCCGGCCGCGGCATCACCCGGCCCATGCGCAGCAAGGAGCATGCCCACGACTATCGCTATTTCCCCGATCCGGACCTGTTGCCGCTCGATCTCGATCCAGCCTGGGTCGAGACGCTGAAGGCGTCCCTGCCGGAGCTGCCCGACGCCAAGAAGGCCAGGCTCACACTCCAATATGGACTTTCGGCCTATGACGCCGGCCAGCTGGTGGCGGATCGCGAGACGGCGGATTTCTACGAGGCGGTAGCCAAGGGAAGGGATCCCAAGCTCGCCGCCAACTGGGTGATCTCCGAGCTGTTCGGGGCGCTGAACCGAGTGGGTCTCGATATCGCGCGCTCGCCCGTCACCGCCGCCGCGCTCGGCGGTCTCATCGACCTGATCGCAGACGGGACCATCTCGGGCCGCATCGCCAAGGACGTCTTCGCCGACATGGTGGAGACCGGCGAAGCCGCGGCGAAGATCGTCGAGAAGAAGGGCCTGCGCCAGGTGACCGATACCGGCGCCATCGAAGCCGTCATCGACCAGGTCTTGTTTCAGCAGGCGGACAAGCTGGCCGAATACCGGGCCGGCAAGGAGAAGCTGTTCGGCTTCTTCGTCGGCCAGGTGATGAAGGCAAGCGGCGGCAAGGCCAACCCGGCACTGCTCAACGAACTGCTGAAGAAGAAGCTCGCGGGCTGATCTGGCGGGCCCGCCGGGCGGCGCGGTTAGGCGCCATCCGGCTTCGCGTGCGAGGACTTCGAACTCGCCATTGCGGCGACGAAACCGGCAAGGACCGCGGCCAGCACGAGTTCGTCCTGATGCTCCTTCGACTGGACCTTGAGCCAATGGACCAGGCCGTCGGCCGCGCCGCTTCGCCGGGGGCGCCGGGCGACAAGCCAGAAGACGAGCAGCATCGCGATGCCGAGGGCAATGAAGCCGGCGGCCATGACGAGCGCCGCGTGAACGGGCCCCAGCTCAGCCGAGAGCCACAGCCATAGGGCTGCAATCGCCGCCGCCAAGGCGACCAGGAGAGCGAGGCCGGCGAGCGCGGCAAGCGCGGCCAGGAGGGCGACGTGGCGCAACGTCCTGCGGATCGAACCGGCGACGACTGTCCGCAACAGCGCCGTCAGCCCGATCCCAAGGATGCCGCCGGGGCGCATCTCAGGTCACCGGGAGAGGACCCGGCCGCAGATGAAGCCGATGACAAGCGCGATCCCGAGGCTCGCAAGCGGACGCTCCTTCACCTCGCGTGTGACCGCTTCCAGGGAATGCTCGCCCTCGGCCATCAGCTTGTCGTAGATCCGGGAGGCTTCCTTGGTCACGTGGTCGGAGGCACCTGCCTTCATGCCTTTCACCAGCTCGGCCAGGTCGCTCCTCAGGGTCGCCAGGTCTTCCTTGATCTTGTCGATATCGGCGCCGCTCTCTTCCGATGGTGAGCTTTTGGCTGACGCGGTCATCGCAGCTCTCCTTACCTGTTGCCGGCTCCCTCGTCGGTGACCGTACCACCAAGTCAACCAGGGCGCTGCAACAACAACAAATGCGGGAGCGGTTCAGCTCTGCCCCGCCCGAGCCAGCGCCACGGCAACCCGGGCCAGCGCAAAGGCCCGGGCGCGCCCGCTTTGGATAGCCTCAAGGGTGGCGAGTGCGCCGTCGCCATCGCCGAGAGCGGCCTGAGCGGCGGCGAGCCAGCCCTGGGCGGCAGCATAGTCGGTCGTGCCGTTCAAATGGCTGACTATCGCCTGGACCTGATCGAGGGTCTTGAGGGTGGTCCCGTCGCCGGCGGCAGCCTGGCGGGCCGTGATCTCAGTCAGCACCGCGAGCCTGGATAGATCGCCGCCGCAGTCCTGCAGGTTCGCTGCGGCGTCATCCAGACGGCCGAGTTCGGCCTCGGCGAGCGCCAGGGCGCCATAGGCCCTATCCCGATCGGCCGCGGCGGCGTCGGGAATGGCCGAAGCGAGGGCCGCAGCCGCGGCAAGGTTGGCGGCGGCGCTATCGGCCTGCGCCGCGGCCGCAGCAGCCTCGGCAGATTGGGCGAGAGCGACCACGCGCCAGGCGGTATTGGCGATGGCGGCCATCGCGCGGTCGACGAGAGGGTCGCTGGTCGCGGACAGCGCCACGGCGATGGCCGCCAAGGCCTGGTCGCGCTTCGCCGCATCGCGGATTTTTCCCGCCGTGTCCAGCGCTTCACTTCCCTCCCCGACAACCGCCATGGCAGGCGCCAGAGCGGCGAATGCATCGTCCCTATCGGACCCGTCGGCCAGCACGGCCGCGCTGCCGGCCGAAGCCGAGAGCCGATCACGGGCCGCCGCCAAGTCGCCGGCCGCGGCCTCGGCGACCGCCGCGTCGCCGGCGGCCTCGAGCCGTTGGGAGGAGCCGGCGGTCAAGAGCTCGGCATTGGTCACCGCGGCTGTGGCCGCTGCCTTTGCCTCAGCCATCTTGCCGGCCCGGGCGGCATCGACGGCAAGACGCCGATAGGCGGCGGCGCGAGCGGCGGGCGAGGGGAGCGTCGCGGCCAGTACGCTCGCGGCCTCGGCGTCGCCCGATAGGGCGAGCGCGTCGACCACGACATTGTCGGGCGCCTCGCCCGGCAGCATGCGATCGAGGCCGAACAAACCGGCAATGCCGTCCGGTTCGCTGTTCCGGCGGGCCGCCTCGGCGAGGCAGCGCGGCTTCAACGGCAGGCCGCAACCGACCGGCATGGGCCGGTCGAACAGGAAATGGAAATAGCCCCATGCGCCGCCGGCAAGCAGCACGGCGAGGATTGCCAAGCCGATGATCGCTTTCTTCATGCAGCGGGAGGCAGGTTCAGTAACCGCCGATGATGCTGGGCTTGGCGACGACGATGAGCCTCCCCTCGGTCAGGTAGACGACGCCCAGCGGCTTGTCGAACAGGGAACCGATGGGCGGCAGATCGGCAAGCGCGTTGGCTCCGCAATGCCGGCCCATCGGCGCCAGGGCGGCGAAATTGCCCGGGCGGACGAGGTATTCGAAATTGCGATTGAGGACGCCGACGCTTTGCAGGGCGGGCGCGCCCTCGGCCACCGCGAAGGCCTGGCTCCCGCCGACCGTCGGGCCGTCGGCCAACGCCGTCAGCAGCCCGGGGTCAGGCGCGCCCGTGCCGGCCGAGGGGCGAAGATCCACGAATATCGTCCCGTCCTTCAGGAAGGAGAGCCCACGCTGGTTGTCGGCCGTGAGATCGTCCTGGCGCGGAGTCTGCTCGAACAGCCCACCGATCAACGGCAAGTCCTGGGTGAAGCCCAGACGGTTGACGTTGCGCCGCGTGGTCCCATCCGTGCCGCCGCGAAAGACGCAGTCCGGCGTCATCACGACCAATTTGGTTACCAGGGCGTTAATATCGGTCTTGAGAGAAATCTGATCGACACGTTTGTCGTCCACGCCGATCGCGCCGGAGTTGTTGTCCCTGGGATTTCCACCCGACCCGCTCATCTCGGCGCCCGCCGGCGCGAGGCCGCCGAACAGGGCCGCTGCCGCGATTGCCGCCGCCAGACATGCGCGCTTCATCGATTTATCTCCAGACTCCCGCCGGGCAGAATAACCGGCGGGCCCCGCGGTGCCAACTTGCATCCCCGGCCGCACTTCGTCAGCTTGCGTCCGGACAGACTCTTGCGCTACCCAGGACCCCAATGAGCGCCAAAGACCCCAAGGCGAACGAACCCCTGGACCCGGCGACGCTGGCCGCGCGCGGCCTCGGCTGGATCGAACCCGGCGCCCATGGGATCGTGCCGCCGATCCATCTCGCTACCACCTTCGAGCGGGCGGCGGACCAGAGCCTGCCGGGGGGCCGCTCCTACATCCGTGCCCAGGCACCGGCCTACGATCAGCCCGAGGCGTTGTTGAAGGCATTGGAAGGAGGGGCGGGCGCCCTGCTTTTTTCCAGCGGCATGGCCGCGGCGACGGCGGCCTTTCTCGCCCTCGCACCCGGCGACCACGCGCTGGCTCCGGCCGAAGGCTATTGGGGCCTGAAGCAATGGCTGATCGATTTCGGCCAGCGCCAGGGCCTCGCCGTCGACTTCGTCGACATGACCGACTTGGCGCTGGTGGCGAGTGCGGTGAAGCCGCGCACCAGGCTTATCTGGGCCGAGACGCCGGCCAATCCGACCTGGAGCATCGCGGATATCGCCGGCCTGGCGGCGATCGCGCACAAGGCCGGCGCCAGGCTCGCCATAGACAGCACCGCGGCGACGCCGGTGCATACGCGGCCGTTGGCGCTCGGCGCCGACCTGGTGATGCATTCGGCGACGAAATACCTGAACGGCCATAGCGACGTGCTCTGCGGTGCGCTCATCGCCGGCAAGGCGGATGAATACTGGCAACGGATCGCCGATCTGCGCGGCCAGGCCGGCGCGGTGCCGGGCCCGTTCGAAGCCTGGCTGCTGCTGCGCGGCATGCGCACGCTCTATGTGCGGGTCCGGCAAAGCTCCGCATCGGCCATGGCCATCGCCGAGCGGTTCGCCGGCGATGCCAGGATCGCGGTCCTGCTCTATCCCGGTCTCCCCGGCCACCCGGGCCATGACGTCGCCGCGCGCCAGATGACCAACGGCTTCGGATCCATGTTGTCGATCCGCGTCGCCGGCGGCCGCTCGGCTGCGCTACGCGTCGCGGCGAGAGTCAAGCTCTGGACCCGGGCGACATCTCTCGGCGGGGTGGAAAGCCTGGTCGAACATCGGGCGAGCGTCGAGGGCCCCCACAGCAAGGTGCCCGACGACCTGCTTCGCCTGTCGGTCGGCATCGAGGAGACCGGCGATCTGATCGCCGATCTGGATCAGGCGCTGGATTAAGCTAGGCTGCGCTAGGCCGCGCGATCGGCCGAAGTGACGAACCCCGCCGCCGCGATCCGCCGCCGACGCTTCGGCAACGACCGGCGCGCCACGACGGCGCGAAGCCCCCGGAAGATCAGCTTCACCTCACGCGACATGCGCCTCTTCAGGCTGGAGAGCGGCATAGCGTCGTCGGCGACAAATTCCACGAACAGGGAATTGCAGACGTAGAACAACACCTGGCCGGCGTCCTGGGAATCGATGTCCGCCGGCAGGTCGCCGCGCTGTTGCAGGGCGCGGCAGAGGGCAACCACTTGCGCCGCCAGCTTCCGGTCGAGACTGCGATAGCCCGCGCCCAGCGGCGTTTCGGCGAAGCTCAAGGCCGTGCCCATCATCTGGCGCCACATCCGCTTGTCGAGATGGACAAGGGAGTGATCGACGTACCCTTCCAGCAGGGCACTGACGGCGGCGATGGGATCCGCCGACGGCCGGGCCACGAGCCGGGCGCCGGCCGCGCGCACCTCGGCGCCGTCGAGCGCGACCAGGGCCAGCAACAGTTCGCCCTTGGAAGCGAAGTAGTTGTAAACCGTGCCGGCGGAGAGCCCGGCCTGTTGGGCGATCTGCTCGATGCTGGTTGCGGCGAAGCCCTCGCGGCGGAAGAGCGACCCCGCGGCCTTCAGGATATCCCGGTGCCGACCCGCCTTCTGTCTTTCGCGCAATCCCGCCATGACAATCCGACAAATAATTTAGGGCTTGACCCAAATTTATAGCTCATTCATTTTTTTGCGACAAGCAACGCCAAATCCGCTGTCACAGGGAGAGGACGCCATGAATCCGCGCTCGACGCTCCGCAGTGCCGTAGTTCCCTGGGCCATAGTTCCCTGGGCCGCAGTCCCCTGGGCCATAGTCCCGAGGGCCATTGCCCCCGTGGTCCTCGCCGCCGCTCTCGCGGCCCAGATGGCGGCGCCGAGCGAAGCCCGGGCCGACGGGAGCCTGAATGTGCTCACCTGGTGCGATCACGAGGATCCGACACTGCTTCAGCCGTTCGAGGCCGCCAACGGAGTCAAAGTAAACTTCAAGGACATCTCCAGCACCGCCCAGATCCTGGCCGTGCTCGGCCAGTCGAAGCCCGGGGACTGGGACGTGGTGGTGATGGATCAGACCGACACCGGCCGGCTCGCCAAGATGGGCATGCTGAGCGCGCTGGACGCCAAGGACTATCCCTTCGCCGACATCCCGGCGGAGATCGCCAATCCGAAGCTGAGCTCGCTCGACGGCGTGCTCTACACCGTGCCTGAGAAGTTCGGGTACAACACGGTCGCCTACGACAAATCCGTGGTCTCCGACGACGTGATGTCGGACATCGAGGCGCCCTGGGATCCGAAATACAAGAACAAGGTCGCGGTCTATGACTACTATGTGCCGGAGATCCAGTACGTGGCGCTGGCCATCGGCAAGGATCCAACCGCGATCACGGACGCCGATCTGCCGGCGATCAAGGACAAGCTGGCGGCACTCAAGGCGAACGCGGCCATGGTCGGCGACGTGACGCCGGTGCAGCAGGCGCTCGCCACGGGCGCCGTAGATATCCTGGTGGGCGGCGGCGAATGGGTGACGGCCGGCCTCGCCAAGGACAAGCCGAACCTGACCTATATCATCCCGAAGCAGGGCGGCATCCGCTGGCAGCAGGGCCTCGGCATATTCGCCACTTCGAAGCAGAAGGATCTGGGCGTCAAATTCATCCAGTACATCTTGAGCCCTGACGGCCAGGCGAAGCTCGCCACCTCGTCCTGCTATTGGGGCATGCCGGCCAACAGCAAGGCTTCTCTCACCGCGGACCAGAAGGCGATCCTGCGCTGGGACGACCAGCCGGGCTACATCAAGGTCTCCTATCCCTACCTGCAGATGACGCCGGAGATGGACCAGAAGCTCCAGGCGCTCTGGGCCGAGGTGATGCAGGCCAAGTGAGAGCGGGCGTTTCCCCGCCGACCGCGGAAAGCCGGGCGCAGGCGCGCGCCCGGCTGGCCGGCCTCGGCTTCGCCCTTCCGGCGGTCGCCTGGATCCTGCTCTTCTTTGCCGCCCCCATCGTGATCATGGCGGCCTACAGCCTGATGCCGCTGGGACCGGACGGGCGACCCGGGCCGCTGGGCCTTGGGGCTTATGAAACCTTCTTCGCCGAGAGCGCCTTCACCGCGGCGCTGTGGAATTCCGTGGTCACCACGGTGGTGGTGGTCGTGGCCAGCACCTTGCTTGCCTATCCCTTCGCCTATGGCATCGCGCGCCTGGTGCCCAAGCGCTGGCGGCGTCTGGCGCTCGCCTTCGCGATACTGCCGTTCTGGACCTCTTATGTCGTCCGCTCCTATGCCTGGCTGCTCGCCCTCTCGCCGGTGGGCTTCATCAATCACGCCCTGCTCGGGCTGCACGTGATCGATCACGCGATCCTGTTCGCCTACAATCCCCAGGCAACGGAACTGGGCTTCGTCCATTTCTTCATCATGCTGAACGCGCTCACGATCTATGCCAACCTGGTGCAGATCAATCCGCATTATGCCATGGCGGCGCGCGACCTTGGCGCCTCGGCCTGGCGCTGCTTCCGGTCGATCACGCTGCCGCTCAGCATCCCGGGGATCGCGGTCGGCGCCTTTCTCACCATCGTGCTTTGCATCGGGGACTTCGTGACGCCCCAGATCCTGGGCGGGTTCCGGGGCCTCCTGCTGCCCCAGGTGGTGATGATGCAGATCCAGCGCCAGCTCAACCTGCCCATGGCCTCGGTCATGTCCCTGGTCCTGACCCTGGTGGTGGCGCTCGCCTATCTCGCCATGCAGCGTTGGCTGAGGATGGCGCGGCTATGATCGGGCGCCTGCGCTGGCCAGGAGCCGGAACCGCGCTGGGCGCCCTCTACATGGCGCTCTGCTATGGTTTCATATTCCTGCCCGTGATCGTGCTGGTGCTGTTCTCGTTCCAGTCGGGCGACCTGCCGGCGCCGCCCTTCAACGGCCCGTCCTTGCGCTGGTATCAGGCGGCATTTGCCGACGGGCGGCTGGTGGACGGCTTCACCAATTCCCTGCTGGTCGGGGGATCGTCTTCGGCTCTTTCCGTTCTGCTCGGCTTCTTCGCGGCCTACGGAATCGCCCGCTACGAGTTTCCGCTCAAGCGCGCGATCCAGGCGATCGTCATATTGCCTCTGGCCGTATCTTATCTCCTCATCGGCATGGGCCTGCTGGTGAGCGCGTCGTGGCTCGGCTTCAGCCCGTCGCTGAGCACCGTGGTCATCGGCCACGTGGTGGTCAACATGCCGCTCGCCTTCGTCATCTGCCTCGCCCAGCTGGGGGAGCACCAGCGTCGCGTGGAAGCTGCCGCCCGGGACCTGGGCGCCTCCACGTTCCGCGTGCTTTTCAGCATCACCGCACCCATGATCGCGCCGGCCCTCATCGCCGCCTTCTGCCTCTGCTTCACCTTGTCCTGGGACGAGACCCTGATCGCGCTTCTCAACACACGCTTCGACGTCACCCTGCCGGTCGTGATCCTGAGCCTGCTGCGCGGCGGGGTCAGCCCGCTGACCAATGCCGCCGGTTCCTTCATCTTCCTCTGCTCGATCCTGCTCATGGTGGTGGTGGAGCTCCTGCTCCTGAGGCAGCGCCGATGAGGGAGGAAGCCCATCTCGTCGTTGAGGACGTGCGCAAGCTCTACGGCGAAGTGGTCGCTCTCGACGGCGTATCGCTTGCCGTCGGCGCCACGGACTATGTCGTGCTGCTGGGGCCGTCGGGCAGCGGCAAGACCACCCTGCTTTCGGTCATCGGCGGCTTCGCCTTCCCCAGCGCCGGACGCATCACCATCGCCGGCAAGGACGTGACCGCGCTCGGGCCCGCCGTCAGGCCTACCACGACGGTGTTCCAGGACTATGCGCTGTTCCCCCACATGACGGTGGCCGGCAATGTGGGTTTCGGCCTTCGCATCCGCGGCGTGGCGGGGACGGAGCAGCGCCGGCGGGTGGGTGCTGCGCTGGAAATGGTGGGGCTTACCGGCTTCGATCGCCGCGGCATCCATGAACTCTCGGGCGGCCAGCGCCAGCGGGTCGCGCTCGCCCGCGCCCTCGTGGTCGAGCCCCAGATCCTGCTGCTGGACGAACCGCTCGGCGCCCTCGACCTCAACCTCCGCCGGCAGATGCAGGACGAGCTTCTGGACCTGCAACGGCGCACCGGCCGCAGTTTCGTCCATGTCACACACGACCAGGAGGAGGCCATGGCGCTCGCCTCCCTGATCGTGGTCATGAACAAGGGGCGGATCGAGGACCTGGGGCCGCCCCAGCGCGTCTATGCCAGGCCCGCGACCCGCTTCGCCGCGACCTTCATGGGCGAAAGCACCCAATTCGAAGGGCGCGTTGCGGAAAGAGCGTCCGGCCAGTGCCTGCTGGTCGAAACGCCCGTGGGGCATCTGCCGGTCACGGGGAATCTCGAGGCCGGCAGCCAGGTCACCATCATCCTGCGGCCGGAGAATATCCGGGCCGAAGCCGGCGGCGAGATCGCGCTGGGCGAAGCGCGGGTGCGCGAGGCGGTGTTCCAGGGCGCCCATTACCGCGTGCTGGCATCGCGCCAGTCGCCGGCGCAGGATTTCGTGCTGCGCCTGCCGCCCCAGGCGGTGATCGAGCCGGGCATGGCGCTCAAGCTCAGCTGCGCCGCCGGCGACCTCGTGCTGCTGCAGAGGTAGGGCAGGGACTGCGATGGCCCGTTTGGAGATCGTCGGCGCCGACAGATGGTACGAGATCCTGCCCAAGGGCGAGGACGTCACGCTCATCCATGAGCCGGCGATCAAGCCGTTCTTCCGTTGCAACATGTGGCATGTGCGCGGGCGCGACCGGGACCTGCTGTTCGATACCGGGCTGGGCGCGGTGCCGCTGCGCTCCCATGTCAGACTCTTGACCGGTCGGCCGATCATATGCGTGGCGAGCCATAGCCACTTCGACCATATCGGCAGCCATCACGAGTTCGAGGACCGCCGGATCCATGGGGGCGAGGCGGAAATCCTCGCGAGCCCGCGCCGGGATTGGACGCTGGCCGACAGTTACGTCTCGGACGAGATGTTCGATGCCCTGCCGCCCGGCTGGGATGCCGCGAACTATCGCGTGCGGCCGGCCCCGGCCACGGCGCTGCTCGCCGACGGCGACGTCATCGACCTGGGGAACCGCGCCTTCGAAGTGATCCACACTCCCGGCCATTCGCCCGGCGGCATTGCGTTGTGGGAGGCGAAGAGGGGCCTGCTGCTTTCGGGCGATATCATCTACGACGGGCCGCTCATCGACGACGCCTATCACTCCAACCATGCGGACTACGAAGCCTCGCTCCGGCGCTTGGCCGGCCTGCCGGCAAGCACCATCCACGGAGGCCATTTCCCAAGCTTCAGCCGCCGGCGACTGGCCGAACTGATCGATGAGTATCTCCGGGGCCGGCGCCGGGCAGGGTGCCACCTCGACGCGGGGTCCAAAGCCCCTTGACGGGTTCGAATCTCAACCCCGTCCACTCATTGCTTGCAGATTGCCCCAATGGCCGATTGGACACTCTCGGACCACGGCCGGCGAGACCAATCGGGATGCCGGCCGATCTCTGCGACCACCTGGTCGACGCTGGGGCCGCAGCTCGCGTCGCTGTCCATGGCGACCTCGTCCACCATCAGCTTGCAGTCCTCAACGCTCGACCGGCAGTCCCGGACAAAGCTGGCCGTCGTCACTTCGTCGGCCGCCGCGAAGCCCGTCGACAGGGCCGCCAACGTCACCCAGGCAATGGCAAAGACGCGATTAACCTTCATCTCGACTGTTTCCTCGTTCACCCAAAGCAGGCTGCATAGCTGCGCGGCCACCAGCCCATTGCACGCTCAGGGGGCATGAGTTCCTGCGCCAGCGGGACGCTGAAAATGCACGACCGAGCGGGCCTGAAGATCGGACTGCCCCGCCGCCAAGTCACGTAACAATTCCTGGATCCCCGCCAGGATCAGGCGGTGCGCCGCTTCGGTTGCTTGTTGCCCGCGGGAAAGGCGCCGGCCGCCTTACCCGCTCAGGCGGCGGGCGGCGTTGTCAAGGTGAAGACGACAACGTCCCTCAGCACATGCCCAAGCGCGTCGTTGAAGGCGTTCAAAATGTCCTCAAACCGGCTTCCGGCCGCCTTGACATATTTCTGCGACGTTACGGCGCCAATTATCCGGCGTTGAGGCATGGCCACCAGCTTGGCGCTCATGCGGACGACGGCGGTCGGAATTGGATCCGTGCCCCGGTAGTCAGCCTCGAATGCCCGAAGATCGGTCTTGAGGATGTAGTCGGGCCGGAGCCCGGCCGATTCTGGCCCGACGGCCACGATCTTCCTCGTGCGCTCGAAGGACTCGACGAGCAGAGTCTGGATCATTCCCGTCGCATTGTCGGTCCATGCGGCCTTGGCGAAATACTCGAGAATGAAGGGGTCATGGCTGAGCGCGATACGGGAGGTGTCGATGCCCGCCGCGGCCGTCGGCAGCTCTACCACCAGCTGCCAACGGGACCGTCGGCAGGTCGGCGGGGAACTGGTTCTTGGGCCGCAGCGAGTAGAGCTTGGTCGGCACTTGCACATCCGTCGGCAGGATGTTGCAACCTGCCAGCGCCGAAAGGCTGCCGAGAATAAAGCTGCGACGAGTGCACATCAGCATTCTCCCCATGCTGATCGATCGCCAGCGGATTTTCCAGGGACACCTTCACCCATGCAAGCCATGCAAGCAAGGACGGTGCCGCCGCTGGCTGCAAATCGGGCCAGCGGCGGCTGTCGGCGTGGACGAGGGGGGCCACGCCATGGACTCGCTGTGCGAAGGGCAACAGCAGCGAGTCTTTGCTCAAGTCCAGACTCCTGCCCTGGTCACGGCAGCGGCATCAGATTGCCGACGACGGTGCCTATAACCACGAACGCCAGGGCTACGAACGCATATGCCGAGAAGCGCACCATCATGATGCTCCTCCCTGGATGGATTTCGGTGCCGTGGGCAACGATGTTCACCGAGCCTTTACATGGGGAAAGCAGTCAATCGTTGCAGTGGTAAAAATCGGCTCTTGTGTGGCAAACATTGGTCACGCGAGGTAACTCACGTCCTGCATCGGGGTTGACGATCGAACTATCGGCTTTCGGTTCGCAGGCCGGCAGCTTGCCGCCACAAAACAGCAGGATTGGGGAAATCTCAGGGTATTTTGAAGGCGGGGATTGTCGATCCATCGCCGAGGGCGACATGGCATGGGTGGCCGTTGCTTCGGAGGGGTCATCATGCACAATTCACTTCTGCTTGCATCAATCGCAGTTACTTGCATCGCGCTTTCGGGCTGCGGGCAGACGCCTGGCTGCCGGGCGGTCACCGGAGCCGGGGTCGGCGCGGCCGGCGGCGCGGTCATCGGCGCGCTCACCGGCGCCCTGACATCACCGAATGTGGTCAATGGACCTTCCCCCTGCTACTGAAGGCCCGCGGCTGCGCCGGCGTCGCTTTGTCCAG
>DATNJA010000182.1:0-7057 GCA_035604155.1 Candidatus Udaeobacter sp. | reverse complement strand
CTCGATCTGATAGTCGCTCAGCTTTTTGATGTCGGTGATCGCCTTCATCGGCCCGGCAGCGCCGGACTTCGTGTTGCCGCGATGAAGGTTGAGGGAATAGATTACGTCGTCCGCATCGAGGGTCTTGCCATTGTGGAAGGTGACGCCCTTGCGGATGTTCAAAACCCAATCGGCCGCACCCGGCTTGGCATCCCAGCTCTCGGCAAGTTCGGGGATCGGCTTGTTGTCGGGGCCGTTCTCGATCAGGCCGTTCATCATGGTGAACCCGCATACGAGCGCGACGCTGTCTGTCCAGGTCGTCATGTCCATGCTGTCGGTCGTGCTTCCGCCTGCCATCCCCAGCCTCAGGGTCCCGCCCTTCTTGGGCTTTGCGGCCATGGCGATTTCACCCAGCATCGTCGTCATCAGCGCGGTGCTGACGCCAAGGGCCGCGGCGCGGCCCATGAATTCCCGGCGGCTGGTCCGTCCGGCGATCTTGCGCAGTTTCCAGAATTCGAGTTCCGACATTGTCTTCTCCATGTTGCGTCCCTGGCTGTCGCCAGTGCCCTTGGGGCTGGCAAAGTGACACGGCCGTGCGGCAATCGAGTACTACGCGTGCATGCCTCCGAGGCCAACCATAAATAGTCGAGTGGAGATTATATTAACACAATCCTAGTTTGCGTCTACCCTGAAGCGGCATCTCCCCCGAAAAATTTTCACCTCTGATATGGTCCGGAGTAGGTCGCGTGAAGGCTTGAACGGGAGACTTCAATGAGAAAGGCCGCTGGCCCCGGTAGACATCCATCGGGTCCGCTGGGCATCGTTTCCGCCCTGCCGGAAGAAACGGGGAGCCATGCTTTGGTACCCCGCCGGGGTGGGAAGATCGAGCTGGGGGGGTTTCATTTCCACCCGGGACGCATCGATGGTCATTCCGTGGTGCTTGCCGAAGCCGGCGTCGGCAAAGTGGCCGCCGCACTTGTGGGCGGGCTGCTCCTCGACCATTTCGGGTGTCGCGCCCTGATCTTTTCGGGTGTGGCCGGCGGGCTCGACCCGAAGCTCGCCATCGGCGACGTGGTCATCGCCGACGAGTTGCTTCAGCATGACTACGGCGCGATGGTGAAGGGCCGGCTCAAGGCCTTCCGTCCCGGCGACGCCCCCATCGGCGTCGCCCGGAACCCTTTCACGTTTGCCCTGGCGTCCAGGCTGCGTCGGAAGATCGCCAAGGCGATCGAGGGGCTGCAGCTGCCGCCCCTGCCAGGCGGGCTTCACGCCAAGCGCCGGCCTCGCGTGGTCTTGGGTCGCGTGCTGTCGGGTGACCAGTTCGTCAACTGCGCCTTGACCCGGGCTCGCTTGCTAAAGGAGTTCCGCGGCCAGGCGGTGGAAATGGAGGGCGCGGCCCTGGCCCAGGTGGCGGAACGCTTCGGCGCGCCCTGCGTCGTCGTGCGTTGCCTCAGCGATCTTGCCGGCAGCGACAGCCATATGGATTTTCAGGCATTCCTTCCGGCCGCTGCCGCTGCGGCCGCGACAGTGGTCCACCGGCTCATCCCGGTCATTGCGGAACCGTGAACATCGCCCACGAGCCTCCAGACAGGGTCCTCAGCCAGGCAGAATTAGGCCTTGGCGACCTTGCGCAAGAAATCGCGACGACAAAACGGGCGAGTTGGGTCATGGCGCCTTGAAATCCGCAATAGATGAGAGGTCGGGCCGAGGGTTGCTGCCTGGATCATGGTCTTTGCGACCACCAGGCTCCGGGAAAGGAGTCCCGGCTGGCTACAGCATCCGCTTCACGAAATCGATGTGCTGGCGCAGGTGATAGAGGTCCTCGACAAAGGCGATGGGGATTGGGAGGCGACCGGTGTCGGCCTGGAGCCGGTCGAGCGCCTTGAGGGCCAGCTCGCGGGCTTCGGGCCGGCGGATGTCGCGGGCGCTGACTTCGATCCGTCTCAGCTCCTTGTATTGGCGGAGAATCCGCCGGCGGACCTGCCAGCGATAGGTCGGCGGGGCCATGCGCATGAGGGGAATCATCAGGGTGAGCAGCGGAAAGATCAGAATCCACATGCGCTCCACCAGCACGGCCGCCCAGAACGGCAGATACCGGCGAAGGAAATTCGGGCCGTTTGCCAGCGCCCGCTTCGCCTCGCTGGTCAACGGGAAGTCGAGATGTTTGGCCGAGGGAAATTCCTCCGGTGCAGCGAATTCGTCCCCGGAACCGCTGATGCCGCGGGTCGCCTCGATCAGCAGGTCGACCAAGGCGGGATGCAGGCTGTCGCGCGACACGAGGGCCGCGGCGGGTGCGAGCAGGCTGACATCCTGGGCCGGTACATTCTTCTCCAGGTTGATCATTCCTTTGGGCAGGCTGACGACGGAAAGGAATCGGAATGTCCGGGCATAGGCCTGCGCCTGGGCAAGGTTGACCAGACCGATGCCGGGGGAAAGGCTGAGATCTGCGACGGTAGGATCCCTGAGCGAGGTTACCAGGAATACGGCGTCGATCCGGCCGGCTTTGAGAGCGGCAGCGGCATCCTTGCCGCCGAGGGCGACGAAGACGGCATTGTCGTTGTCCACCCCGCTGGCGGCAAGAAGTTCGGCCGCGACCTCCCGGGTACCGCTGCCGTCGGCGCCCATGGCAATCCGCTTGCCCTTGAGAGCCGATAGGCGATCGGGCGGCGCGCCGCGGACGAACAACCAAATCGGCTCGTAATAGAGGCTGGCGAGCGATCGCAGCGCCGGCATCGCGTCCCGGTTGCCCGTGCCGCCTTGGACAAGGGCCAGGTCCACGCCGCTCCGCGGCGCGTCCAGAAGGGTCAAGTTCTGCAACGATCCGGCGGTGGGCAGCACCTCGAGGGTAATGCCATCCCGGGCGAGCACGGCCTTGAGGTTCTCCGCGTACTGGTCGTAGCCGCCGCCCAGAGCACCCGCTGCGATCCGCAGGTGATTGGGCGGGGCGGGATCGATGAAGCGGTAGGCAAGAGCGAAGCCGGCCGCAATCAGGAGCGCGATCGGGATATAGACCTTGAGAAAATCCTTCATGGCACCGATACGAGGGCGGGCAGAGGATCGAACCGCCAGATCGGCAAGTCGATATGGCCCGGGTTGAGGCCGCGAATCTCGGACCAGTCCTCGATTTCGAGGATGCCCTCCACCCGCTCACCGGTCTCCGATAGGGGAAAGGCGCCATGATCGGCATAGCGAGCCAGGTCGGGGGCAATGTCGCCGAGATAGCGTCCGTAGAAAGGCCGCCCCTGGCGCACCACACGGATGTAGTGAGCGAGCCAGATATCGAAGCCGGTCGTTACCTTGAGAGCGCTGAGCCGGCACCCGGTGAAATCCCGGCCGGCGGCTTCGGTGACGCCGGTGCCGACCAGCCGGTATGTGAGATCGAAGGGGGATTCGATCACGTCGGATATGGAGATGAAGGGAAGCAGAGGCCGGATCGCGCCCGGATCGATCTCGCGCCAGCGAGGCGCCAGCCGCCCGGCGCGCTTCGCCTCCCAATGGTCATAGAGATCACGCACCATCGTCGACCGGATTGCCGCTGGCGGGGAGAAATCGCTCACGGGGCTTGGTGGTTGCGATACCAGTTTTGCACCAGGTCTGCGGACTGTTGGAGCTGAGCCGCGTTCATCTTCTGGGCCAGAACATCGCGGTCGGCCCGCACGCGTTCCCGATCGCTGCCTTCGGGCATGACATCGAGGGCGACAGTCAGCCACATGTGCGCGATGGCCAGATCCTTGGGCACGCCTTGGCCGTTGAAATAGAGGATCGCGAGGCCGATCTGGCCGTCCGTATTCCCCTGGAGCGCCGCCGCCCGATACCAGTAGAAGGCCCTGCTGTAGCTGGCGGCGACGCCCAGACCGTAGTGATAGATCGATGCCAGATAGGCCTCTGCCCTCGCATCGCCTTCCTTCGCCGGGGGCGTCAGCTCCTTGAGCGCGATGCCGTAGTCGCCCTTGTTGAGGGCCTCGATCCCGGCGTCGGTCTCGGCCAGGGCGGGGGCCGCGGCCATGCCCGCCGCCAACGCCGTAACGGCCAGCAATTGACTCCATCGGCGCGATGCGACAGGTCGCGGCCGATCGGGCGATCCTAGAAACTTGCGCCGTCGCCTTCGCATGGTCATTCCCTCTTGCACGACTGCCTTGAGGCAATTGCGCAAGGAATCTTTCGCGACCTCGATTGTAGCTGCTTTGCGCTCGTCATGCCGGCTGGCCTGAATAGACGGCGATCGCTTCACCGATTTCACCCAACGCGCGCTCCGTCGCCGCCGCACCTTCGGCGATACCCTCGGCGGCCCGGTCGAATTCGAGGAGGCCGATATGGCCGAGCCTGGGCGAGATGGAAACGTCCGGGGGCTCGCCCGCCAGGCGGCTGCGGGTGATGCGATCCTGCATGATGTTGAGGGACTGCACCATGACGCCGAACAGGCTCGGCGCGCCGGCCGTTCGGCCGAAGACTCCCTTCACCCATCCGCCGAGGCCATGCTCCGCCTTGTTCGCGACCTCGGGAAATTCCTGCAGCAGGTCGAAGCCGGCGGCACGCGGAATGCTTTGGCCCGCGAGCTTGGTGCGCCCGATGATGTCGGCGTGAAGATTGACGGCGATGACGATCTGGGCCCCCATGGCCCGGCAGACGGAGACGGGGAGGGGATTGACCAATGCCCCGTCGACAAGCCAGCGCCCGTCTATATCCACGGGCGAGAATACGCCGGGAAGACAGATCGTCGCCCGGAGGGCCTCCACCAAGTCGCCGCGGCTGAGCCACACCTCATGCCCGGTCACCAGGTCGGTCGCCACGCAGGTGAATCGAACCGGCAGGGATTCGATCGCCGTTTGGCCCAGATGCCGGCGCATGACTGCGGCTAGGCGGTTCCCTCCGATCATCCCGCCGCCGGAAACATGGAAGTCGAGATAGCCGACAATCCGGAGCTTGTTGAGGCCCCGTGCCCAGTCCTCGATCACGTCGAGCTTCCCCACCAGGTCAATGGCGCCGACGAGGGCTCCAACGGAAGTCCCACAGAGGATGTCGGGCTTGATGTTCGCCTTGGCGAGCGCCCGCAGTACCCCGATATGCGCCCAGCCACGAGCACCGCCCCCGCCGAGGGCCAATCCGATCACCGGCCGGGACATCGCGGCCCTGTCAGGCGAGGAAGGCCGCGTCCTGGCGGACCTCGATCACAGTCGGTCCATCGGCTGCAAAGGCGTCTTTCAGCGACTGGGTCAGCTCGGTCAGGCTCTTCGGCTGGCGGGCATAGCAGTGAAAGGCTCGGGCGAGGGCCTGGAAATCCGGGTTGCGCGGTTTGACCGCGATTTCCGGGATGCCGCGGCCCACCATGTCGCCGGCGATTTGGCCGAGCGCATCGTTGTTCCAAAGCAGCACGGCGAGAGGCATGCGCAGTTCGGCCGCTGTCGCCAACTCCTGAACCGTGAACAGAAGGCCCGCATCGCCGGCAAGCGCAACCACCGCACGATCCGGCGTCGCAAGCTTGGCGCCGATGGCGGCCGGGAGCGCGTAGCCGAGGGTGCCGAAGCCCTGGGGATGAAACCAGGTCCGCGGCCGCCGGCACGGAAAGTAGCAATTGCCGGTATACGCGATCTGGGTCATGTCAGAAGCGACGATGCCGTCTTCGGGCAGTGCCGCCCGTAGGGCGTCGAGAACCGCGATATGCTTGCGCTGCAAGGGGCGCCAGTCGGCAAGGTTGGCGGCACGGATGGCTGCCAAGCGCTTGCCGTCCGGTGCCGGTCGCTTCTGGATGGCGGCGCTGAGGGCCATCAGGGTCGGTCCCGCATCGGCGAGGATGGCGACCGCTGCCGGGTAGTCGCGGCTCATGTTGCGCGGGTCGAGATCGATGCGGATGAGCTTGCCCTTGATGGGCAAGGCCTCCGTCCAATGCTCGGTCTCGGCCAGCTCCGTTCCCACTGCCACCACGACATCCGCCGCTTCCAGCAGCGCCAAGGTCGCTTTCAGGGCCAGGGTCGAGCCGAGGCTCTGAGGATGATCGTCGGGGACATAACCCTTGGCCGCTACGGTCGGCACGAGAACGGCGCCCGATTTCTCGACGAAGGCCGCGAGGGGTTGGACTGCCTCCACGCTTCCTCCACCGGCGATCACCACCAAAAGCTTGGCCGCCTGGATCAGCTTTGCGGCCGACGCGACCGCCGCCCCATCGGGTGCCGGCCGGCGCCGGCGGCCCCGGCTGTCCTCCGCCGGAACACCGGGCCCCGACAGGACGTCCAGGGGAATCTCGATATGCACCGGCCGCGGCCGTCCCGTCTCGAAGACGGCATAGGCGTCGGCCATGGCCCGGGGCAGCTCCTCGGGCTTCATCACGGTGCGGGAAAAGGCCGTCAGCGGCGCCATCACGGCCTGCTGATCGGTGATCTCGTGCAGCCGGCCGCGGCCCTTGCCGAGGTCGTCGCGGGCATTGACGCTGCTCAGGACCAGCATGGGAACGGAATCGGAAAACGCCTGACCGATGGCGGTCCCGGCATTGACCACGCCCGGTCCGGTGATGAGCACGCAGACCCCGGGCCTGCCCGAGGCACGGGCATAGCCGTCAGCCATGAATCCCGCGCCCTGCTCGTGGCGGACGCCGACATGGCGGATCGTGCTCTGGGCCAGCCCCCGGTAGAAATCGAGGGTGTGGACGCCGGGTATGCCGAAAACGGTGTCCACGCCATTGGCTTCCAGGAAGGCGATGGCGGACTGGCCGCAGGTTTGGTTCATGGCCAAGGGAGCTTCTCCTGCTATGGGCGCCGGGAATCTGCCCCATGGCAGGCCGACCGGCAAGGCGGCGCGGGTTATTGGGCGGGTCCGACCGACTTGTCGAGGGCCTCGACCAGCTTAGCCACCATGGGCCCGGTCGCATCGCGCGGATCGGCGTCCGGCCTCAGGTCGGTTATCTCGGCGCGCCAGACATAGTGGCCCGTGGAGCGCTCATAGAGCGCGAGGGTGATCCGGAAGGTGTGGGGGATTTTGTTCGCAGGCTGGGTGGCGCCGCCGATGAATTCGTTCTGGCTGGTATTGATGGTGATATGCACCTGGGCGTTGTTCTGCGGCCCGGCCCCGAAATTGCTGCCGGTTC
>DATNJA010000181.1:0-16925 GCA_035604155.1 Candidatus Udaeobacter sp. | reverse complement strand
CCCTGGACCCAAGTTTCGGCATTGCCTATGAAAATCTCGCCGATGTGGACGACGACTGGCCCGGCAACCCGGACGGTACCGATTTTGCCAAGGAAACCATCGGGAAAGGTTGGAAATTGTTTGGTGCGACGGGCGTGCGATTAGGAGCACATGGCATAATAGAACAGATGCCTGAAGACGCATTGAACGAGCGCATCGTCGGCTTCTTCTACTACAATGGTTACTTCGTCAATCCGGACAAGAGGCTAGCCGCCGACTGGTATCGCAAAGCAGCTGAGCAAGGCAATCTGGTGGCCGAATACGAGTTTGGGCTCAGCCTTGAAGACGGCGATACGGACATACCAAAGGGAGACCCGAGGGCGTCGGAAGAGGCCGCGAAATGGTATCGAAAAGCGGCCGAGCAATCTTCTCCAGATGCCGAGGTGGCTCTTGGCAATATGTACAGGGATGGCAACGGCGTCGACCAGGACGCTGAAGCGGCCGTCCAATGGTACCTCAAGTCTGCTGAGCAGGATGACACCGATGGGCAAGTGAGCCTTGGCGACATGTATCTTGGCGGACAGGGCGTCGGCTACGATCCCCGGGAGGCCTTGAACTGGTATTCCCAGGCGGCTGACCTCGGCAATCCGGCGGCTGAGACTGCCATCGGCGATTTCTATCGGAACGGGCGAGGCGTTCCTCGGAATTTTTCTCTGGCTAGGAAATGGTATCTCAAGGCGGCGGCGTCGGAAAATGCGGATGCCCATTATAATCTCGGTCTCATGTCCGATTTGGGCCAGGGTACCCGTAGGAATCGCGAGGACGCGCTGTTGCAGTATCAAGATGCTGCGCGGGCATACGCCTATGATGCCGACGGCGGCGACGGGCATGCGGAGGCTAGGCTCGGCACTATGGCCGCGACAGGACAAGGCGTCTCACAAAGCGAAGTAGTGGCCTATGTGTGGTATGCTAGGGCGTACTACGATCTTAAGCCCGGACCGGAACGCGACCGCGTCTTGCAGATGATGTCTGTACTAAAATTGAAGGCCGTGGCCTGGCTTGCCGAGCCAAGGTTGGTGAACGGATTAATCCAATCGGCAATCGCTTTGCAGCAGATGGTCGTGCAGCCACCATGAAACCGGCGGTGGCCCAGCCGCGGGCGACGCCGTACCCTAAGCCCGGGCCTTCTGCGCAACGCAAAAGCGTGTCTTGCCGCTCATCATTTGGTCTTGGGCTGCATGCGCGCGCCGCGAGTCGCCGCCCTCAATCGCTCAGCATCGCATTGATCTTAAGGGCCACGCCCAGCTTGCCTTCGACCTTCAGCTTGCCGGTCATGTAGGCCAGCGTCGGGTCGAGGTTGCCGTCCATGAGCTTGACGAAATCATCGACCGAGAGCCGGATCACGGTGTCGGCTTCGCCGTCGGCCTCGGAAATCTCCGGCCGGTCCCCGGTGCCGTCCCAGAAGACGATGCCGCCTTCGTCCAGCTGGAACTTGACGCGATAGCCCAGCTTCGGCGCCTGGGCGACGCGCTTGGCCAGCGCCGCGGCGAGTTCCGCCGGCGTCATGCGGCCTCGGCCGCTTCGGTGCGAGCGATGAAGCCGCCTCCCAACAGGCGCTCGCCCCGGTAGAAGACGCAAGCCTGGCCGGGAGCGACGCCATGCTGAGGCTCGGCGAACCGGAGTTGCCCGTCGGCGAAGACGGCGGCCGGCACGGCGGGCGTGGTGGAGCGGAACTTGGCCTCCACGGCCTCGCCTTCCGGGCGCGCGGGCCCGTCGACAAGCCAGTTCAGCTCGCGCAGCCTGGCGCCCGTTGCGCCAAGCGCCGCCTTGGGGCCGACGATCACCTGGCGCCGGCCGGCGTCGATCTTGACCACGTAAAGCGGCTCTGCCGCGGCGATGCCGAGGCCCCGGCGCTGGCCGACGGTGAAGTTGATCACGCCCTGATGCCGGCCCAGGAGCCGGCCGTCACGATGGCGGATCTCTCCCGGTTCGCCGGCACCCGGCCGGATGCGCTCCACCACCTCGGCATAGCGGCCCTCGGGCACGAAGCAGATGTCCTGGCTGTCGGGCTTCTCGGCCACCGGGAGATCGAGCGCCGCGGCCAGCGCGCGCGTGCGGCTCTTCGGCAAATGGCCGAGGGGAAACCGCAAGTAATCGAGCTGGGTGCGGGTCGTGGCGAAGAGGAAATAGCTCTGATCCCGGCTCGCATCCTGAGCTCGATGCAGCTCCGGTCCCGCCGGCCCTTCGATCCGCTGCGCGTAATGACCGGTCGCGAGCGCGGCCGCGCCCAGCTCGCGCGCCATGGTCATAAAGTCCGCGAACTTGACCCGCTGGTTGCATCGCACGCAGGGGATCGGCGTCTCGCCGGCGGCATAGCTGGCGGCGAAATCCTCCATCACGGCGGCCCGGAACCGGCTCTCGTAGTCCAGCACGTAGTGGGCGATGCTGAGCCGATCGGCCACGCGCCGGGCGTCATAGATATCCTGGCCGGCGCAGCAGCTTCCCTTGCGTACCGTCGCGCCATGGTCGTAGAGCTGCAAGGTGACGCCGACGACGTCGTAGCCGGCGTTCTTCAGCAAGGCCGCCGCGACGGAACTGTCCACGCCGCCCGACATGGCGGCGACCACGCGGGCACCTGGCGCCAGGGACTCGAGGCCTGCGATGCCGGGCGCGTCCGTCACTTGCGCTCGTCCAGCCAGGCGGCCTGGATCGCCTCCAGGATCTTCTCGTTGGACTTGTTGGGATCGTCGGCAAATCCGGGCAGGGCCTGGACCCACTTCCACAGGTCGGTGAAGCGCAGGTTGACCACGTCGGCGTCCGGGTGCTGGGCTTCCAGCTCGGCGGCGATGTCGTAGACGTCGGTCCAGCGCATCCTACTTCTCGACCATCATGTTGCGGGTAGCGGCGGGCAGCGACACGGTCAGCCCGTCCAGCTCCGGCGTCATCTTTATCTGGCAACCGAGGCGCGAGGTGTGGGTGAGGCCGAAGGCAAGGTCGAGCATGTCCTCCTCGTCCTCGCTCGCCTCCTCGAGAAGCTCGTACCACTCGGGGTCGATGACCACATGGCAGGTGGAGCAGGCGAGCGAGCCCTCGCAAGCGCCCTCCAGGTCTATGTCGTTCCGGTGCGCGATCTCGAGCACCGAGAGGCCGAGCGGGGCCTCCACCTCGACGCGGGTGCCATCGGTCTTGATGAACGTCATCTTTGGCATCCTGCCAAGACTCCTCGTTTCGACTGAACTACGACCCGGCCGCTGCCGGGTCGGCGCCTGTTGCCCCCGGCCGCGAAGCGGCGCCAATAGCCATGGAAGCCTCCACCTCGTCAAGGCTCCGGCCGCTGAGTGCCTGGCCGATGGCGCGATCGATCCTTCGCTGGGCGAAAGGCAGTGCCGTTTTTTCCAAGGCCTCGATGGCGGCCGTGATCAGCTCGCGATCCTCGCCCGCCTTCAACGCCTTCAGGCGCTCGGCCGCCGCTGCGATCGCGGCCCGCTCATCCTCGCTCGCCAGCGCGCGGTCCGCGGCCATCGCGGCGTCCAGCGCCTGCAACACGCGGTCCGCATCGACCCGCGCCTCGATCAGCAGGCGCCGGCGCATGTCGTCTTCGGCGTTCTCCATGCTGTCGCGCAGCATCCGGGCCATGTCGTCGTCGGAAAGGCCGTAGGAGGGCCTGACCTCGATGCCGGCGCGGACATGGTGCGTCTCTTCCTCGGCTTCGACGCTGAGCAGGCCGTCGGCATCGACGGCAAAGGTCACCTTGATCCGCGCCGCGCCCGCGGTCATGGGCGGGAAGCCCTTCAGCTCGAAGCGGGCGAGCGACCGGCATTGGTCCACCGTCTCGCGCTCGCCCTGGACCACATGGAGCAGCATGCCCGTCTGGCCGTCCTGGTAGGTCGTGAAGACCTGGGCCTTGGCCACGGGGATGGGCGTGTTGCGGTCGACGATCTTCTCGACGATCCCGCCCATGGTCTCGAGGCCCAGGGAGAGCGGGATGACGTCCAGCAGGAGCGTGTCTGAGCCGCAGGTCAGCGCACGAGCCTGAAGGGCGGCGCCAAGCGCCACCACCTCGTCGGGGTCGATATCCGCCAGCGCCGGCCGGCCGAACAGTTCGGCGATCCGGCGCCGTACCAGCGGCAGCCGCGTGGAACCGCCCACCAGCACGACGCCGTCGATCTGCGACGGCTCGAGGCCGGCGTCCGCCAGCACGCCTCTTACGATGGCGAGGCTCCGGTTCACCGCCGGCGCGATCATGTCTTCCAGGGTCGCGCGGTCGAGGGAATGGTTCGATGCGCGCCCGCCGAGATCGAGGCGCCAGCTGCCGCGCTCCTTGCCGCTCAGTTCCTCCTTGGCCCGGCGCGCGAGAAGTAGCGCCTGCTTCGCCTCGCCGGCCGAAAGCTTGCCACTGCGCTCGGCGAGGAACCGCTCGGCAATGGCGTGGTCGAAATCGTCGCCGCCCAATGCGGTGTCGCCGCCCGTCGCCAGAACCTGGAACACGCCCTTCTCCAGGCGCAGCAGCGAGATATCGAAAGTACCGCCGCCGAGGTCGTAGATGGCGAAGACACCTTCGGCCTGCTTGTCCAGGCCATAGGCCAGAGCCGCCGCTGTCGGCTCATTCACCAGGCGAAGGACTTCCAGCCCGGCGAGCCGTGCGGCATCCTTGGTCGCGACCCTGGCCGCGTCGTCGAAATAGGCAGGCACGGTGACCACCGCGCGGGCGACGGGCCGGCCCAGATCCTGCTCGGCCCGGGCCTTGGCGGCGCGCAGGATCTCGGCCGACACTTCCACGGGGGTGAGCAGACGGTCGCGGATCTTGAGACGCACCATGCCGGCGCCGGGAACGATCTCGAAAGGCAGATGCCCCGCCAGGCTGCGCACGTCCTCGGCTCCGCGGCCCATGAGGCGCTTGATGGAGGCGACCACATGGGTGGGATCGTCGATCAGGGCCGCCAACGCTTCCGCGCCCACCTCGACCCCGCCGTCGGCGCGATAATGCACGACCGAGGGCAAGAGCCCCGCGCCGTCGGCCGCGCGCAGCACTTCCGGGCCCTCGGGCGTCGCCACGGCGGCAACCGTGTTGGTGGTGCCCAGGTCGATGCCGATGGCAAGCTCCGTCTCCCCGGCATGGGGATCCGGCGTGCTGCCCGGCTCATGGATCTGGAGCAGGTTCAAATCGCGGTCCCTTCCATGAGCCGGCGCTTGCCGCGGGCTTCCTCGGCCAGCTTCTGCCAATAGCGCAGCCGGGTCGCCAGGCGGTCGGCGCCCTCGATGTCGTTGCGCCGGAACGCCAGCGACAGCTCGGCGAGGCAGGCTTCGGCACTGTCCTTGGCCTTGCGCGCGATCCGGTCGATGGCGGCATTGTCCTCGGCCTCCATCAGCGCCTCGCGATTTTCCATCGCCTCGTTCAACAGCTCGGCGTCGTCCACCGTCGCGGCATGGGCGGCGGCACTTCGCCGGCCGGCCAGCTCCAACAGATAGGCCGCACGAGCCAGCGGCTCCTTCAACGTCTCGTACGCCTGGTTCAGGCTCGCTGCCTGGCTCTCGGCGATGGCGCGTTCCTTGGCTCCGCGTCGGGCAAAACGATCGGGATGGAGATTGCGCTGCAGGCCGAAATAGCGCCGGTCGAGCTCGGCGAGGTCGACCTCGAAGCCGCGCTCAAGGCCGAGGCGCTGAAAGTGATCGAGCTGGCGGGGCGGCTGCACCGCGCCGCAGGTATGGCAGAAGAGGGCGAGAGCAGCGACCGGCCCGCGACAGGACCAGCAGGCGACGATCCCGCCGTCGCTTTCCGCCAACGCTGTCATGACGGGTCAGGCCCCGAAGCTCGGCTGAGGCCGCGCCCTAAACATGAAAGGATTCGCCGCAACCGCAGCGGCCCTTTTCGTTCGGATTGCGGAAGACGAAGCCCGACTGGAGCTTCTCCTCCACATAGTCCATCTCGGTGCCGAGGATGAAAAGCGTCGCCTTCGGATCGATCAGCACCGTGACGCCGTGCTGCTCCACCAGTTCGTCCATGGGATCGCGCTTGTCGGCGTATTCGAGGGTGTAGCTGAGGCCCGAGCAGCCTTTGCTGCGCACGCCGATGCGAATGCCGACCGAGGGCTTGCCTCGCTTGGACAGCAGATCCTGCACGCGCTTCGCCGCTGCTTCGGTAAGTTTGATCGCCTGGGGACGCGGTCTTGCCATGATCTCGTAAGGTCCGTTCTGATCGTTGTCCGGCCGCCGGGTTACTCGGCCGCTTCGGCTGGCTTGTGCTTTTCGCGATAGTCGCGGATCGCCGCCTTGATCGCGTCCTCGGCCAGGACAGAGCAGTGGATCTTGACCGGCGGCAGCGAGAGATGCTGGGCGATCTGGGTGTTCTTGATCGATTCGGCCTCGTCCAGGCTCTTGCCCTTGATCCATTCGGTCGCCAGCGACGACGACGCGATGGCCGAGCCGCAGCCGAAGGTCTTGAATTTGGCGTCGGCGATGCGGCCGTCGGCACCGACCTTGATCTGCAGCTTCATCACGTCGCCGCAGGCGGGCGCGCCCACCAGGCCCGTGCCGACCGTGGGATCGTTCTTGTCGAGCGCGCCCACGTTGCGCGGGTTGTCGTAGTGGTCGAGCAGCTTCTCGCTATAGGACATGTGCTACCTCCAACGCCGATTCCGGCGCGCCGCGGTCGCGGCGCGCATCAATGTTCCGCCCATTTGATCGACTTTATGTCGATGCCTTCCTGGGCCATTTCCCAGAGCGGACTCAATTCGCGCAAGCGCGACACCGCGCTCACCACCTGCTCCACCGCATAGTCGATCTCCTCCTCGGTGGTGAAGCGGCCGAGGCCGAAGCGGATCGAGGTGTGTGCCAGCTCCTCCTCGACGCCCAGCGCCCGCAACACATAGGAGGGCTCCAGCGACGCCGAGGTGCAGGCCGAGCCGGAGGAGACCGAGAGTTCCTTGATCCCCATCATCAGCCCCTCGCCCTCCACATAGGCGAAGCTGAGGTTCAGGTTGCCCGGCAACCGGTGCTCGTGGTCGCCGTTCAGGAACACCTCGGGCAGGCGCCGGGTGATGCCGTCATAGAGACGTTCGCGCAAGACCTTGAGGCGTTCCGCCTCGGCCGGCATCTCCTTCATCGCGATGGCGCAGGCTTCGCCGAGGCCGACGACGAGCGGGGTCGGCAGGGTGCCCGAGCGCATGCCGCGCTCCTGGCCGCCGCCATGGATGAGGGCTTCCAGCCGGACGCGGGGCTTGCGCCGCACATAGAGGGCGCCCATGCCCTTGGGACCGTAGATCTTGTGGCCGGAGATGCTCATCAGGTCGATATGCATCGCCTCGACATCGAGCGGGATCTTGCCCACCGCCTGGGCCGCGTCCGTATGGAAGTACGCACCCCTCGAGCGGCAGAGCTTGCCGATCTCGGCCAGCGGCTGGATGACGCCGATCTCGTTGTTGGCGGCCATGATGGACACCAGCGCGGTCTTCGGCGTGATCGCCGCCGCCAGCACCGCCATATCGACCAGGCCGTTCTGCTGTACCGGCAGATAGGTGACCTCGACCCCTTCCATCTCCAGATGCCGGGCGCTGTCGAGCACGCATTTGTGCTCCGTCACCAGGGTGATCATGTGGTTCTTGCGATCCTTGTGGAACCGCATCACGCCCTTGATCGCGAGGTTGTTGGATTCCGTGGCGCCCGAGGTGAACACGATCTCGCGCGGGTCGGCGCCGATGATGGCCGCCACCTGCTCACGTGCCTTTTCCACTGCCTCCTCGGCTTCCCAGCCGAAGGCGTGGTTGCGTGAATGAGGGTTGCCGAACTTCTCGGTGAAATAGGGCAGCATCGCCTCGACCACGCGCGGGTCGGTCGGCGTCGTCGCCTGGTAGTCGAGATAGATCGGCGTATGCGGCCGGTTGCGCCCGCCCCCGTTGTCGAGCCCGCCCTTGCCGACCGCGCCGTTGACCACCGTCGTTGCCTCTACATTCATGATCTCTTCCGTACTCCGTTAGGCCGCGAGCAGCGGGCTCAGAATCCCCGTCCATGCCGCCATGAATCGATCTATGTCCTCGGCCTTGCTCTGCCAGCCCAGGCTGACGCGGATGGCCGAGGCCGCGAGTGCCGCCGGAACGCCCATGGCACCCAGCACGGCCGAGGCGCGGACCTTGCCCGACGAGCAGGCTGCACCGGCGCTGACCGCAACCCCGGCGAGATCGAGGGCGATCACCTGCCGCTCCGACGCTACGCCTGGAAGCGCCACGCAAGATGTATTGGCGAGACGCGGCGATTCAATGCCGAACAGCGTCGCGTCGGGCCGAGCGGCGCCGATGCGCGCCTCGAGATCGTCGCGCAGCGCGCCGAGCCGCGCGGCTTCCGCCGGCTGCTGGGCGACCGCGATTTCCGCGGCGGCGGCGAACCCGAGGATGCCAGGAAGATTCTCGGTCCCGGCGCGCCGGCCCCGCTCCTGCCCGCCGCCGGCGAGCACGGGCTTGAGAGCGACTGTGTCCTTGACGTAAAGCGCGCCCACACCTGCGGGTCCCCCGATCTTGTGGGCCGACAGGCTGACGAGATCGGCGCCGAGGGCCGCCACATTCAAAAGCATGCGGCCCAGCGCCTGTACCGCGTCGCAGTGGACGAGAGCGCCGTAGCGCTGGGCGATCTCGATCGCGTCGGCGACCGGCTGCACCACGCCCGTCTCGTTATTGGCCAGCATCAGGCTGACCAGCGCCGGCCGGCGATCGGCGCCCAGCATTCTCTCCAGGGCCGCGAGATCGACTTCGCCGGAACGATGCACCGGCACCAGCTCTGCCGTGGGCGACACGCCGCGCACCGAATCATGCTCGATGGCCGAAACCAGGATCCGCGGCCGGCCCGCGCCATGGATCGCCAGGTTGTTGGCTTCGGTAGCCCCGCTGGTGAAGACGATGCCGCGCGCATCGGCTTCGATGGCCGCCGCCAGTCGCTCCCGGGCGTCCTCCATGGCCTTGTGCGCCGCACGGCCAAACCCATGCACCGAGGACGGGTTGCCCGCGATCGTCAGCGCCTCGCCCATGGCTGCGGCTGCCGCCGGAAAGACTGGCGCCGTCGCGTTGTAGTCCATATAGACGGGCTGGTTCATCGCGGGCTTCCGCTACTCCGCCGCGACGGCCGGCTGAGTGCCGGCGGAACCGGCGGGAGATGCCTCGCTCGCGGGCTCTTCGCCCCCATCGGCCGCCATGCCCTGATGCAAGCGGCCATTGCCGAGGATTCGGCGATTGCAGACGTCGGCCAGGGAAACGGAACTCAAGAAAACATGGATCTGGTTGCCCAGCTCCTCCCACAGGTCGTGGGTCAGGCACCGGCTCTTGTTCGCGCGGCAGCCGGCCGAGGAATTGGCTTTACATCGCGTCGCGCGGATCGGCTCGTCCACCGCCAGGATGGCATCGGAGATGCGCGTCTCCGCCGGCGCATGGGCCAGCAGATAGCCGCCGCCTGGCCCACGCACGCTGCGCACCAGCCCGCCGCGGCGGAGCTTGGCGAAAAGCTGCTCCAGATAGGAAAGGGAAATCTCCTGGCGCTCGGCGATGTCCGCCAAGGCGACCGGCCGGCCATCGGTCTGGCTCGCCAGGTCGACGAGCGCCATCACCGCATAACGGCCCTTGGTGCTGAGCTTCATGGTCAGCCCTCCTTCTTCCCGCCGCTCGCCACGAGACGGTCGCTGTCGGTCCGGTCGTTGACGGGACGGTCGTTGTCGACCACCACATGGGGCGCCATCGAGGGCGCCGCGCTGAGCGCCCCTGGGGGCGTCACGGATTCGAGCTTCTTCTCGGCTTCCTCAACCGCGTCCAGCCGGCTCTTCATTGCTGCCAGCTGTTCGGCCATGGCTTCCAGCGCGCGCGCCACCGGGTCCGGCACGTTGCCTGTCGGCGTGCCGTAGGCGAGGAAGGCGCCAGTCTTTTCCTTGGGCAGGATTGCCTTGGCCGGGATTCCGACCACGGCCACGCCGGCCGGCACGTCCTGCACCACCACCGCATTGGCGCCCACCCGAGCACCCGCGCCGACGGTGATGGGGCCCAGCACCTGGGCGCCGGAGCCGACGATGGCATTGTTGCCGATGGTCGGATGGCGCTTGCGATCGACCTGGCTTGCGGAGTTCACCGAAGGCGCGACGCCGCCCAACGTCACGCCGTGATAAAGCGTCACGTCGTCGCCGATCTCGGCCGTCTCGCCGACCACGACACCCATGCCATGATCGATGAACAGACGCCGTCCGATCCGCGCGCCGGGATGAATCTCGATGCCGGTGAGCCACCGGCCGACCTGAGAAACCAAGCGGGCGAGCAGGCGACGGTCGCGCCGATAGAGCCAGTGGGCGATGCGATGGAAGAACAGAATATGCACGCCGGGATAGGTCAGCAGCACTTCCGTGCGCGAGCGCGCCGCCGGGTCCCGAGCCATAATCGAATCGAGCTGCTGGCGAATAGTCTTGAAAATGCCCTGTGCGGCCATGATAAAGTCCTCCGCCTTCAGCTGGGAGCCCATGGCGGCTCCCCGCATGGCTGGCGGAGATATAGTAAGTCCGACTAACTAAGTCAAGTTTAACAAAAGGAATGAGGGCTGGGCTGGCCGGGATATCCGATGCTCGCAGTCGGATTTGGTCGCCACGGCACCCGCACCAATCTATGGTCCAAGGCTGACCAAGCATGCCCGAAGTGATCATGAACGGCCCTGAAGGACGCCTGGAAGGGCGTTACCAGCACGGCGATGGGCCGAACGCGCCGATTGCGCTCATGTTGCACCCCCATCCGCAGCACGGGGGCACCATGAACAACAAGGTGGTCTATGCCCTCTATCACGTATTCGCGGAACACGGGTTTTCCGTGCTGCGGTTCAACTTTCGCGGCGTTGGGCGCAGCCAGGGCAAGTTCGACCGTGGCGAGGGCGAGCTCAGCGACGCCGCCGCGGCTCTGGACTGGCTGCAAGCCTATAACGTGAATGCCTCCGCCTGCTGGATCGCCGGCTTTTCCTTCGGCGCCTGGATCGGCATGCAGCTCCTGATGCGCCGGCCCGAGATCAGCGGCTTCATCAGCATCGCGCCGCCGGCCAACATCTATGATTTCAGCTTCCTCGCCCCCTGCCCATCCTCGGGCCTGGTCGTCCAGGGCGACAAGGACGACGTGGTGCCCCATGAGGCGGTGGCCAAGCTGATCCAGAAGCTCTCCAACCAGCGCGATATCAAGATCGAGTACAAGATCCTGAAGGGCGCCAACCATTTCTTCAGCGACCATCTGGACCAGCTGAAGGATGCAGTGAACGACTATCTGGTGAAGGTCCTTCCGATGCCGGCCAAGGGGAAGACCAAGGCGGCGGCGCGGTAGAGCTTCCCACGGGCAAGGGTACTTCGGAGCCGCGCATGTCCGGACGGACCGGACCGGACGGCTTGTCCCGTCGCGAACGTTCCTGTAATGTTCTCGAAACCGATGTCACCGACAGGCAACCCGATGAAGCTCTACTCCGGACCCCTCAGCCTCTTCGGCCACAAGGCCGAGATCGCGCTCAACGAAAAGGGCATCGCGTTTGAACGGATCATGGTTCCCTTCAGCCAGACCCAGGGCTATTCGCCCAAGCATCCGGCCGTGCTAGCCGCCAATCCCAAGGCGCAGGTGCCGGTGCTGGTGGATAGCGACCTCACCCTGTTCGATTCGACCGTGATCTTCGAGTATCTGGAGGACGCCTATCCCACCCCGCCGCTCTATCCGGCGGAGGCCAAGGCGCGGGCGCGCTGCCGGCTCATGGAGCTCACGGCCGACGAAATCCTGGTGCCCATCGTGGTGAAGCTTGGCTATCGCACCGAGCCGCCGGCGGGCGATCCGGTCCGCCAGGCCGCCCGCGAAGCCGAAGGCCGGCGCGCCGACGCGGCGCTGTTCGATCGCTTCGCCACGATGGCGGACGAATTGGAAGGCCGCGAATATCTCTGCGGCGGATTTTCCGTCGCCGACATCACCATGTTCATGACCGTGCTGTTCTCCCAGCGCCTGGGCGGGCCCAGGCTTGCGGCTCACCCTGCCCTGGCGCGCTGGTACGAGCGGGTGGGATCGCGGCCGGCGCCGGCCAAGGCCGCGGCCGAGATCGCGGCGGCCGATCGGGAATTGTCCCGGCCGCTCGCCGGCTGAAGTACCCGCCTCACCCGCGCGCGCGGTCGAGCCTTCCGCCTGTCAGCGGCCGCGGCACGCCTGTGGTGGTCGGCAGGCTGAGAGGCAGGCCTGCGAGCGAGCGGACGGCCAGATAGGCGAAGGCCTGAGCCTCGAGCCCGTCGCCGTCCCAACCCAGGGAATCGACCGGCGAGACCGGGACGCCGAGGCGCTGGTGAAGCGCTGCCATCAGCACCGGATTGCGCCGGCCCCCGCCGGTGACCAGCCAGGCGCCCGGCGGCTCTGGCAGGATCTCCAAGCCGCGCCCGACCGCCGCCACGGTGAAGGCGACCAAAGTGGCCGCGCCATCGGCCGGCGACAATTCCTCCAACGGCGCGGGATCGAAGGCGTCGCGGTCGAGGGATTTGGGCGCGGGCCGCGCGAAATACTCGTCGTCCAGCAGCGCCTCGAGAGCGCGCTCGTCCACTCTGCCCACTGCGGCAAGCCGTCCGTCCTCGTCCACGGGCCGGCCCAGATGGCGCATCGCCCAGTCGTCGATGAGGGCGTTCCCGGGGCCGGTGTCGAAGGCGATCAGCTCGTCCTCGCCGGCGCCGATCCAGGTGACATTGGCGACGCCGCCGAGATTGAGCACCGCAAGCGGCCTCGGCAGCGGCTTGCCATGGCTCTCGGCCAGCGCGCGGTGGAAGAGCGGCGCAAACGGCGCCCCCTGTCCGCCCGCGGCCACGTCGGCGCTGCGGAAATCGCTGACCGTATCGATGCCGGTCAAGCGCGCCAGCAGCGCCCCGTCGCCGATCTGCCAGGTGCGGCGTTTTTCCGGTTCATGGAGGAGGGTCTGGCCGTGGAACCCGATGACGCGCACCTCCCCGGCGCGCGTGCCGGCCCGCGACAGAAGCTCCGCCACCGCGTCGGCGTGTCGCCGGGTCAGCTCTTCGACCACCGCGGGCGGCGCCTCGCGGCTCATCATGGCTTCGCGCAGCCGTTGCCGGAAGGCTTCGGGATAGGCGCGCGTGATGGTCTCCCCGCAGCGCAGGCGGCTCCGCCCGTCGGTCGCCACCAGGGCCGCGTCCACCCCGTCGCAGGAGGTCCCGCTCATGAGGCCGAGAGCCAGGATCTGTTCGTTCTGGGCCATAGGTTTTGCTCATCTCCTGTGTTACATGACCGGCCGCGAACGGCAAGCCAGCAAGCCTAATCTGCAAAATACCGAACGGCCAATGACCGAGCCAAAATCCGAGTTTCTCAGGGAGTTCATCGCCCGGGGATATTTCCACCAGTGCACCGACCTGGAAGCGCTCGACGATGCCGCCAGTCATGGCCGGCTCGTCGGCTATATCGGCTTCGATGCCACGGCCGATTCCCTCCATGTTGGCAGCCTGGTGCAGATCATGCTGCTGCGCCGGCTGCAGCAGACCGGCCACCGGCCGATCGTGCTCATGGGCGGCGGCACCACCAAGATCGGCGATCCCTCGGGCAAGGACGAAAGCCGGAAGCTGCTCGGCGCCGCCGACATCGCCGGCAACATCGCCGGCATCCGCAAGACCTTCGACCGGTTCCTCAGCTTCGGCCCTGACGCCGCCATCATGGTCGACAACGCCGGTTGGCTGGACGGCCTCGCCTATATCGAGTTCCTGCGCGATTACGGCCGGCATTTCTCGGTCAACCGGATGCTAGCCTTCGACAGCGTGCGCCTGCGCCTCGAGCGCGAGCATCCGCTGTCGTTCCTCGAGTTCAACTACATGGTGCTCCAGGCCTATGACTTCCTGGAGTTGGCTCGGCGCCATGGCTGCCAGCTGCAGATGGGCGGCTCGGATCAATGGGGCAACATCGTGAATGGCGTCGAGCTGGGCCGGCGGGTCGAGAACCGTGCCCTCTTCGGTCTCACCACGCCCCTCATCACCACCGCCGGCGGCGCCAAGATGGGCAAGACCGCGGCGGGCGCCGTCTGGCTCAACGGCGACAAGCTTTCGCCTTACGACTACTGGCAATACTGGCGCGACACGGCGGATGCCGATGTCGGCCGGTTCCTGCGCATGTTCACGGACCTGCCGCTCGACGAGATCGCGCGCCTGGAAAATCTCGCCGGCGCCGAAATCAATGCCGCCAAGATCGTGTTGGCGACCGAAGCCACCGCCATGGCCCATGGCCGCGAGGCGGCCGACGCCGCGACCGAGACCGCGCGCCGCGTCTTCGGCGAGGGTGGGGCCGGCGACGAGCTGCCCAGCATCGCGGTCGCCCGGGGCGACCTGGCGCGCGGCCTGCCGGCCATCGAGCTTCTCCACCGCACAGGCCTCGCCTCCAGCAAGAGCGACGCGCGGCGCCTGATCGAGGGCGGCGGCGCACGCGTCAATGGCAAGCCGCTCACCGACCATGCCGCGATCCTGACGCTGGCCGAACTTACCGCCGACGGCTACATCAAGCTCAGCGCCGGCAGGAAGAAGCACGCGCTGGTGCGGCCGGAATAGCCGTCGAACCTCCTCCGCCAATCGTGGCGAGGGCGGTATCCATGTCTCGGTGGCAACGCCGGCTGCAGCGGGAGATCGAAATGTCTCTGACCCTCTACTATCACCCTCTGGCGTCCTTCTGCCACAAGGTGCTGGTGGCGCTCTATGAGAACGGCACGCCTTTCCGGCCGCGCGTCATCGACCTGTCGAAGGAGCCCGATCGTGCGGAACTGCGCGATATCTGGACATTCAGGAAATTCCCCGTGGTTCGCGATCATGACCGCAACAGGAACATCCCCGAATCGTCGGTCATCATCGAATACCTCGATCGATATTTTGCCGGTCCGGTCAGGCTGATCCCCGCGGACGCAGACGAAGCCCTCGACGTGCGCCTCTGGGACCGGATCTTCGATCTGCACGTGCAGTTTCCGATGCAAAGGATTGTCGCCGATCGCCGGCGCGCGAGGGACAAGGCGGATGAGATCGGCGTTGCCGAAGCGCGATCGACCCTGCAAACCGCATACGCCATGATCGATCGCCGAATGGCTTCGAGAAGCTGGGCGGCGGGCAAGGCCTTCAGCATGGCGGACTGCGCCGCCGCGCCAGCGTTGTTCTATGCCGGCGTAGTCGAGCCTTTCCCGGCCGGGCACAGGAACCTGGCCGCATATTTCGACAGGCTGGTCGAGCGGCCTTCCTTTAGGCGGGTGATCGATGAAGCGAGGCCCTATTTCCCGATGTTCCCTTTCGCCAGCGCCATCCCCGAGCGATTCCGATAGACCTGATCGGTCAATCCGGCACGATGTGGCGAGGCAGCTGTTGGTCCATCGGCTGGCATCCAAGGCACGAAAGCGGGTCGAGCGATGATATTTGACCAGCCTCTTCTCCTCGCGAGCCTCATTGGCGCGGTCGGCCTCGCCTCCACGGCCTGGCTCTTCCGCCAGCCGACGAAGACGAGGCTCGCCGTCGGCATCGCCTACATGGCCGTGTTCAGCCTCGTGCTCCTGCATGGCGGAGTGTCGCCTCTCCGGCCGCCGCCGGCGGCGATGCAGGGAAATCCCCGCCTCGCATTTCAGCTGCTGGAGATATTCTGGTGGTTCTGGCTGGCGCGCCTCCTGATCACGCTCGGCAGAGCCTTCCTGCTGATCGACCACCGGGAGCAGGAGCGCAAGTTCGCGACCGACCTGCTGGCCGGGGTCGTCTATATCGGATTCTGCTTCGCGGTCGCGGGTCTCGTTCTCGATCTGGCCGTCACGGGCCTGCTTGCCACCTCCGGCGTGATCGCGATCGTTCTGGGCCTGGCGTTGCAGAGCACGCTGGGCGATCTCTTTTCCGGCATCGCCCTCAACATCGAAGGGCCCTATCACGTCGGCGACTGGATCGCGCTCGAGGGTGGGGCGGAGGGCCAGGTCATCGAGATCAACTGGCGGGCGACGCATATCATGACCACGACCCGCGAAAGCATCATCGTGCCGAACAGCAATATCGCCAAGTCGCGCATCGTCAATTTCAGCTCGCCGACTGCGACCCAGGGCGTCGAATTCACCGTCTCCCTGGACAACCGCACGCCGCCGTCCCGCGGGATCGAGCTGATCCAGCACGCGGTGCTGAATTGCCGCAACGTGCTGACGGAGCCCGGACCGAAGATTCGGGTCAAGGATTTCGCCGCCTCCTCGGTCACCTATCAGGTTCGCTTCTTTGTCAGAAGCGTCGACTTGACGGGCCAGGTGAAGAGCGATGTGCTGAATTTCATCTATCGGCACGCGAGATGGGCGGGAATATCCATCGCCGTTCCCCAGGCGGGCGAGGAGCCGGTCTTGCGCATTGCCGCCGGCCAGAGTCCGGCGGCGGCGAGGCTTGTCGATCGGGCGCCTCAGTTCGTCCATCTGCTCCCCTCGGAACGCGATGCCGTGCAGAAGGCCTTGACCAGCCGCGCGATGCGGGCGGGCGAAGTGCTGCTGAAGCAGAACAGCGAGGTCGAATCGTTGTTCTTCATCGATAGCGGCGTCGTCTCTCTGACGAAGGAACAGGAAGACGGAACGACCGTGGAGGTCGACCGGCGCGGGCCTGGCGACGACATCGGTGCCCTCGCGCTCCTTTCCGGCAAGCCCTCGGGCGTAACCGTCAGGGCCCTCACGACCGGCGCGGTTTATGAGCTTCGCAGGCCGGTCATTCTCTCGCTCTTGCAGGCGCGACCGGAGTTGAAGGCGGAACTGGACCATGCCCTGGCGACGCGATCGCTTCTGCCCAGCAATGGACGAGACGCCGACCCGCCGGACCCGCGCGCCGACGTCGGCATTGCGGAGAAGTTTTTCGAGCGGATCGGCGCATTCTTCGTCAAAAGGGATGCCGAATAGGGCGTCCGCGCCCTGATGCCATGAATCGGGGCTGATCGACCCTCCCTGAATCGACGTCGCCT
>DATNJA010000180.1:0-5370 GCA_035604155.1 Candidatus Udaeobacter sp. | reverse complement strand
GGCAGGTATTCCAGGATCGCCGGCACGGGCTTGGTCTCGGCATCCGCCGGAAGCCAGATCCGGGCCGCCAGGCGGCAGCCGTCGGCAAGGGTGATGAACAGGTTCTCGATCTCCCGAACCTGGCGGGGAAACTGGGTCACGGTGTCCATGGAGTCTTTCCTAGAATGAGTGGCCTGGAACGAACGGACTTCGAACGGGCGAGGGCCGCAGGCTCACCCCTCGCGCAGCATGCGGATGATACCGGAGAAATCCACGCTCGCCTGTCCCGCATCGGCGAAGCGCTGGTAAAGACGAGTCGCCTCGGCGCCGAGCGGCGTCGCCGCACCCGCCCCCGCCGCCGCTTCCTGGGACAGGCGCAGGTCCTTCAGCATCATGGCGGCGCTGAAGCCCGGCTTGTAGTCGCGGTTGGCGGGTGAGCCCGGCACCGGACCCGGCACCGGGCAATAGGTCGTAAGGGACCAGCACTGGCCCGAGGATTTGGCGCTGATGTCGAACAGCTTCTGATGAGTGAGGCCCAGCTTTTCCGCGAGCACGAAGGCCTCCGAGACGGCGATCATGGATGCACCCAGGATCATGTTGTTGCAGATCTTGGCCGCCTGGCCGTTCCCGGGGCCGCCGGCATGGACGATGGTCTTGCCCATGGCCTCGAGGATGGGCTTGGCCCGTGCGAAGGCTTCGTCCGGGCCGCCGACCATGAAGGTGAGGGTGCCGGCTTCGGCCCCGCCGGTGCCGCCCGAGACCGGGGCGTCGATCATCGGCAGCCCTGCCGCAGCGGCGGCGGCGGCGACCTCGCGCGCCGTCGCGACATCGATGGTCGAGCTGTCGATCAGCAGGGTTCCCGGCCTGGCTTTGGTTACGAGCCCGCCTTCGCCCAGATAGACCGCGCGAACATGCTGTCCCGCCGGCAGCATGGTAATGACGGCGTCAACAGCCGTCGCCGCGTCGAGAGGCGATGCGGCGGCCAGGGCGCCCGCCTCTGCGACCCGTGCCAGCGAGGCCGGCACCAGGTCATAGGCCTTGAGGCCATGGCCCGCCTTCAGCAGGTTCAGCGCCATGGGTCCACCCATGTTGCCGACGCCGATGAATCCGATACGAATCATGGCTCTCCTCCGTCAGTAAAGCTCGAGCTCTCCGAGGGGCGACGGCGCGAAGAAGCGATCGAGCATGGCAGGGTCCACATCCTCGAGCCGGGCCGGGGACCAGCGCGGCTTGTTATCCTTGTCGATAACCGCGGCGCGCACGCCTTCATAAAAATCCGGCAGCTCCTTCGGCACGCGGCTCACCATGCGCCATTCCATGCGCATGCAATCGTCGAAAGCGAGCTCGGCACCATCTCGGAGCTGCCGGAAGGTCAAAAGAAGCGCGGTCGGCGATTTGCTCGCCAAGGCTTCCGCCTGGCGCCGAGCAAAAGGGCTGGCGGCGGCCGCCAGCGCCGAAACCACGGTCGCGAGGCTGTCGCCGACGAACAGCCGGTCGATTTCCGCACTCTCAAGGGTGAGCGGCGCCGGGCCCGGATCTTCGGCGAATGCGGCCAGCACTTCGTCGACACCCGCGCCATCGCCGGCCAGCGCGTGCTCGAGAGCCTCGAGCCGCGCTCGTGGCACGTAATGAGTCGCGATACCCGCGTGGAGCAGGTCGGCCGCCTTCAACCGGGCCCCTGTCAGGCCCAGATAAAGCCCGGTCCGGCCGGGGCAACGGGGCAAGAAATAGGAGCCGCCCACATCGGGGAAGAGACCGATGCCGGTCTCCGGCATGGCGAACAGGGCGTGCTCCGTGACCACCCGATGGGAGCCGTGCACGGAGATGCCGACTCCGCCACCCATGACGATCCCGTCGATCAAGGCGATGTAGGGCTTGGGGTAGTGCTTGATCAGGGCGTCGAGTCGGTATTCGTCGGCCCAGAACCGGTAGGGATAGTCGCCGCCCGACTTGCCCGCTTCGTAGAGCCTTCGGATATCGCCGCCGGCCGAGAAGGCGCGCTCGCCCGCGGCGCGGACCAGCACCGCCTTGACTCCGTCGTCGACCACCCAGCCGCGCAACCGATCCTCGAGAGCATGGCTCATCTCCAGGGTGAGGGCGTTGAGCGCCTTGGGCCGGTTCAGCAACACGGCGCCGATCCCGTTCGCGCGGGAGAAGACGATTTCCGGCTCCATGCTAGTCGAGCGCCGCTCCCGCCAGAAGCCGGCGGGCGATGATCACCCGCATGATCTCGTTGGTGCCTTCGAGGATCCGATGAACCCGCAGGTCCCGGAAGAAGCGCTCTATGGGACAGTCCTTGAGATAGCCGTATCCGCCGTGGAGCTGGAGGGCATCGTCGCAGATCCGGAAACCGGCGTCGGTGGCAAACCGCTTGGCCATGGCGCAATGGAGGGTAGCTTCCGGGTCTCCGGCATCGAGCTTCGCCGCCGCCAGGCGAATCATCAGCCGGGCCGCCTGCAGTTCGGTTGCCATGTCGGCAAGCTTGAATTGGGTGGGCTGGAATCCGGCGATCGCCTGGCCGAACTGGGTTCGCGTCGTGACATGGTCGCGCGCCGCCGAGAGACAGGTCCGGGCGGCGCCGAGCGAACAGGCGCCGATGTTGACCCGCCCGCCGTCGAGCCCGGCCATGGCGATCTTGAACCCCTCGCCCTCCTCGCCCAGGCGATTGGCCACCGGCACGCGGCAATCCTCCAGGATGACCATGGTCGTGGGCTGGGAGTTCCAGCCGAGCTTGCGCTCCTCGGCACCGAAGGAAAGCCCGGGCGTTCCGGCCTCGACCACCAGGCAGGAAATGCCCTTGGGCCCTTCGCCGCCGGTGCGCAGCATGACCAGATAGAGATCCGATCGTCCCCCGCCCGAGATGAAGGCCTTGGTCCCGTTGACCACGTAATGGTCGCCTTTGCGCCTGGCGCGGGTCTTGAGGGAAGCCGCATCGGATCCCGAGCCCGGCTCGGTCAGGCAATAGCTGGCAAGGCGCGCCATGCGGCAGAGATCCGGCAGGAACCGCCGGCGCTGCGCCTCGTTGCCGAAGCGGTCGATCATCCAGGACGCCATGTTGTGGATCGACAGGAAGGCGGCGCTGGAGGCGCAGCCGGCGGCCAGTTCCTCGAAGATGATCGCCCCATCGACCCGCTTCAGGCCGGAGCCGCCGAATTCCTCGCCGACATAAATGGCGGCAAAGCCGAGCGCGGCAGCCTCCTTAAGCTCTGCCACGGGGAAATGCCGCTCCTCGTCCCAGCGCGCCGCGTTGGGTGCGAACCGGTCCGCCGCGAACGCGCGCGCCGTCGCTTGGAATCCGCGCTGGTCGTCGCTGAGATCGAAATCCATGGCAATGGCCTCCGGCCCGCTCAATGCGATGCAGCGACTTTCCGCCAAAGTCGGCGCCAGGGCAAACCCACCTCGACGACGGCACCGACCCAATGCTCTAATCGAGAAAAGCCATCGGGGGGAGCCCATGCGCGAGATCGACGGCTTTCTGGCCGCCCGCGATTTCCTGCTCAAGCACAGGGAAGACCCCGAGACTGCCTATCGCGACTTCCGCTGGCCGGAGCTGCGGAATTTCAACTGGGCGCTCGACTATTTCGACCGGCTTGCCGAAGACAACGACCAGGCGGGCCTTTGGATCGTCGAGGAGACAGGCTCCGAAACAAAGCTCAGCTTCGATCAGCTTCGCCGGCGCTCCAACCAGGTGGCCAATCACCTGCGCAAGCTGGGCCTCAGGCGCGGGGAGCGAATCCTGCTCATGCTGGGGAACGTCGTCCCGCTTTGGGAGACGATGCTGGCCGCGATGAAACTGGGCGCGGTGCTGATCCCCTCCACCACCCTCCTCGGACGCGACGATCTATCCGACCGGATCGCCCGCGGACGCGTGGGCACCGTGATCGCGCCGGCAGCCGAGGCAGGCAAATTCACTGAGATCGCCGCCTCGCTCAGATGCATAGCCGTGGGCGGCGAAGCGCCTGGTTGGCAGCCCTATGAGGAAGCCTACGGCGCGAGCGAAGGCTTTGCCCCCGACGGACCCACCGCGGGCGACGATCCGCTGCTGCTCTATTTCACCTCCGGCACCACCGCCAAGGCCAAGCTTGTTCTGCACACCCACCGGAGCTACCCGGTCGGCCATCTTTCGACCATGCATTGGCTGGGGCTCCGGCCCGGCGACATTCACCTGAACATCAGTTCGCCCGGCTGGGCCAAGCATGCCTGGAGCTGCTTCTTCGCCCCCTGGAACGCCGGCGCCACGGTCTTCATCCACGCCGCCAAGCGCTTCAACGCCAGGGACACGCTCCAGTCCATAGCGCGCCATGGCGTGACCACGCTTTGCGCGCCGCCGACGGTCTGGCGCCTGTTCGTCCAGGAAGACCTGAAATCCTATCCGATGCGGCTGACGGCGGCGGCGAGTGCAGGAGAGCCGCTCAATCCAGAGGTCATCGAGACCGTGCGCGAAGCTTGGAATCTGGAAATTCGCGACGGCTACGGCCAGACCGAGACCACGGCCCAGATCGGCAATCCGCCGGGCCTCAAGGTCAAGCCAGGGTCCATGGGGCGCGCGTTGCCGGGGTATCGCGTGGCGCTCCTCGATCCCGACGGCCAGGAGGCGCAAGAAGGCGAGATCGCGCTCGATCTCGCTCAGCGTCCACTCGGGCTGATGCCGGGCTACGAGGATGACCCGAAGCGAAGCCGCGAGATCATGGCCGGAAACTACTACCGGACCGGCGACGTCGCCGCCCGAGATGCCGACGGCTACATCACCTTCATCGGCCGGGCCGACGACGTGTTCAAGGCGGCCGACTACCGGATCAGCCCTTTCGAGCTGGAAAGCGTGCTGATCGAGCATGCCGCGGTGGCCGAGGCCGCGGTGGTGCCGAGCCCGGATCCGATCCGGCTCGCGGTTCCCAAGGCCTATGTGATGCTGGCCCCCGGCTGGGAGCCGTCGCGCGAAACCGCCCGGGCGATCTTCGGCCATGTCCGCGAGCACATTTCGCCGTTCAAGCGCGTGCGCCGGCTCGAGTTCGCCGAGCTGCCCAAGACGATCTCCGGCAAGATCCGGCGCGTCGATCTGCGCCGGCGCGAAGTCGAGCGCCGCGGCGGGCCGACGCCGCAGGCGCCGGGCACGCGGGCGCCGAATGAATACTGGGCGGAGGATTTTCCGGATCTACAGTAGAAAGCAAGATCAGGGCACCACAGAGGCACAGAGGAGAAAGATAAGAAGAGAAGATTCTTGGGCGCTTCGCGCCCGTAATTTTCTTGTTCTTCTCTGTGTCTCTCCTGTCTCTGTGGTGTTCTTGTCCTTCTCCCCGCCTCAGTTTCGTTCGAGGACGCCCTCGACGGGGAAGGCGAGGCCGAGGCTCTTCCAGAAGCCTGCCACCTGCTGCACCACCGCGTCGCCCTTCT
>DATNJA010000179.1:0-15298 GCA_035604155.1 Candidatus Udaeobacter sp. | reverse complement strand
AGTGATGTAGGAGATGTACTTCCAAGCTTCATCCGCATGCTGGCTGTTGGAAGGGATTCCAAGCGCCATGGAACCGTTGACGGCCGAGGCCGTGGTCAGACCGGCCACGCCCGGTGCGGGCTCGAGTTCGACCTGTCCGGCGACTTTGCTCTCCTTCGGGTCATTGGCCATGTTGTACATATAGGTCCAGTTGAGGGCGAAGGCGGCATCGCCATTGGAGAATACCCGGCGCACGTCCTCTTCCAGATACTCGCGCGAGTTCGGATTCGTGAGCCCGTCCCGCAGGGAGTCGTTCATGTACTGCATTGCCTTCAAGGCGCCGTCCTGGTCGAAGACGGGCTTGCCGCCGGCGTCGAAGAAGGCACCTTTGTAGGCGGCGACCAAAGTCGCGTAATCGCAGATCAGCGCCTCGGCCTGGGCCCAGCTCCAGACGATCGGGTATTGAACGATGCCCTTGTCCTTGAGGATCTTGGCCTGGGCCGTCAATTCATCCCAGGTCTTGGGCGGTGCGGCGATCCCGGCCCGCTTCAGCATGTCCTTGTTGTAGAATAAATATTTGGTGTCGAGAATCCAGGGCATGCCCCAACGCTTGCCGTCATAGGTGACGGTGGACCAGGCACCGTCGAAGACCTGGGCGGTTTCGCTATCCGGAACCCGGCTGGTCACGTCCATCAGGAAGCCGTGCTTGGCGAACTCCGCCGGCCAGATGACATCGTAGAGAACCACGTCATAGCCCGACCCTCCGGCGCCCTGGGCGGCGACGATCTTGTCGTGGAGAGCCTCGTAGGCGACGAACTCCAGGTTCACTTTGATTCCCGGATTTGCCTGTTCGAAGGCCGTGGTCATATTGCGAATGTCGTCTTCGCTATAAGCCGCCTGTTTCATGAACAGGGCATTCAGCAGAACATCGGCCGAAGCCGGTCTTGGCGCCAGCACTCCCAGCGTCAGCGCCAGACCGACGCCGAAGGCGAGTTTCACGAAGCGATTCATAGAGATCCTCCCAATTTCCAAAATGCACTTTAATATTGTAGCCAAAGAGTCGGCAGGCGCAGATTGAGCTGGATCAACTTTAGCCCAACCGCCCGGCTGCCTGACAAGGCCCCTTGATTGTCCGGTGAACCGTTGTCCCGAGGCCGGATCGTCTGCGGGTGGACAACGCCACATGGAAAGGAACTCAACGATGAACGAAGACGTTCTCAACATGAGCCTGCGCAAATTCCTGAAAAAGGTCGGGATTACAGCCCAGCGCGCCATCGAGGAGGCCGTGCGCGACGCCCTTGCCGCAGGCAATCTGAAGGGCGGCGAAAAGCTCGCGGCTGAAGCGAGATTGTCGCTCAGCGGAACGAATCTCGACCTGGTAATCGAGGGCGAGATCGAGTTGGAGTAGGCACTCGGCCTCGAAATAATGGCGATACTGGCATCGCGGATTAACTCTTCTTTGGCGAAAAGTCTCTAGACGTGGCCGCCTGGCCAGGAAAGCGGCATCAAGGCGGCTCCGGGCCTCGCTTCGCCCATCCGGGCCGAAGTCCTTGACAGTCGAGACTAAGTAACCACTTGTAACCATGCGCTGCGGGCGTCCGGACCGGAATACAGCCCGAAGCAGAGAGCCGAGGCGAAATTGCCGAGGGATAGCGATAACGTTCACGTCATTTGGGAGCGGGCGCTGGAACGCCGCGGCGTTGAGTCGGTTCGCCTCCTGTTGCGCATCGGGTCCGGCCATGACGCCGACGTGGCGTTCCATGGCTTGGTGGCGGAGCCGCCCTACCCACCCCGGTCGTTTGTCGAGCACTGGCTTGCCACTCGGGATTCCTCTTCTGGAAAGATCGGACGCAGCCTGCTTTGGCCGATCCTGCTGTTGGTCGTCGCGGTGGCAATCATGGCTGCCGCCGTCGGCATGGGTGAGTTCGAGCTGCCTCGGCTTGGCTGGTTCTGAAGCCGGCGGCGACGTGATCGGGCGGAGTGGCCTGCGTCATTGCCGGTCGGATTTGACGCCGGTCGGCTAACGTCCAGCGCAAACGCCAAGGGCGCGTGGCATGGCTCGTGCAATCGTCATGACATTGGCCTCCGTTTCTTTCATGCTGAATCAACTCCGGTCGCGCAGGCCAGGTGCTTTGAGTGGCGCAAGATCGCCCACGCCGATTCTGACACTGAATGGCCTGTCCCGCCGGAGATGGAAGGAGCGCGCAGCATGACCTTGCAGGATCGGCGCGGGGTTCCAGTTTCCACGCCCAACAGGCGCGCCCTTGATCGCTATGAAGACGCGATTGAGCTGTTTCACAGCTATTTCAACGACCCCTTGGCTATCATTGACGAAGCCCTCGCCGAGGATCCCGATTTCGTCCTCGGGCATTGCTTCAGGGCCGGCCTTATGCTGAGCGCCACGGACAAGGCTGCCGAAGCTGCGCTCGAGCATAGCGTGGCCGCGGGCGAGGCCTTATGGAACCGGGCCAATGAGCGCGAGCGCGGCCATATCCTGGCCGGGCGCGCTTGGGCGCAGGGCAGGTTCGACCGCGCGGTCGAGCTCTATGGCGCCATTCTCGCCGACTATCCGCGCGACAGTCTCGCCCTCCAGCTTGCCCATCTCGGCGATTTCTATCTCGGTCAGTCGGGCCAGCTGCGCGACCGCGTCGCGCGGACGCTTTGGGCCTGGGACGAGAGCGTTCCCGGCTATGGCTACGTGCTCGGCATGCATGCCTTTGGCCTGGAAGAAATGGGCGACTACCTGAGAGCCGAGGAACGGGGCCACCAGGCGCTTGCCCTCAATCGGCGCGATCCCTGGGCGATTCACGCCGTGGCCCATGTCATGGAAATGCAGGCGCGGCTGGAAGACGGCATCGACTGGCTGACGGGACGCAGCCAGGATTGGGCGCATGACAACGGCTTCGCATTTCACAACTGGTGGCATCTCGCCCTCTACCATTTCGACCTGGGTGATTGGGATCGGGTGCTGGCCATCTACGACCGGCAAATCAGGCCCCGGCCTTCCGAAATCGCGCTGGAGATGGTCGACGCATCGGCCCTGCTCTGGCGCCTGCATCTTAGCGGCGCGCCGGTCGGCCAGCGCTGGCAGGAGCTAGCCGATGCGTGGGCGGGCAAGGCCGAGGACGCCTACTATGCCTTCAACGATGCCCACGCGATGATGGCCTTCGTAGGCGACGGCCGGGACAGCGCGGCTGCGGCGCTACTTGCGAGGCTCGAAAGACGGGCCCGCGAGGCCGGCACCAACGCCTTACTCGTGGCAGAAGTCGGGCTGCCGTTGTGCCGCGCGCTCCATGCCTTCGGCCATGCAGACTATCGTGCGGCGGTCGAGATTCTGCTGCCGCTGAGGCCGATCGCCCACCGCTTCGGCGGCAGCCATGCACAACGGGATGTGCTGAGTCTCACTCTGCTGGAGGCTGCGATCCGGGCCGGGCTTGGCGGAACTGCCCGCGGCCTCGCCAGCGAACGCATGGAACTGAAACCCAGGAGCCCGCTTGCCAGTCGCTTCGCGGCCAGGGCTCGAGAGCTGGCGGGCGATCATGTCGGCGCCGCAGCAAGCGAAGCGAGCACCCGTGCGGCCTTACTACCCAAGGGCCAATGTTAGCCCAGGGCCTTGCCTTGGCCGGGAACCGATTTCACAGACAAACCGTTGTAATATCATGCGAATTCCAGACCTGCAGGCGCATACCTGGAGCTGTAAGAACGCGGGGCCGCACGCCGGCGGTTGACGAAAATGGTATTTCTCAATGCTATGCAATAGTGTGATCAATTAATCGTTTCCTATGCGCCGGCATTGCGGGACGTAGGTCGAGGCGATTTCTCGAGGAGGGATAGCGAGGCTTGATGCGTCTGGAGGAGTTGCTCGTCGCCAAGGGCGTTGTGGAGCAAGCCGACCTCGAACGCGCGGTTGAACGCCGTCGTTCGCGCGGCGGCGAACTGGCCGAGAACCTGGTCGCTTTGAACCTCGTGACGCCAGAGCAGATCGTCGCACTGCAGCCTCTATCCCGGCCGGCCATGCCGGCCACGGCCGAAGGCACGGGCGTCGCCCGCTCGACGCTGATCTCCCTGGTCCTGAAGGCGCTCCACCGCGCCGGGGCCGACAACACGCCGGCGCTGGCCCAGCTGCTCTGCCTGCCAGGCAATGTGGTCCAGGATCTGGTGGAGGAGGCGGTGGAGCGCAAGCTCCTCAGAGTGACGGGCTCGAACCGGGGCGGTGCCATTCCGGTCTTGACCTATTCCCTGGCCAACGCCGGGCGGAACGCCGTCGCCGACGCACTCGACCGCAATCAATACATCGGTCCGGTGCCGGTCAGCCTTCAGGCCTATCGCGATCGCGTGGCCATGCAACGACTGAGCAACGAACAGGTCGAAGCATCGAGCCTGGGCGAGGCCTTCGAGGACATGGTGCTGACCGACGACCTGAAGCAACGGATCGGGCCTGCGGTCAACGCCGGCCGTTCGATCCTGCTCTACGGTCCGCCGGGAAACGGCAAGAGCTCCATCGCGCGGCGGGTCAACCGGGTCTTCTCGGACGTCATCTATATTCCCCATTGCATCGAGGTCAGCGGTCAGATCGTCAAGATTTTCGATCCGAAGATCCACGAGGAGGTCGGCCGGGTCGAACCGCAAAGCGCCCCGGACATGGTCATCCGCCGGGAGGATTTCGACCGGCGCTGGGTTGCTTGCCGACGTCCGCTGGTGATCACCGGCGGCGAATTTACCCTCGACATGCTGGATCTGCGCTACAGCGAGCAGGCGAACTTTTATGAAGCGCCCCTGCACATCAAGGCCGTAGGCGGCGTCTTCGTCATCGACGATTTCGGCCGCCAGTATGTGCGCCCGAAGGACCTGCTGAACCGCTGGATGATCCCGCTCGAAGAGAAGATCGACTATCTCAAGCTGAACAGCGGCGCGACGTTCTCCGTCCCCTTTGACGAGCTGGTGATCTTCTGCACCAACTTGGCGCCGGAAGACCTGACCGACGCGGCTTTCCTGCGCCGCATTCCGTACAAGATCAGGCTTGGCGCTCCCTCGCTGGAGCGCTACCGCGAGATCTTCATCCGGGCGGCGGCGGCGCGCCGGCTTCCCTTCGACGAAAGGGTGTTCGCCTGGCTGGTGGAGGAGCTGCAGGGCCGGCGCCACTCGCCGCTCGCCTGCTATCAGCCGCGCTTCATCGTCGACCACGTGGTCGACGCCTGCAATTTCACCAAGCGGAACCCGGAGATGAGCGAGGCGCTCGTGGCGACCGCCCTCGACAATCTCTATACCAACGCGCCGGAAGCCTGAGCGCGGTTGTGAGGACCGACCCATGAGGCTCGCACGCATGGTATTGGCTCTCGTCTTCGTGGCGGTTGCGGGCGTGTTCGCCTACGACGCGGTTGAAATGGGCTTCAGCGACCTCGCCAACGGCCCGGTGCGCTTCCTGATGCTTCCGGCGCTCGGATTCCTCGGCGCCGCATGGGCCGTCTGGCCGGGCGATTGAGCTCACAGGGGATCGAACCGCCAGGCCGGATGCATGAGCACGCTCGGCGCCAGCGTCGCCGCCAGGCTCCAGTCTTCCAATTCGATTGCCTTGTCGACCTTCACGCCATCTGCGGATAGCGGGAAGATGCCGGCGTCGACGTATTGGGTCTGCACATAATCGGAGCTGAGGCTGTAGCGCCCGCAAACCGGGAGGCGCTCTCTCACCACGCTGGCATAGAGCCCGAGCCACAGATCGACGCCCCCTGTCGGTTCAAGAGACCTGAGATTCCTGCCCATGAAATCTTCGCCATAGGCTTCGACGATCATGGTGCCGATGAGGCGGAATCTGACATCGAAAGGATCGTCGAGAAATTCCGTCACGATGATATGGGGAAGCAACGCCTTGATCGCGGCCGGGTCGATCTCGGACCAGGCGGGGGCGATACGACCGGCCCTGAGCCTGTTCCAGTAGGCGAATAGTTGACGCAGACCTTCAGAAACGATCTGCAGGGGCGGCTCGTTCAACGGCTCTCTCCGTGGCAGAGCGTGGGAGCGCTTCCGACAAGCTTACTCCCGGAAGGGAATCGGGCTCTATGGCATTGAACGAAGGGCAGGCCAATTCCTCTGTCCGGATCGCAGAACTTCGCGACTTGGGCATCATCCCGGATTTATGCGTGAATCCGGTACCGAGACGAAAAAACGGTGTACCGACTTTCTGCGAAAGCCGGTACTAGGGGGGCCATGACGGCGCCGGTGTACGTAGCCACGCATCTGCTGGGTGGCCTGGGAAACCAGTTGTTCCAATATGCGGCGGGTCGAGCGCTCGCCGACAGGCTGGGCGCCAGCCTCGTCCTCGATGCCACGGCCTTCCGCACCGGCTATTGTCAACGGCCGTTCGAGCTCGATCGCTATCCGATCCAGGCAACGGTGGCATGGCGCGGATTCCGCAAGGGGCCGCGCAAAGGCCCGGTTCCGCTTCCGGACAGCGCTGGTCCGGTCGAACACGCGCTGCGCCTCGCCGGATCCATCATGGGCGGACAGGGTCATCGTGGCAATCGCCGCCCACGCCTCGACGTCTTTATCCAGAGAGGATTCGACTACGACCCCCGGTTCGAGACCATCGCCGGCTCGACCTACCTCGCCGGCTATTGGCAGTCTTATCGGTATTTCGAGTCCTCAGCTGAGACCATCCGGCGCGAGCTGCTGCGGCCGACGCCGCCGCCTGGCGCCAACCGCGACTGGCTCTCGCGGATCGGCGCGACCAATGCCGTGTGCGTCCACGTTCGGCGGGGCGACTACCTGCTCGCCCGAGAGCTTCGGGTTCACGGGCTCTGCTCACAGGATTACTACGAGAAGGCCATGCACCGGATGGCGGAGCAACTGCAAGGCGCCGAATTCTTCCTGTTCAGCGATGATCATCAATGGTGCCGGGAGAACTTTCACGGACCCGGCATCCATCTTGTGGACGCGAATGGCCCTGATGCGGCCGTGGAAGACCTGCGTCTGATGGCGGCCTGCCGGCATCATGTCATCGCCAATTCCTCGCTAAGCTGGTGGGCGGCTTGGCTGGCCGACCATCCCGATCAGATGACGATCGCGCCTGAACCGTGGTTTGCCCATCTCGCTTCGACCCCGGACCTGTTGCCCAGGCGCTGGCAGACTTTGCCGAGGCTCTGACGGCCAGATGGCTTCAGTGCCATCTGGACTGCAGGCCGGCGTCGGGCTACCAGAATCCGTTATGACGGAAATCGAGATCAAACCCGGCACTGCAGGTGCGTTGAGCGGCATGCTGTCTCATGCGGCGGTCCATTCGCCCTACTATCGGGAGCAGGAATGGGCCAGACGCCTCAGCGCGGGCTCGAAGATCGAATTTCACGAGATTCCGATAACGGGCAAGCGGCTGGTGCGGGAAGAGACCGAGCGATTTTTCCCGACCCATGTACCGCCAAGCGAAGGCAGGGTCCAGACCCGGCATACTTCAGGATCGACCGGCCAGCCGTTGCTGATTCGCAAGACCAAACGCCACTTCCAAATCAACCTCGCGGAAAACCGCCGGCTCATGAATGGCTGGGATCTCGCCCGCCATCGACGCATCGCCGAAATCGATTTCCCGGATGAAGATAATCCCATCGGCACGCTGGAACAGCAGGTCCTGAAGAACGGCGCGGAGCACTGGAAGCTTGCCACTCTCGAGGGCGCTGCCGCCTTCGATCTCTTTCGTCGTACATCCGCCACCTTGGCCGTGGCTTTTCCCTCCATCATGCAAGCGGCGCTGCAGCATCTCGCCGCAAGCGTGCAACCCCTATCGCTGCGGCTCATTTCGACCATCTCCGAAGTGGTTTCGGACGAGTTGCGCCAGCTCGTCGGGCAGATTCCCGATTGTCGGCTGGTGGATGGTTACGGCTGCGTCGAAGCGGGACTGATAGCCATGCAATGCCCGCTCTGCGACGCCTATCACCCGGCCGACCGGCATTTGGTGCTCGAGCTTGTCGGCGATGACGGCCGGCCGGTCGGGCCTGGACAGATGGGCCGGGTCGTCGTCACCCCCCTCTTTAACCGAGCCATGCCGCTGATCCGCTACGAAACAGGCGACTATGCCGTCGCCGGCGACAACAGCGGCTGTCCGCGCTCGGCCCGGGCTATCCAACGCGTGATCGGCCGGGAGTCGGGCTTGTTCAAGCTGCCGGATGGATCGAAAGTGGCGGCCATGCTCCCCCCTGACGCATCCCTGCTTATGGGCGTACGGCAATTCAAGCTGTTCCAGACCGGTTTCACCGACGTGGAACTCCACTATGTGCCTAAAGCCGACGGGATGGAGATCGTCGAAGCCGCCGCTCAGGACGTCGTCGACAAGTATCTCTCCCCTCGCTTTCGGATCCGGTGCCGGCGCGTGGCCGAAATCCCGAGAGCGCCCGGCGGCAAATACATGATGCATGAATGCCTGATCTGAGCTGGAGCGATCAATGAGGCCGTGGCAGAGGGGGTACGCAATCCCATGAAAGGGCCCGCCGCAATGGAAGCCGCCGAGATCCTCTGGCTGGCTCGCCTCGAAAGCCGCCGGCTGGCGGAGCTTCCCGTCCATTGCCGGCCCGCATCGCTGGACGAAGGCTACGTCGTGCAGGATGCCATGACGGTGCTCGCTCGCCAGCCGGCGTTCGGCTGGAAGATCGCGGCGACGAGCGCGGCGGGCCAGCGCCATATCGGCGTCAGCGAACCGCTTGCCGGCCGGCTCTTCGCCGACTTCGTGCTGAATGACGGCGCAGTGCTTAGTGCCGGTCCCATGTTGATGCGGGTGGCCGAAGCGGAGTTCGCCTTCCGCCTGGGACGGGACCTTCCCTCCCGATCCGATGCCTACCAGGTCGGGGAGGTCATGAAGGCCGTGGCCGGCCTCCATCTCGCGATCGAGGTTCCCGACGCCCGGTTCGAGCACTTCGCCAAAGTAGGTCCGGCGCAGATCGCCGCCGACGATGCCTTCGCAGCCTGGTTCGTCTTGGGGCCGGAGGTCGCCGATTGGCCCCGGATCGACCTGCCTCGCCAGCCCGTGCGCATGATGCGCAACGGCGCTATCGCCGGAGAAGGCCATGGCGCCGATGCCCTAGGCGATCCACGGATCGCCCTCACTTGGCTCGCCAACGAGCGATCGAAACGGGGTGGGGGGCTGAAGGCCGGCGAAATCGTGACCACGGGGACCTGCCTCACGCCCGTTGCCGTCGCTTCCGGCGATCGTCTCATCGCCGACTTCCCGGGGTTGGGCAAGGTCAGTGTCGCCTTCGATTGACCCTGCCGGATCAAGTCGGTGCATCCGGAAAGTGCGACCGGCCGTGGGGGATTGTCAGGAAAGAATTGACTAAGTCGCTAGCTATGTCATTAGCTTGGCCCCGAAGATTTGCTTGGGTTTTCTACAGATAGAGCGAAGGTCCTGCGATGCGAATCGGCGAACTTCTGATCAGGGCGGAGCTGGCGACGCCCCAGGACATCGAGGCCGCCTTGCAGCGGCAAAACACCGAGGGCGGACGGCTCGGCGAGAACTTGATCGCCATGGGAATCGTCGACCGCAAGCGGCTCGAACGCCTGTTGCGGATCTCCCCGGCCAAGCCGGCCAGCATCGCCGAGCTTCAGATCAAGGAGAATGACCTTCTTGACCTGCTGATGAAGCTCATCTTCGTCAACGGGCTCGACACGACGTCGCAATTCGTCGAGGGCCTGAAGCTGCCGCACCCGCTGGTAGCACAGCTGGGGGAACTCGCAGCCAGCCGGCAGCTCCTCAACGTCAGTAGCGCGCGCGGCTCCGGCATGCTCGCCGAAAAGCGCTATGACATTACCGAGGCAGGCCGCCAGTGGGCGGCGGGGGCAATGTCGCGCTCGCAGTATATCGGCCCGGCACCGGTGTCGCTCGATGCCTTCAAGAAGCGCATCGTGAGCCAGCGAATCTCAGGCGAGCGGGTGACCCTGCCGGAGATCAAGGCGGCTCTCTCGGGACTCTTCCTCGAGGAGACGCTGATGCAGAAGATGGGCCCGGCGATCAACTCGGGCAAACCCATCCTGCTCTACGGACCCCCGGGCAATGGCAAGACGTCGATCGCCCTCAAGCTCGGGCGAACCCTGACGGACCTCATTTATGTTCCCTATTCGGTCATGATCGAAGGACAGATCATGCGCGTCTACGATCCGAAGTTGCATTCGGCGCTGCTCGACGAGGAAGGGAATCGCGATACTTCCGTCAGGGCCATTCGCGACGAGGAATTCGACGGACGCTGGGTTCCCTGCCGCCAACCTTTCGCCGTGGCCGGCGGCGAGCTGACGCTGGAAATGCTCGAGCTCGGCTATGATCCCATTTCGAAATGCTATGAAGCGCCTCTGCACGTGAAGGCGCTGGGCGGATCGATCCTGATCGACGACTTCGGCCGGCAGCTCGTCTCGCCAGCCGACCTGCTGAATCGTTGGATCGTGCCCCTGGAGAACGGCGTCGATTATTTGAAGCTGCAGACAGGCAAGAGCTTCGACCTGCCATTCGAGGCGCGGCTCATGTTTTCGACCAATCTTGAGCCCGAGGACCTCATGGACCCGGCCTTCCTTCGCCGCCTTCCCTTCAAGCTGGAGATCGGGCCGCCTTCGCGCAAGCGGTTCCGGCGGATTTTCGACCATGTCGCCAAGTCGCGGGACATCCCGCTCAGCGAAGAGATGTTCGAATTCATCATCCAGGAACTGACCGAGAAGCGGGACATAGAGCTGGCGGCCTATCAGCCCGGCTTCATCACCGATCAGGTCGTCGCGACCTGCGAGTTCGAGGGCGTGAAGCCCCATTTCGAACAGCGTCTGATCGAAGCCGCGATCAGCAACATCCGGGTGAAACGCTACCACCCCCCGAAGTCGTCGGCCCAACAGGCCTGAGGGCATCCAGCGTCGCCCGGCCGTTCAAGATCTGCCCGCCGCTATCATGGCCATCGAGACCACTGCCCGCCCCTTCACCGCCTACCGGAGCGAGGCAGAGATACTGGGGATCGTCGAGGGCTTTCGCCGACGGACTCTCCCGCAGCCGTGCTGGACTCACCAGGCCCATCTCACCGTCGGACTCTGGCATGTCCTGAACCTGCCTGCGGATTCTGTCCTGGCGGAGCTGCGCCGGGGGATCATCGCCTACAACGAGGCCGTGGGGACGGTTAACGACGACGCCGGCGGCTATCATGAAACGATCACCGCCTTCTATGTTTGGGCGATACGACGCTTCGTCGAGGAAACGGCCGAGGCCCGGCCTCTTCTCCTCCTGACCAACGCGCTGCTTGCCAGCCCCTATGCGACCAAGGCCTTCCCATTTCAGTACTACAGCCGCGCGCGCCTTCTTTCGCCCGCCGCCCGGCGCGCCTGGCTCGAGCCCGATCTCAAGCCGCTTCGCTAGCTCCTGGCGATCGGCGCGCTCGGCCTGTCCGCCTGCGGTGAAACCCCGGATGGCGCGCCGCGACCGGTGCCGGCATCGGCGCTGCAGACGGCGCGGTGATAGGTGCTTGCTGGCCGAGGGCGCCGGTCATAGAGTGGGCATGCCGCTCTGTTGGGGACCGGACGCGATGCGGCTATCGGCTAAGTTGCGTATTGGCGTTGAACGGTACTGAATCCGTGGATCCCAACCCCGACGGCCGCATGTTCACGCCGTGAACATCGCAAAAAAGAAGGGGGAGCGACCATGCTTGAATTTCTCGTTCCGCTGCTGCTGATCGTCATTGCCGTCGAACTCGGCATCGTCGTCACCAAATTGGACGCGCTTGCGAAGAGACCCTAGGCGCGGCTACGAAGCTCCTTACGCTGGCCACCAGGCGCGATTGCCGCCAGCCGCGAGTCTGCGCTATTCCGGCTCCGCCGGCGGGGGTTTGCCTTCCGCCCGATCGAGAGCGCATTGCAGAATGTAGGCCCTGCGGTTGGCATAGCTGAGCTTGAGCCGAGCCTTGCCCTTGGCGGTGACGAGACTGAGCCGTGAGTTCAACCACTCCTTGAGGTTGGCGGCATCCTGGGGGCCCGCCTTGGCGAGGAACATGGCGGTCATATCCGCCGCGCGCTTTCCCAATGTGACGGTCAAATCCGGGTCTTCCGCCATGTCGCTGAGTGCTTCTTGAAGTGCGTGAAGATCGGACACGGGCTCGGTCGACCTTTCTCTTGAAAGCGGCGCTTCCCCCGCCAGCGAGTTCTCCCGAATACTACATTGCGAACCGGAATGGCATCAACGTCCGCCATCGCCGGGCATTGGGTCCGAAAGATCGAGGCACGGTTGAAGCAAGTCGAAAGTGGTTAACCGTCGTCGCATTATGACTCAATCCGACCCACTACCCACGGCGAACAACTGACCTGTCCGCGCGCGGATAGCGCTCAGGCGGCCCGGTCGCTCCCGAGCGCAGGCACGCGGGGCTGGCGGTCCGCGGCGAGGAACCGGCGCCCGATCTCCCGCACCTCCGCGAGGTAGCGTTCCCGCAAGTCCGGGTTCTGCTCCACGTCATAGAGGATGCGCATCTCGACATCCCGAAGGCCGCAATAGCCGAGGATGCCGGTATCGATCTGGACGCCCATGGCGTCGGCGTAGCCGTATTTGCGGTACGTCGATTCCCGGGAGCCGGCTGTGCCGAGGAGCAGGGTTGGGCGGTCGCGCAAGCGGCCGCGCGACAGGCCGGGGGTGAAGCTGTAGGCCCAGCCCTCGCTGAAGACGCGGTCGATCCAGCCCTTGAGGACCGCTGGAAAGGACCACCACCAGACGGGAAAGACGAAGGTCAGCGCCTCGGCGCGATCGACCCGCGCCTGCTCGCGAAGGACCTCCGCCGGCATGGCCTCGCCCTTGAACTGCGCATAGTCCTCTGGCTGCAGGCGCGTCTCGATGCCTTCGCGGTAGAGATCGGCGAGCTCCGTCTCATGCCCGCTTTCGGCGAGACCGCAGACAAGAGCGTCGAGCACAGCGCCGGTGTAGGAGTCCCGCCGAGGATGCGCGAATACGGCAAGTACATGCATCGGTTCATACCTCTGATGCTGGGCCTCGGTGACATAAGGGGGCATGCCGGTCAGCGGACCCAATAGCGTTTGGATACGCGGTCGACGGGCGTTCCATCCTTGAGCGGCACGGATTGGGTCACCTTGTAGTCCTCGAATCCCATCTTCCGATAGAAGGCCAGGCCGCCCCCGTTGTCGGCCCGGATCGTGGCGTTGATCGCGCGCAAGCCCAATTCCCCGGCGCGCTTCGCCGTTGCCGCAAAAAGCGCGGCGCCGATGCCGGGGATCTTCGGCTCCGGCCGGGCGAATGTAGCGATGTCGGCCCAGTCTCCGGGCAGCTCGGGGTCACGCTCCAAGACCTGGAATCCCCAGAGACGTCGCATCCTTTCGTCCTCGGCGACGAGGCAGTTCATGACCTGAGGTCCGGCGAGAAATTGTTCCGTGAACTGGGCGACCCCAAATGGGGTTTCAAAAGCCGTTGTCCCGCCGATTTGGATGATGGCGTTCAAGAGATCGCACAGCTGCGGCGCGTCGCCGGTTCGAGCATCTCGGATCCTGAGTCGCAGGTTGTGGCCTTTCATAGTTCCGTCGGGTCGGGAGAGCAGGATTCAGGATCGGCAACAGATGCCCTCAGGCGATCCCGTCTCAGAAGATTCGCTTTGCCGGGAACGGCGCGGGGCTGACAACCATCAAGGAGAAGCCGTGACCTATTCGGACGGCCGGCATGCGATGGCCTTACCCGTGACCGGCGCGATCGTCGACCCGCCTGGGCCGATGGAAGCCGCCGCCTCGTAATCGACGATGGTCGGATCGTTGATCACTCCTTGGACCATGGTCGGCGTTCGCTTTTCCTCTGCCACATAGGCGGCAGTGCAATCCGGCGCCGCGCCATGCAATCCCGTGTCGCGCTCGATCTGCTGCCAGCAGCCGGGCTTGTCGGCTTGCAAGGAGCATTTGGCGCCATAGACCCGCTGGTACCGCATGGCGATACCCGAAGGCATCAGGACGATGGAGCGCCATTTCTTGGCCACGTCCTCGAATACTTTCTTGGCGTCGGCGGCAGTGAAGACGGCAAAGCCCATGCCGTCGTTCCAACCGTCTTCGGCGGAAAAGAAGACGTAGTCGCCCTTGACGCCGTCGAAATATCCGCTCCAGTCGTCCGGCGAGACCAGCTTTTCATCCGCGGCATTGTCTCGTCGGCAAACCGGCGCTTGATGGCCGGCCTCAATGGGAAGGATCGACAGTTGCTCGGCGCCCAACTCGCCCAGATCGACCTCCTTGACCATGAAATGGCGAAAGTAGAAGCAGGAGAGAACCGGCTTCGCCTGGGGGTTCTGGGGATCGGCGGGAAGCGGCAGATGCTGCACCCTGGCGGGCTTGTCGTAGAGCGCCGGTGCTGCGAGGGCCGCGCCGGCCGACCAGGCGAACCAAACTGCAATCGCGGCGAGGAGCAGCCTGGCGGAGATTTGCCCGTCTGTTGTGCTGGTCGCCCTATCGGCGTTCCCTGTCGATCCTGGATATCCCATTGGTACCTGCTCCCGGCCAATTGGCTCATCGCGGATGCCTTGACGATCCCTGGTACAAGGACCGGCTTGCCCAGGTCTTACACCAACTGCGCCGGATGAGAGTAGAGGGCGATGTAGACGCCCGGAGCGGCCGAGGGCACTCTCCCGGTATCGTGGAGGATGCCAATGGCCCATGAAACGATCGAGGTCCAACCCGTCGGACGTCATATCGGCGCCGAAATCGGCGGCGTCGATCTACGACAGGCCGGCCCGCGTCAGATCGCAGAAATCCGCGCCGCTCTGCTTCAGCATCAGGTGCTGTTCTTCCGCGACCAGCTCTTCGATCTGGACAGCCAGAAGGCCTTCGGGCGCCAGTTTGGCGAACTTCACGTTCATCCCGGCGCGCCCGGGCCGGCGGGCCATCCCGAGGTGCTGCCGGTCCATACCGATGCCAATTCCACTTATATCGCCGGCGAGAGTTGGCATTCCGACGTGTCCTGCGATGCGGAGCCGCCCATGGGCAGCATCCTCCACCTCCGGATCGTCCCGGCGGTGGGCGGCGATACGCTCTTCGCCAGCATGTACGCCGCCTATGATGCCCTGTCGGCGCGAATGAAGACCTATCTCGAAGGCCTGACGGCCACTCACGACGGCGAGCCCTACTACCGCGGCCGATACAAGGACAAAGGCGTGGACGATCGAGGCAGGATCTATCCCCGGGCGGTGCATCCGGTCTTGCGCACCCATCCGGAAACCGGGCGCAAGGCTCTGTACGTCAACCGCATGTTCACGACCCGGATCAACGACTTGTCCAGGGAGGAAAGCGAGGCCATCCTCGCCTATCTCACCGACCATTGCGCTCGGCCGGAGTTTCAGGTGCGGTTTCG
>DATNJA010000178.1:0-4459 GCA_035604155.1 Candidatus Udaeobacter sp. | reverse complement strand
GATCAGCAAGGAATCCGAAGCGGCATAAATCGGCGAGCCACGCGGGATGCGGCCAGGGCCCGCCATCGCGCTGCTGGTGATCGACCTCCAGAAGGCCATCGACGATCCGCGCTGGGCCAAGGACGGCCCGCGCAACAATCCAGAAGCCGAAGCGAACATCGCCCGCCTGCTGGCCAGCTGGCGCAAAGCCGGCCGGCCGATCATCCACATCCGCCATGATTCGACGGAACCGCAATCACCCTACCGTTCCGGCCAGCCGGGCAACGAGTTCAAGCCCGAGGCGCTGCCGCTTCCCGGCGAAACCATCATCGCCAAGCGCACCAACAGCGCCTTCATCGGCACGGAGCTGGAAAGCCGCCTGCACAGCGCCGGGATCGAGGGTCTCGTCGTGGCCGGCGTGATCACCAATGACAAGGCCGAAATTCAGAAGCGCCCGAATTACGAGGGTTTTTAGAGGTGCGGTAGGCCTTTGCCGGCGGTTTTGCCGGCGGTAGGGCGTTCCCTATGGGGTCATGTCGTCCTTCGCCGAGGTCTTGTTGTCGGCCTGCTCCGCCTGGACGGCGGCGACGACGGCGACAATCTGCTTGAGCATGGTCGCGGGGTCGGTCGGGAGGTTGCCGCAGAAGGCCACCAGGGCGCTCGTGGCGGTCGGGGTATGCGGCTTCTGGAATTGGGCTGAGCACCAGGCGGCGGTGATCGGCTGGACGGCCGTCAGGACAATGCTCGAGTCCTGGTTGACGGCAAGGGCGACAGTCAGTGCGCTACTCCCCGCCGCGACCCCGGCCAAGGGGAGCGCAGCGCACCCCCCGAGGGCCAGGGAAACGACGAGGAGAAGGGAAAGGCGCATCCGGCCTACTTGCAGACCGTCTTGCTGGCGGCCGCCCAAACGGCCAGTGCGGCGGTCTGGGAGGTATCCGCGGTCTTCACGTCGGCCGGCGTATAGGTGGTTCCCGAGGTCCCGCCGCCGAGCTGGTTGACGTAGGTCTGGATCACGCCGGCGAGCTGGCTACCGGACGACAACAGCACCGGCAGGTCTTCGATGATCAGCGAGATCACCTGAGTCGTGGTCGAGCTGGCGGGGGCTCGCGATGCTTTCGCCTTGGCGACCATGGAGGCGGTCTCCGCCTTGGACACGGGCACGGCGGCAAGTGTCGCCTGGACAGCCTGCAAGCTCGCCAGAGCCGCGGTGTATGCCACCTGAGCCCCGGAGGTGTTGGGCGGCGTCGCCTGGATATCGGCATTGGCCTGGGAGAGGCCGGCCGAGACGCCCGCGAAGGCCGCGTTCACGCTGGCGATCGACGACGCCGGGATCTTGCAGAGTGACGCCAGATTGGACGCGCCCTGGAAGGCGATGGCCGCGGCGTTGTCGGCCGCGATCACCGACTCGTACAAGGCCTGATTCGGATCAGCGGTGACAGCGGGACCGGAACCGCTGGCGCTGGGCGCGCAGGCGCCGAGGGCCAGGACTGCCGCGATGCCGAGAGCGGCCGCAAGTGGACGGAACAGGCGACGGATCATTGATAGCTCCTCACGTTGCTGTGATGGGCGGCTTCCGGCGCCCGGCGGTCATAGGAATCGGATGCCGGCGATGCGGCGCGCGCCCCGGGTGAACCGGCCCTTGGCGGCCCGCGCGAGCCCGCGCGGCGTCGTCTCAGCCATGGTTTGCGTCCAGCCCTTGCCCTGGACGAACATGCTGGCGTAGCCCTGCGGCGCGATAGAGAACGGCCCGGGGAGGTGGCTCATGTGGTCGAACTTCGCGCCCGGCGGCGGCGCGTCCATGAAATAGGCCGGGTAGACGAAATCGGAGACCCCGACGCCGTCGATCTCGTAGCCGAGCGCATCGGCCTCGACCGCGTCGCAGACCTCGAGGGCATAGTCGATCGACGCCGTCGCGGAGGTCTGGTGGATGCCCGTGCAGAAAATCCACGGGTCAGCCAGCATCTCGAGCAACTCGTGGCTGAGGGTCCGCGACCAGGACACGCCATACTGCTTGTCCGTTGCGGCGAAGGAGAACCCTACGGGCGACCCGGCCTGGGCGGTCTCGTGGTAGCCGAGCGCGCCGGCCTGGTCGCTGTTGTCGCCCAGGTAAAGCGGCCACGCCCCCGCCTGCGCCTGCGCCCCGGCGGGCACGAACGTCAGGATCGCATCGACCCAGCCGGCGGGCGCAAAGTCATTGCTGACCTGCTTCTGCAGCGCGGCAATGGCCGTCCGAACCTCGTCGTCGGTGACGATCGTCGACTTGTTGACAATCGCCACCAACGGGAGATGCAGGATGGGAGCGCCCACCTGTGGTTACGCCTTCGGGGCGGCCGCGGGCGCCGGGGCCGCCACGGCGCCTGGGACCGACAGCGTCGGCTTGAACACCACCAGCTTCGGGGCGTCGAGAAGGGCCACCTCCGCCTGATGCAGGGCATCGACGGTCGGAATGCCGGTTTCCTTCGTGTTCTTCGTGATCAGCGCCAGCCATTCGATGACCTGATAGATACGGCCCCAGGTCGTCTTGGGATCCGGCGTCGGCGTGAGCGCGCAGAACAGGGCGGCGAAAAAGGACACCAGCGCCACCAGCAGGAGGGCGGGCACGGCGCCCACGCCGACCAACTGGAGGATTCCGGGAAGGTTGTCGCCGTTGATCGGGAGGCCGGCGACGGCCGGGGCGGTCTGGGCAAACGCGATGATGGGGAGGGCGAAGAAGACGGCGAAGGCGAGCAGCCCGAAGGCCAGAGCGCGCCAATTGCGGATGAGCAAGCGGATCATTTGATACCTCACAGTTGTTGCAACCGGCCGAAGCCGGCTTGTCCAAGCGGCCTCAACCGATTTCGGCGGGCCAAAGTCCTGTGAGGAGAATCGTGGCGTCACGACCGGCGCGAACGGGTGCTTCTTTTCTCGCCCAGTCGCTATCGAGGGCCGCGTCATGGGCCTTTTGCCAGTCGCGGGCACGGACGGCCGCCAGCATTGTCGGGAAACCGGCGAGGCCACCCCCGCCCATCTCGTATGCCATATCGACCAGGGCGGCCTGGCGGACGACATCCAGCCCGATCCATGCGCCCGGCCCGAGATCGGCCGCGGCCCGTCCCGCCGCCAGCGCGATCCTGCGGCCGAGGATGAATGCGATTTCTATGTCGTCCAGGCCCGCGACATCGAGGGCAAAGCCGTTGCCAATGGTCGGGTGTCCCTTGACGACGCTGCCAGGCACGATCGGCTTGCCGGTCGCGTCGTCATAGACAAACCGCTTGTCGCCTTCGTTGAACCGAATGAGAGCGGCGACGTCGGTCATTCGACGCCCCGGATCACGGCGCGGACGAGACTCCGAATGAAGCCCTTCCAGCCGCCGTGCCAGCCGCGCCGGTACAGCTCGACGACGGCGATGGTGAGGCGCACGGTCAAGAGGATCAGGCCGCCGACCATCAGGACGAACTGCGCCCAAATCTCGAAATGCTGCATCCAGAGAGGGCTTGTCACGGTGGCGGCTACGGCCGCGCCGTCGACAAGGGGAACCTTCGTCGAGACCGGGTCCGCCACGTCAAGCCCCCACGCCCACAGGTTGCGAGCTATATGCACCAGTCCGTTCAACGATCGTCTCCGCGAATGGGCTGAGGACCAGGTCGAGGTCTCCCGGTGTCACCCTGTTGGCCGGCAGGGAGACCGGATGCTTGAAGAAGCCGGCGGTCTCGAATGCCCACAGCCCTATCTCTGAGCAAATCCACTGGCCCGGATCCCGCCAGTTGCGGTGCTTGGCCAGGGCCGGGATGGCGAAGGCGACGATCGCCCGCATGTCGTATGGTTTGCCGCGCTGGTCGAGCGCCGCCGCGTAGATCGCGTCTGCCAGCTCGGTTTCGATCCTGACCCGCTTGATCCGTGTGAACGTCGCGTAGCCCTGCAGCCGGATCATCACGCCGCCGTCGAGACGCGCGCCCAAGTAGCGGCCATCGGGCAACACGAAATCGATGTGGGAATAAGGGGAGTGCGAGAACCAACGGATGAGCGCCGAGTCCGGCGAGGGCTCGGTTGAGAATTGAAGGACTACGGCCTTCTGTCCGCTCACCAGGTCACGCATGGTCCGGCCCGCCAGCTCGCGCCTCAGTCGCCAAATCTTGGCGTCACGACTGAGGCGCCGGCCGAGGCCGGTCAGACGAATTAGGGAATCGTCACCGATGACGATGGCGCCGCCGGGTTGGCGCCCTGGATCAGCGCCGATTCCCACCCCGCCAGGTCGTACACATAGTCCTCGATCGCCTTGGCGAAGTTCAGGAAGTCCGCCGGCGCGAAGTTGTGAACCGCGCCGTTAATATCCATCCACCCAACCGTCGCCTGATTGTGCGGCAGGCCCTTGCCATTCGCTATGCCGTCCGCGATGGCCTGGATTTTCTGCTGGTAGTTGACCGGCCCTTGATCGGTGATCGAATAGGTCCCATTCAGCGCCGGCGTCGCCGTGGAGGTGATCTTGATCCCGGCGGCGAGC
>DATNJA010000177.1:0-3643 GCA_035604155.1 Candidatus Udaeobacter sp. | reverse complement strand
GCCAGCCGCCATAACCACCATAGCCGCCAGAGTAGCCGAAACTGAAGTTGTAGCTCGGTCCATAACCGTAACTTGGGGCATAGCCGTAGCTCGGACCGTAGCCATAGCCCGAGCCGTAGCCGGGCCCATTGCCATAGGGTGGCTCGTAGACGCAACCTGCCAGGGTGGCGACGAGAGCTAAGGAACCGAGGATCGTCGGAGCGGCGCGCATGGGATGTACCTCCCGATAGGTCTTCCTGACCCCTGCACGCTGACGTAGCGCGGTTTCCTGCGCTTGGCAGATTGTGCCCGCGGAATACCTTTGGATTGCCACAGTTGCCTATATCGCCCCACGCCGAAAGTCGCTGTCATCGTGGCACCGTCTCCCTATGGGCCGTTGGGCTTAGTTTCCAAAGGCTCGAGGATCAACACATGTCTCGGGCAATGCGCTCCGTCCAGCTGCGCGAGAACAACCGGATCCCGCCCTCGAAAGCTTCGAGATCGGCCTCGACGACGAATTCCGTGGCCGTGCAGGCGATGGCGCAACGAGTGCGAACCCGGCAGTCCCAGCCTTGCGGGTGGCGGTTGCTGAGGTCATGTTCGACCTCGGCCCGGGCCGAGGTCGGATCGTCGGGGCGCATCCGGTAGCGGATGATCTTGCGCAAGGCGGTCTCGACGCCGATCTCTTCGATGACCGAGGCGCCGTCGTCGCGCAGCACCTCGATCCGTTGCTCGCCGCTGGCGACATCCTGACAAATGCTGCGATGGACCGCGCCCGGTTTCAGCATGCGCCGACGCGTCGGCGTGGGTCTCTCCGGCTCGGCGAAGACAACGCGGGAGTCTTCCGCACGGGGGCGGCGAACGGGAAGCGAAAGGCTCGAATGGCCGGTCCAGAGGGTAAGGCGGACGGGTGCTGGCGCCGGCCAGATGATCGGCCAGTAGGCGGTCGATACGGCGACGCGAACCCGATGGCCCGCCAGGAACCTGTAGCCGATGTCGTTGAGCTGGAGCTGGACGCGCTGCCGTCCGTTCGGTTCCAGGGGCTGAGGCGCCGAATGACCGCCCCGATGCGTGAGGTTCAGCACCCCGTAGCTGACACGCGTGACAGAGCCGTCGGGCGCCACGTCGTTCAAGCGGACGATGAGATTCGCGACCGGCCGATCTGCCGCCAGCTCCAGCTCCACGGCGGGCGCGCCAAGGATTTCGAGCGTCTCCTCCAGGGGTTTGCCGTCGAAGACCAGCGAATACGCATCATCGGGCCTTTGATCCGTCGGCAGCTCAGGTCCGAGGCCGCCCAGGCCATAGGGGCACCATTCGCCGCCGGCAGCACCCGTCGTTTCCGGCGAGTTGACCGACAGTGCCTGGACCTCGCCCGGTTCTATGGCCAGACCATCGCGATTGAGCGTCAGGCGCTGTTGCGCAATCGCCTGGGACGGCCAGGAAGGCTCGGCCACCCAATGGCCGGGCCGGCGATCATAGTGGCTGGCCGGCGCGACGGAATCCTGGACATAGGCTCTCAGCATCGGCTCGGCCATGATTCCGGTATCCCGGCCCTTCAGCCAATGGTCCCACCAGCGCAGACATTCGGTGAGGAAGCCTATGGCTGGGCCCGGCACGCCGTTATGCGGATATTTGTGGCCCCAGGGTCCGACGATGGCCAGGCGCGGCGACTTCAGATCGCGCAGCAGGCGGAATACGGCGTTGGTATAGCCGTCGGCCCAGCCGCCAACGGCGAGGACAGCGCATGTGATGGCGCCGACGTCCTCGCACACCGAGCCATGGCGCCAATAGCCGTCCCGCCGCTGGTGCTGCAGCCAGGTGGCGAATACGGGCGTGACCGCCTCCAGGCGCTGCATCCACATCTGCCGCCAGCGATCGCCGACGATGAGCGGGTCGGGCGCGCGCCCCATGATGGAGAAGAAACTCGAGCCCCATTCCAGATTGCCGGTCATATGGCAACCGCCCATGTAATGCATGTCGTCGGCATAGCGGTCGTCGGTGGAGCAGGCGGTCATGATCGCCTTCAACGCCGGCGGGCGCCGGGCGGCGACCTGGAGCGCATTGAAGCCGCCCCAGGAGATGCCCATCATGCCGACATTGGCGTTGCACCAGCTCTGCTTGGCGAGCCAGGCGATGGCCTCGACGGCGTCGTCCTGCTCCTGCTTCAGATACTCGTCCCGGATGACGCCCTCGGAATCGCCCGTGCCACGGATGTCCAGACGCAGGCAGGCATAGCCGTGGGCGGCGAGATAGGGGTGGGTGAGGTCGTCGCCGTCACGTGTTCCATCTCGCCGGCGATAGGGGATGTACTCCAGGATCGCCGGCACCGGATGGGCCTCGGCGTCTTCCGGAATCCAGAGGCGGCCGGCAAGCCTGGTCCCGTCGGCGAGCGGAATCCAGATGGTCTCGTGGTGGCGGATCGCCTTCGGCGGGAGCGAGGTCGTCATGAGGAATCATGCCTCCGTTCGGGGAGTTTCGAGGCCGCACTCAGCCATTCTGGGGGAAGTTTGTTGACTGTACAAACAGTAGATTGTTCAATCGAATAACGCCCGATCCCATGGGCGGTGGCATAGGTGAGACCGGGCGGGCCATGGCGAGTTCAAGACTCCAAAACTTTCGCCGCGACGAACTGATCGACGCCACCATCGCCGCGATCTTCGCGGGCGGCCTCCAGCAGACCACGCTCAACGCCATCGGCAAGCAGGCCGGCCTCTCGCCGGCCCTGGTGAATCACTACTTCGACGGCAAGGCGGCGCTGCTGGAAGCGACCATGCGCCGTCTCATGCGCGATCTCGCGCGGGACATAGCTACGCGCCTTCCGGCCAGGCCCACGGCGCTTGCGCGCCTGCATGCGATCATCGATGGCTGCTTTTCCCGACGGCATTTCCTGCCGGAATCGATGGTCGCCTGGCTCAGCTTCTGGCTCGAGGTGCGCCGCGATCCGCGCTTCGCCCGCCTGCAACGGATCCTGAACCGGCGCTTCCAGTCCAACATCATGTTCGCCTTGCGGGAGCTCGCTCCGGAACCGGCGGCAGAGGATCTTGCCCTTGGCCTGACCGCACTCATCGACGGCTTCTGGTGGGCCTACGCGGTGGACGCCAAGCGAATCCAGCCCGCCCGAGCGCGCCGGCTATGCAAAGACTATCTCGCCAGCCGGATGCCCGGGACGCAGGCTGCCCGGCCCACCCGTACAAGACCGATGCGCCGCGTCAAGCGGGCAGGGAGTCGATCATGACCGAGGCGCCGATCATCCGCGATTTATCGGACAAAGTCCGTTCCATCGAGCTCGCCTGGATACCGATGCCGGACGGACGGCGTCTCGCGGCCAGACTCTGGTTGCCCCAAGACGCGGAGGGCCATCCAGTGCCGGCGATCCTGGAATACATCCCCTATCGCCGGCGCGACGGCACCCGGGTGCGCGATGAGGAAAGCCATCCCTGGATCGCGGCCCAAGGCTATGCCTGCGCCAGGGTGGACATCGCCGGCAGCGGCGATTCCGACGGGCTGTTGCTGGACGAGTATCTGAAGCAGGAGCAGGACGACGCCTGCGAGATCATCGCCTGGCTTGCCGCCCAGCCCTGGTGCAGCGGCAGCGTGGGCATGATCGGCATCTCCTGGGGCGGCTTCAACGGGCTCCAGGTGGCGGCACGGCGCCCGCCCGAAC
>DATNJA010000176.1:0-7203 GCA_035604155.1 Candidatus Udaeobacter sp. | reverse complement strand
GTCAGCACCGTGTTCGACCTGATTACCTTCGCCGTGTTGCTGCTGGTGCTGCACGCCGGGCTGGCGGAGTTCCGCACTGGCTGGTTCGTGGAGTCGTTGGCGACCCAGATCCTGATGATCTTCGCCGTTCGTAGCCGCCGCAATCTGTTCGCCAGTCGCCCGCACATGCTGGTCGCGTTACTGGCGCTGAGTACAACGGTGCTAACCTTGGCATTGCCGTTCTTGCCGCCCGGCCGCTGGTTCGAGTTCGTGGCGCTTGGCTGGCCGTTCTGGCTCTATCTGGCGCTGGTGGTCGCTGCATTCCTGGCAGCAGTAGAGGCGGTGAAACGGGCCTTCTACGCCAAGCTCGTGGATAAGTCGTGACGCCGAGTTCATCAAGCGCCCGCATGACCACATTGTCGTGAGCCTGAGGAAGCTGGGGCTGCTGGAGCGATGACTTCCGGTATTGGTCGGGCTCAGGATAGAGTCCGCTGATGGCACGTTCCTGACTTACTGGGAGTACGAGCGCTAGGTCGGCTTATTGCCGGAAAGCAGACATTGACCGAGTGCATAGTTCAGTTTTGCTGCCCTGCCGCGGCCGAAGTCAGTGTCGCACCGAACTGGCACATGGGCTCGGCATCCACGGCCCCTAAATAGCTCGGGTGGTTAGGGTTCTGGAATTCGGCTGCTTCCTCCCTCGGGGGCGCCGCTTCGCTTTTCCGCCTGGCCCAGCCCGGCGTTGAGGCTTTTCCAGCACCAGCACCGACCAGTCGCCGAAATTGAGGGCGAAGTCGAGGTCGAGGCCGTGGCGCCGGTGCGCCGCCAGCACCTCGGCCTCCTGGCTCCGTAGGAAGCCGGACAGCACCGCCCTTCCGCCCGGCGCCAGATGCCGGGCGAGCGACGGCGCCATGCGGCAAAGCGGGCGAGCCAGGATATTGGACAGGATCAGGTCGAAGGGCGACCGCCGCCGGACGGCCGCGCTGCCATAGCCCTGGCTCCTGATCGCCGCGACCCACGCCTCGGCGCCATTGATCGCCAGGTTGAGGCGCGCGACGCGGACCGCCTCCTTGTCGTTGTCGGCGGCCAGCACCGTGGGCTGCCACAGCTTCGCCGCGGCCAGAGCCAGAATGCCGCTGCCGCAGCCGAGATCGAGCACCCGCTGAAACCGGCGGCCCCGGCGCGCCAGCCGGTCGAGGGCGATGAGGCATCCGCTGGTCGTCTCATGCCGGCCGGTGCCAAAGGCGGTGCCGGCATCGATGACGAGAGCGATCTTGCCTCTGGGCGTTGGCCCTTCCACGTGCTGGCCGCGCAGATAGAAGCGGCCGGCGGCGATGGCCGGAAGCCGGCGCCGGCTCAAGGCCACCCAGTCGCGCTGCGGCAGCGGCATGAAGACTGGCTCGCCCAGCCCCGCCAGGGCGGCGCGGATGGCGGGGCGATCGGGCTTGCCCAGCACCAGCGCCTCGACATCCCAGCATTTGCCGCCCGCGACCTCGAATCGCGAAAGGGCGCTGGCGAAAGGCTCCAGCGCCGCCTCGGCCGCCGACGCATCGCCGGCATCGAGGCGAAGGCGGACGGTCCAGAGCCCGCTCAACTCGCCTGTTCCGCCGGCACGACGAAGCTCGCGATCACCTTCTTGTGGCCGGCCTTGTCGAAATCGATGTCGAGCTTGTCGCCTTCGGCAGCCACGACGCGGCCATAGCCGAACTTGCGATGGAAGACCTGGGCGCCGGGCGCAAACGCACTCGGCGGGCGGACGATGACGGCCTGGCCTTCGATCACGGCCGGCTCGCCCCTTCGCCCGAAGCGCCAGGACTCGCCGAAGCCGCGCCTATCGGGGGCCATGCCCGTCGCCGCGGGCGCGAGGCCGAGTGCGCTCTCTTCCTCGACATGGGCGCGCGGCAGCTCGGCCACGAACCGCGAGGGCAGCGCGCTTTGCCAGAGATTATGCACGCGCCGGTTTGCGGCATAGGAGATGTCCACCCGCTTGCGGGCGCGGGTAAGGCCGACATAGGCGAGGCGCCGCTCCTCCTCCAGCCCGGCGCTGCCCTTTTCATCCAGCGCGCGCTGGTGGGGGAACAGGCCCTCCTCCCAACCGGGCAGGAAGACCGTGTCGAACTCCAGCCCCTTGGCGCTGTGGAGGGTCATGATGTTGACCATGTCGGCGGGATTGGCCCCGGCGTTCTCCATCACCAAGCTCACATGCTCCAGGAAGCCGGCCAGATTCTCGAACTCGCTCATGGCCGTCACGAGTTCCTTCAGGTTCTCCAGACGGCCCGGCGCATCGGGCGACTTGTCGGCCTTGAGCATGGCCGTGTAGCCGGATTCGTCGAGCACGGTCTCGGCCAGCTCGCTGTGGGGCAAGCCTTGGGAAACGGCGCGCCAACGATCGAAATCGCCGACCAGCGACGCCAGTGCGCGCCGGGCCGCCGGCTTCAGCTCGTCGGTCGCCGCCAGCGCGCGGGCGGCTTCCATCAGTCCCGTCCCCGCCGCCCGAGCCGCGGCGTGGACCTGGCGCAGCGTGGTGTCGCCGATCCCCCGGCGCGGCTTGTTGACGATGCGCTCGAAGGCGAGATCGTCGGACGACTGTTGAATCAGGCGCAGATAGGCCAGTGCATCGCGGATCTCCTGGCGCTCGTAAAAGCGCGGGCCGCCGACGACGCGGTAGGGCAGGCTTATCTTGATGAACCGCTCTTCGAACTCGCGGGTCTGGAAGCCCGCTCGCACCAGGATGGCGATCTCGCCCAGGGCAGCACCCTTGCGCTGGAGCGCTTCGATCTCCTCGCCGACCTGGCGCGCCTCCTCCTCGCCGTCCCAGACGCCCCGGATGGTGACCTTCTCGCCCACCTCGCCGTGGGTATGCAGGATCTTGCCCAGCCGCCCGCGGTTGTGGGCGATGAGCCCGGAGGCCGCACCCAGGATATGGCCGGTCGAGCGGTAGTTGCGCTCGAGGCGGATCACCTTGGCGCCGGGGAAGTCGGCCTCGAAGCGCAGGATGTTGCCCACTTCGGCCCCGCGCCAGCCATAGATCGACTGGTCGTCGTCGCCGACGCAGCAGAGGTTGCGCCGGCCCTGGGCCAGCAGGCGCAGCCACAGATATTGGGCCACGTTGCTGTCCTGGTATTCGTCCACGAGGATGTAGCGGAACTGCTGCTGGTACTGGGCAAGGACGTCCGGCGCGGCGGCGAAGACTGCCAGGTTCAGCAGCAGGAGATCGCCGAAGTCGCAGGCATTGAGCTGGCGCAAGCGCTCCTGATAGGCGTGGTAGAGCTTGAGAGCGAGGCCGTCGGCCTGGTCCGCGCCCTCGGTAGCGGTCACCTTGTCGGGTGGCAGGCCGCGATCCTTCCAGCGCTCGATGACGGCCAGCAGCGCGCGGGCCGGCCAGCGCTTCTCGTCGATATCCTCGGCCGCCACCAGCTGCTTCAGCAGGCGGACCTGATCGTCGGTGTCGAGGATGGTGAAGTTGGGCTTGAGGCCGACGACCTCGGCATGCCGGCGCAAGATGCGGGCGGCGAGCGCATGGAAGGTGCCGAGCCACCAGCCCTCCACCGGACGGCCGAGAAGCTTGGAGATGCGCTCCTTCATCTCCCGCGCCGCCTTGTTGGTGAAGGTGACGGCGAGCAGTTCACCCGGCCGGGCCTTTCCGGTCATCAGGATATGGGCAAGGCGCGTGGTCAGCACCCGCGTCTTGCCGGTGCCGGCGCCGGCCAGCACCAGCACCGGGCCTTCCGTCGCTTCGACGGCGGCGCGCTGGGACTCGTTCAGATTGACGAGATAAGGCGGCAGATTGGCGAGATAAGGTGGCTCCATCGAGGAGGTCTTATCAGACCCCGGTGATTCTCGCATGGGTATCGAGATCGCCGCGCCAGACATAGACCGCAAGCAGAGGGTCGGCGAGGGCGCGGGTGGCGTGGGGAACCATGGACTCGTGGCGGATCACATGGCCGGCGGGACGCCGGCGCCAGGGGCCCTCGTCCATGCGCCATTCGCTCTCGCCCGAGGCGACGACATAGATCTCGACCGCCGGATGCCGGTGGGTCGGATAATGTGTGCCGGGCCCGAGCAGCAGGAGCCCGAGGGCAAGCGCGCGGGTCTCGATGAGCCCACCCGGCCCTGCCAGCACCGCATAACCGTAGTTCTCCAGGAAGGCCGGGTCAGGCGGCACTGCCACGTAGTTCGGGTTCTGGACCCAGCGCAAGGACGGCTCGAGAGCGGCGAGCGGGGCCAGGAGCGGCATGCCGCCGGCCATGGCCTTCTTCCAGAAGCGGCCGACCGGCAGGCGTCCCGGCGCCAGGTTCAGGACCTTCAGGTCGAGGGCTGCAACGGAGCTTGCGAAGTCCTCCGGCAGCATCGGCAGCAAGCGGCCGACGAAGCTTCGCAGCGCGTCGGCCGGGATCATGGCGGCGCCGGTCTTGGTGGATCCCATGGGGCCAATCAGCTTTCGCTCTGAGGCCGGCGGTTGGCGATGTCGATCCCGCGGCCCGTCACCGCCGGGCGCGGCAGCCGGGCATGGGCCTCACGGATCCGCGCCAGGCGTTGCTGCAGGTCTTCGGGCATGGCCGCGACCTTGCGTGTGCCGAGATCGACGTAAAGCACCAGCCATTCCGCGGTGGCCGCAAGGAAACCGTCGCGCCGGTGGTACATGCATTGAACCCAGTGCATGCGCTTGGCATCGAAGGCGATGAGCTGGCTGGTCACCCGGATGGGATCGCCTTCCATCAACTCTTGCTGATAGGTGACGTGCATCTCGGCGGCGAAGGTCGTGCCGCCCGCCCGGCTCAGATGCTGGGTCGTGATGCCGATCAGTTCATAGGCCTCGTCGAAGGACTGATCGAAGGCCGTCAGGTAATAGGCGACGTTCATGTGGCCGTTCAGGTCGATCCAATCCTTGAGGACCGAATGGCGGTCGCAGACATAGGGCGTGGGAATCGGGCTATCGAGCATGGCCGCAAGGTAGTGGAAGGATTCGCCCCGTCAACGGCGCTGGGGTTGGCCCCCGCGCTTCCCGGCAAGACGCTAGCCGCCGTCCTTGTGGCTCTGGGCGCCGAACGGCATGCTGAACAGGCCCGTGGACGGATTGTAGGTCAGCCCGCCGCTCTGACAGGCGGCCAGCAGGGCCATGGCGAATAGAGCCGCAATCAGGCGGCCGACGGCGCTCGGCATTCCGCCGCGCCGGGTCCGTGCCGGTTCCCGACCAAACATGCGATCCATCCTGCCGCTTTCCCTTCCGAACCGTTTGGACTGACAGACTTCGCGCCCGAATTCTATCCCGGTCGGGCCGGGAATGTCGCCGGATACTGTTACCATTGCAGGACATCGCTCGCCGATCCCACCCCATTGACAGGTCCGGAAGGGCGGGCCTACCGTCGCCGCCAATGGTGGTGATGGCCGGGGAAATGGCCTGAAACCAGCCGTCAACTTATCGGGAGGTTTTGATGAAACGCAGTGCTCTGGGGGCCGTCGTGCTCGGCGCGGTCGCGGCCTTCGGCTTCGCGCTCTCCGCCGAGGCGAAAACATTGGTTTATTGCTCGGAGGCGAGCCCGGAAGGGTTCAATCCGCAGCTCTTCACGTCCGGCACGACCCTCGACGCGACCAAGCCGCTCTATAACAACCTGGTGGAGTTCATCGTCGGTACGACCCGGGTCCAGCCGGCCCTGGCGGAAAAGTGGAGCATCTCCGACGACGGCCTCACCTACACGTTCATGTTGCGAAAGGGCGTGAAGTTCCACGGCAAGAACTTCACCGGCACGCGCGACTTCAACGCCGACGACGTGTTGTTCAGCTTCGAGCGGCAGCTCGACAAGAACAACCCCTACTACAAGGTCTCCGGCGGGACCTACGAGTACTTCAATGACATGGATATGCCGAACATCATCAAGAGCGTGGATAAGGTCGACGACTACACGGTGAGGTTCACCCTCAACCATCCCGAAGCGCCGTTCCTGGCCGACTTGGCCATGGCCTTTTCCTCGATCATGTCCAAGGAATACGCCGATGCGATGATGGCGGCCAAGACGCCCGAGCAGGTCGATCTGGAGCCGGTCGGGACCGGTCCCTTCACCCTGGAGAGCTATGAGAAGGACGCGGTCATCCGTTACGCCGCCGCGCCGACCTATTGGGGCCGCAAGCCCAGGATCGATCACCTGGTGTTCGCCATCACGCCCGACGCCGAGGTCCGCTGGGCCAAGCTGAAGGCCAATGAATGCCAGGTCATGCCCTATCCGAACCCGGCCGACGTCGCCGACATGATGAAGGATCCCGACATCAAGGTGCTGCACCAGGAAGGGCTCAACGTCGGCTATCTCGCCTTCAATACCACGCACAAGCCCTTCGACGACGTGCGGGTCCGCCAGGCGGTCTATTATGCGATCAACCGCGACGCCATCCTGAAGGCCGTCTATCAGGGCGCCGGCCGCAAGGCGAAGAATCCGATCCCGCCGACGATGTGGTCCTACAACAATTCCGTGCGGGACTATCCCTATGATCCGGCGAAGGCCAAGGCGCTGCTCGCCGCAGCCGGATTGAAGGACGGCTTCCAGACCAACCTGTGGGCCATGCCGGTGCAGCGGCCCTACAACCCCAACGCCAAGCTGATGGCCGAGATGATGCAGGCGGACCTGCAAAAGGTCGGCATCGACGCCAAGATCGTGACCTACGAATGGGGCGAGTATCTGAAGCGTTCGAAGAACGGCGAGCACGACATGGTGCTGCTCGGCTGGACGGGCGACAATGGCGACCCGGACAACTTCCTGAACCAGCTGCTGTCCTGCGCCGCGGCGACGGACGGCGGCAACCGGGCCCGCTGGTGCTACAAGCCCTTTGACGACCTGGTCCAGCAGGCCAAACAGACGAGCGACATTTCCAAGCGCACGGCCCTCTACATGCAGGCGCAGGTGGTGTTCAAGCAGCAGGCGCCCTGGGTCACCATCGCCCATTCGGTGGTCTACGAGCCGATCCGCAAGAACGTCGTCGGCTACAAGGTCGATCCCTTTGGGCTGCATGTCTTCAACGACGTCGGCCTGAAGTAGGAACGGCGCCCAAAGGCTGCGATCGAGCGGGGGAAGCCCGGACCACCGGCTTCCCCCGTTTGCCTTTTAGGCGGTAGGCCATGCTGCGATTCATCGTCACGCGCGTCGGCCTGGTGATCCCGACCTTCATCGGCATCACCTTGCTCACCTTCGCCATGATCCGCCTCATTCCCGGCGATCCCATCGAGATGCTGGCGGG
>DATNJA010000175.1:0-3191 GCA_035604155.1 Candidatus Udaeobacter sp. | reverse complement strand
GGCTTCGCCGCCACTCTCGTCACCCTCGCCTTCGCGCAGGCCGCCAGCGCCGACATGATCGGCAATTGCGAACTCACTGGCCAGAAGGGCTCGATCCCCATGACGCCGGCGGTGGCCGGCCAGCTGACGGTGGAAGTCAATCTGCCGTCGCCGGGCTGGTGGAACGGCGACACGCCCGACACCATCAAGGACGGCTACGAATACTGCATGGCCGCCAACATCGCCAACCGCGCCGGCCTCGGCACCGTCAAGGTCGTCAACGTCGCCTGGGATGCGCTGGTCGCCGGCCAGACCAAGGATTTCGACCTCGCTCTGTCGGAGATCTCCATTACCGACGAACGCAAGAAGGTGGTCGACTTTTCCATCCCCTACTTCAACTCCGATATCGGCATCATCGTGAAGAAGGGGACCACGGTCGACGGGCCGACGATGAAGACCCTGCGCATCGGCGTGCAGACGGCGACGACCGGCGCTGATTTCGTCACCGGCAAGCTGATGCCGACCCAGCAGGTGAAGCAGTTCCCCGACACGCCCAGCATGTTCGCCGCGCTCGCCGCTGGCCAGATCGACGCCGCCATGACCGATACCGCGATCGTGCTCGGCCAGGCCGCCGCCTCCAACGGCACCATGGTGGTCCCGGGCCAGTACCACACCGGCGAAGTCTATGGCGCGCTCTATCCGAAGGGCTCCGCCAACGAGGCGACGCTCGACAAGATCATCAAGGCGCTGGAGGACGACGGAACCCTCGCCCAGCTTTCGGCCAAATATCTGGCCTCAGCCTGGGGCGCCGATCCGACCAAGATCCCGTACTTCGAGCCGTGAAGACGACCACGAGTATCGAATCGCGGAAATTCGTGACCCCGGCTCGGTCGCGAATTTCCGCGTGAATCCGACACTGAAACTGATTCCGACCTGCCGACTTTCCGAGAAAGTCGGCACTGGCCTCGGCGGGCGATGAGCCCCGCCGAGGCGAGAGGGCCGGGCGAGGGAAGCGGTGGCCTCGGAAGCCCGCCGAGCCTTGGAAGCCCAACCGGGCGCCGCTTCCACGCCGGCGCACCGCCCAAGGACGCGACCAGCTGGGCGGCCAGCTCCCTGCTGGCCGGGGCGCTGATCATCGGCCTCGGCTGGCAGACCCTCACCGGCGTCCGCGGGGCGCTTCAGACCCTTGGCGTCGACAGCCATGCCTTCGACATCCTGCTCGTGCTGCTGGGCCTTGTCTTTCTCGGCCTGCTGATTCCCGCCGGCCGCAGCCTGACGGCGGCGCGGATCGCCAAGACGGCGCTGGCTGAGGGCGACCTCGTCGGCGCGCGCGTCGCCATGGCGCGATCGCGCAGCCTCGCCTGGACCACCTTCGGCTATGCCGGCGCGCTGGCGCTCCTGCTGACGGTCGCGCAGTTCATGATCGCCAACGACCTGGCGGTCAGCCGCACCTTCTTCCGCCTGCCCCTCATCATCAGCTCCTTCGGCCTGGTCTTGGATGCCTTCTGGACCAACGTCTACATCTTCTGCGTGGCCGAGGTGCTGGTGCTGATCTGGGGCCTCGTGGTCGCCGTGGCGCGCCTGGCGCCGGGACCGGCGGGCCAGCCGATCCGCCTCATCGCCACCTTCTACGTCGACGTCTTCCGCGGCCTGCCGGCGATCATCAATATCTACCTCATCGGCTTCGGCATCCCGCTGACCGGCCTGCCGATCGTGAACAATCTGTCCCAGAACACCTTCGCCATCCTGGCGCTTACTCTCACCTACGGCGCCTATGTCGCCGAGGTCTACCGGGCCGGGATCGAGAGCATCCATTGGAGCCAGACCGCCGCCGCCCGCTCGCTCGGCCTCTCCTTCATGCAGACCATGCGCTACGTCATCGTGCCCCAGGCGGTGCGCCGGATCATCCCGCCGCTGCTCAATGATTTCATCGGCCTCCAGAAGGACACCGCGCTGGTCAACGTCATCGGCACCATCGATGCCTTCAACCAGGCCAAGATCATTGCCAGCAACCACTTCAACCTGTCGGCGGTCACCACGGTCGCGATGCTGTTCGTCGTCATCACCATCCCGCAGGCGAGGCTGGTCGACCGGATGATCGAGCGCGACCAGCGGCGCATGCGCGCCGGCGGCCAGTAAGCGCATCCATGCCGCTGATCGAGATCCGCGACATCCACAAGCGCTTCGGCCCTCATGTGGTGTTCAGCGGCCTCAGCCTCGAGGTCGAGGAGCATCAGGTCGTCTGCCTCATCGGCCCCTCGGGCTGCGGGAAATCGACCCTGCTGCGCTGTATCAACGGGCTGGAGGAGATCCAGTCCGGCGAGATCCGCATCCACGGCGAACGGATGACCGGGCCGGGGGTGGACGTGAACGCGCTCAGGCGCGACGTCGGCATCGTCTTCCAGGCCTTCAACCTGTTTCCCCACATGTCGGTGCTGGAGAACGTGACCCTGGCGCCCCTCAAGGTGCTGCGCCAGGACCGGGCCGAGGCCGAGGCCAATGCCATGGCCCTGCTGAAGCGCATCGGCCTGGAGCACAAGGCCAAGGACTATCCCGACCGGCTCTCCGGCGGCCAGCAGCAGCGCGTCGCCATCGTCAGGGCGCTGGCCATGGGCCCCATGGTCATGCTGCTCGACGAGATCACCTCGGCCCTCGATCCCGAGCTCGTGGCCGAGGTCCTGAACATCGTGCGCGATCTCGCGGCCGAAGGCATGACCATGCTGCTGGCGACCCACGAGATGGGTTTCGCGCGCGAGGTGGCGAGCAAGATCTGCTTCCTCTTCGCCGGCAAGGTCCACGAGCAGGGCCCGCCGGCCGAGATCTTCGGCGCGCCCAAGGACGAGCGCACCCGCGCCTTCCTGAAGCGCATCATCGAGGCGGGAAGGCTGTAGGAGCGGGCAGAGTCCAAACCAAATCGTCATGGCCGGGCCCACGGGTCCGGCCAGGGGCCGGCCCGAGGACAAGCTCCATCCCGGCCATCCAGGCCTGCTTTCTCTCGTGCTGAACCACGTGGATGGCCGTGACAAGCACGGCCATGACGACTGTTGGGACATTTGCACGGAACCCAAGCCGACTGCCCCCCTCATCCCGCCATGGCCGAGCTGACTGCGTGCACTTTATTCCGTCATGGCCGGGCGAAGACCCGGCCATCCACGGTTCTTTCTTCGTGCGGAATACGGATGCCCGGGAAAGCTTGTCCTCGGCCCGGCCAT
>DATNJA010000174.1:0-17690 GCA_035604155.1 Candidatus Udaeobacter sp. | reverse complement strand
GGGCCGGTGCATCACGTCTCGTAAGCTGCCATAGCCCCAACGCGACTTGGGCCGGGAGCGCGTCCGCGGCATCCAGGATCGCGGCGGATCACGTTCCTTTGTAACCCCGGTGCAACGGTGATGGCCTAATGTGGCATGGCTGAGCGGGCAGGCACCGCTCTGCGCCATGGGGTTTGGGAGGCGAGATGGACGAGAGCGATCAGGAGGATTCCGCGGTGCCGGCGGCCTTGCCGGGCCACATAGCGATCACGAAGACCCTCGAAAAGTACGGACTCCACCAGACTACGCTCGCGGGAAGCGCCGACGCTCTCTACGAGCGCCACCTCACCTTCGACAACGCCGTGGGCCTGCCGGCCATCGGCGCGCGCGAACGCTTCGAGGCCTTCGCCAGCGCCGTCCGGGACATCCTTTCCTACCGCTGGCTCCATACCAAGCAGACCTATGAAAGGGAAAACCCGAAGCGGGTCTATTACCTGTCAATGGAATTCCTGATCGGCCGGTCGCTCGCCAACAACATCACGAACCTCATGCTGGATCCCATGGTCGATCAGGCCGTGCAGCAGGACGGCCTCGACTGGCGCGAGATAGTGAACCAGGAACCCGATGCCGGCTTGGGCAATGGCGGCCTCGGCCGTCTCGCCGCCTGCTTCCTCGATTCCATGGCCACCATGCAGCTGCCGGCCATGGGCTACGGCCTGCGCTACGAATACGGCATTTTCCGCCAGGCGATCAGCGACGGCTGGCAGCAGGAGCGGCCGGACAACTGGCTGCAGCGGCGCGACCCGTGGGAGGTTGCCCGGCTCGACGAGGCGGTGCGGGTCGGCCTCAATTGCTCGTTCGAGCTGCGCGGCGGCGGCCTGCAGGCGACCTTCGGCCGGCCGTCCACCCTGATCGGCGTGCCCTTCGACCGTCCCGTCGTCGGCTACGGCGGGCATACGATCAATACCTTGCGGCTGTGGGCCGCCTCAACGCCCGACTATTTCGACTTCGAGGAATTCAGCCATGGCGAGTTCGTGGGCGCGGTCGCCGAGACGCTGACGGCCGAATCCCTGACCCGCGTGCTGTATCCCGACGATTCCACGGCCATGGGCCAGGGCCTGCGGTTCATCCAGGAGTTTTTCCTGGTCGCATGCTCGCTGGCGGATCTCCTGCGCCGCTTCAGCCGCTTCAACGCCGACATCGCCACCCTGCCCGACAAGGTGGCCATCCAGCTCAACGACACCCATCCGGCGATCGCGGTGCCGGAGCTGATGCGCATCCTGCTCGACGAAAATGGCCTCGGCTGGGACCAGGCCTGGGACATCACGCAGCGGACCTTGTCCTATACCAACCATACCCTGCTCCCCGAGGCGCTCGAGAACTGGCCCGTGGCATGGTTCGAAATGATGCTGCCGCGTCAACTCGCAATCATCTATGAGATCAATGCACGGCTTCTGGATCAGGTCCGCCAGCGCTTCCCCGGCGACGAGGGGCGCGTGGCGCGCATCAGCCTGGTAGAGGAGGGTCCCGTGCGCAAGATTCGCATGGCGAACCTCGCCATCGTCGGCTCCCACAGCACGAACGGGGTGGCGGCGATCCATTCGGATCTGCTGCGCCGCGTGACCGTTCCCGACCTCGCGGCCATGTTTCCCGAGCGCTTCAACAACAAGACCAATGGCGTCACGCCGCGGCGCTGGCTGCTGATGGCCAACCCCCTGCTCTCCCGCATCATCACCGAGACGATCGGCGAGAGCTGGGTTACCCATCTGGGGCAGCTTCGCGCCTTGACGCCGCTCGCCGACGACAGCGGCTTTCAGGCGGATGTCCTCGCCGCCAAGCGCGAGGCCAAGATCCGCTTCGCCGATTGGCTGAAGTCGACCTCCGGTCAGGTGCTGGATCCCGACTCGATGTTCGACTGCCAGGTGAAGCGCATCCATGAATACAAGCGCCAGCTGCTGAACGTGCTGCGCGTCATCGTGCTATACAACCGGCTGCACGAGCGGCCCGGGCTCGACATGGTGCCGCGCACGTTCCTCTTCGCCGGCAAGGCGGCGCCGGCCTATCGGCTGGCCAAGCTGATCATCAAGCTGATCAACAATCTGGCCGCGACGATCGACGGCGACCCGGTGGTGCGCGGCCGGATAAAGGTGGTCTTCCTGCCCGACTATTGCGTATCCCTGGCGGAAAAGCTCATTCCCGCCAGCGACATCTCCAACCAGATCTCGACTGCAGGCTATGAGGCCAGCGGCACCTCCAACATGAAGTTCATGATGAACGGGGCGCTGACGTTGGGCACGCGCGACGGCGCCACCATCGAAATGGCCGAGGAGGCCGGGGAGGAGAATTTCTTCCTGTTCGGATTGACCGCCGATGAGGTCGCCAGGAGCCGCGGCTGGTATAGCCCCCAATGGCACTACGACAACGAGCCCGAGACGCGCGCGGCGCTCGACCTCATCGCCGGCGACCATTTCAGCCGCTATGAGCCCGAGATTTTTGCGCCGATCCTGGATACCCTGCTGAAGCACGGCGACCGCTTCATGCATCTGGCCGACTTGTACGCCTATCTCGATGCCGACAGGCGCGCCTGCGACCTTTACAGGGACACGCGGAAATGGGCGAACATGGCGATTCTCAACATCGCCGGCTCAGGCAAGTTCTCCAGCGATCGCACCATCTCGGAATACGCCACCCATATCTGGCACGTGCATCCCTGCGAGGTGGACTGACTCCGCATTCGCTCGGATGTTGCCGCGGTTCGAGACCATTGCCGTATCGCAGTGGCGCGTAGAGGTCGAAGCGCCGGAGGCAACGACGGCCCATCCTGTGGGGTCTCGGCGCCCGGACCGGTGAGATGGCCCGTGGCAAGCATCTGCCTTGTCATGAACGCAAAAGCGATGCAGATTTTTAGATCGCGCCTAAGGTCAGCCGGCGACATCGGATCAAGCGGGTGGAAGCGGCCCTACCGGGAATGGCGCCAATCGGCGCCGCCCGGACAGGCCGGTCCGGCAATTCCATTTGCCAGCGATGGGGGAGGAAATGGCGCAATCGTCGCCAGCAACCCGCGCCGATGCTGCCGAGCCGTATGGCATCGTCAATCTCCTGATGATTGCGTTCATCGCGGCGTTGCTGTTCGGGGGCGGCTGGATCTGGCTCGTCCTCGGCGTTTCCTTGTTTGGGTCCGCAATCGCGGAGGAGCTGATCGGGGATCGGGGTGGGCCGTCGAGGCAATCCGGCCGATGGGACTACGACATCCAGCTTTACGCTGCCTTGCCTTTGCTCGCCATTATCACTGTCCTCCATCTCCACTATCTGACCAGAAGCGATCCGCTCGGCCTCGTCCGGGGCCTGTCGCAGATCGGACTTCAATTCGGTGGCTTGCCTTCGGTCAGACGCTGGCCCGATGTGACCGGTGCTACGCTCGGGACGGCCTACTTCTATGCGCTCGCCGGGATGACGGTCGCCCACGAGCTGGTCCACCGGACCAACAGCAACGTTGCCTCGCGGGTGGCCCGCGCCTTGCTGGCGTTCAATCTAAGCGGCCACTACGCGATCTACCACCTCCACGGCCATCATCGGAATGTTGCAACCTTCGAGGACCCGGCAACCGCCCGGCGGGGCGAATACGTGCTCGTTTTCCTGTTCCGCTGCCTCCTGGGCGAGTTCAGGCAGAGCTTGCGGTTCGAGATGGCGCGCCTGGCGAACAAAGGGTTGCCCGCCCTATCCCGGCACAATCGGCTGCTGCAGCATCAGCTCTACCCCCTCGCCCTCCTCGCCATTGTCGCGACGATCGGCGGGCATCGGGGTCTCGTCGGCTTCGTCTTGGCGGCCGGCCTCGCCCCGGGCATCCAGAGAATGGTCGATTATTCGCAGCACTATGGGTTGGTGCGGGTGCCCGGCACACGGATCGAGGCGCGTCACGCCTGGGAATGCGATCGCTATTTCACCAACGCTCTGCAATACAATCTGGGCCTGCACGCCGATCATCATCTCGCGGCCGGCAAGCCCTATTGGCAGCTGCGGCCCCAATCCGGCGCGCCGCGCCTGCCCTGCGGCTACGCCACCGCATCGCTCATCGCACTTGTCCCGCCCCTGTGGCGCCGCCTGACCGACCCGTTGCTGGCCGATTGGGATCGCCGATTGGCCAGCGACGGGGAACGGGCGCAGTTGCGCGCGCAGGTCCAGCACCGCTAAGCGCGTCCATGCCGCATCCCGGCTCGTCAACTCCCCAAGTGGTTGGGGTCCCGCCAGGCCCGCTCGAAGGGCAGACGCCAGGCATGAGGCGCCACGAGCTGATGCATCGAATTCGGTCCCCAGGAGGACGGGGCGTACAGCCGGACGGGCGGCGGCGCTTCCAAGAGAGGGACCGACACCTCCCATAGCCGCTCGATGCCCTCGGCGGTCGTGAACAGGGTGTGGTCGCCGCGCATCACGTCCAGGATCAGGCGCTCATAGGCCTCCAGCACGTCGCCGGCGAGGCCCGTGTCATGCATGGCGAATTGCATGCTGAGCTTGTCCAGCCGCATGCCCGGGCCCGGGCGCTTGCCATAAAAGGAGAGCGACATCTTGGCCGCGTCCGCCAGGTCGAAGGTCAAGTGGTCGGGACCCTGGGCGCCGATTCCCGAGCCTGCGGGAAACATGCTCTTGGGCGGCTCCCGGAAGGCGATGGAAATGATCCGGCGACCCTCGGCCAGGCGCTTGCCGGTGCGCAGGAAGAACGGCACCCCGGCCCAGCGCCAGTTGTCGATGGCGCATCTGAGCGCGATGAAAGTCTCGGTGTCGGATTCCGGATCGACGCCATGCTCGGATCGATAGCCGATATATTGTCCGCGCACGACATGCTTCGGATCCAGCGGCAGCATGCTGCGAAAGACCTTGTTCTTCTCCTCGCTGATCGGCGCCGGCTCGAGCGCGGTAGGCGGCTCCATGGCCATGAAGGCGAGGATCTGGAACAGGTGGGTCACCACCATGTCGCGGAACGCGCCGGTCGCCTCGTAGAACCCGGCGCGATTGCCGAGCGCAAGCGTCTCGGGCACGTCGATCTGGACGTGATCGATGAAGTTGCGGTTCCAGATCGGCTCGAACAATCCATTGCCGAAGCGGAAGGCCAGGATGTTTTGCGCCGGCTCCTTGCCGAGGAAATGGTCGATCCGGAAAATCTGGCTTTCGGAGAACACCTCGTGCAGCTTGGCATTGAGCGACACCGCGCTCTCCAGGTCGGTGCCGAACGGCTTTTCCATGATGATCCGGGATCCCTCCACGAGACCGGCCTCCCGCAGCAGCTGCACCGCCGGCAGGGCCGCGTTGGGCGGCACGCTGAGGTAATGGATGCGCCGGCTCCCGCCGCCCAAGGCCTGCTCCGCCCGGTCGACCGCTGCCTTCAGATGGCCGGCGCCGGCAGCGAGCGGCACGTAGTCCAGGCTCTCGGCGAAGGCGGCCCACTCTGCTTCGCTGCCCTTGCGGGTGGAGAATTCGTCGAGCGCCCCGCGCGCAATCTTGCGGAAGCCGTCGGCATCGATCTCATCCAGCGACAGGCCGATGATCCGGCAGCCGGGGATGAAGCCGGACCGGCAAAGATGGAACAGGCCCGGCAACAACTTGCGCCGGGACAGATCGCCAGTGCCGCCCACGAGGACGAGGACCTGAGGATGTTTTGGACCGACGCCGGCTGGAAGCTTTGACACTGCGATCATCCCTTTGTTTCGAATCCCCGAACCATGGGCCGGGCCTACAGCCTCGGCCCGACCCTATCGCCGGCCTTAGGGAGATTGCAGCGCATGGCTCACGATCTCCTGGGCCTCCGCGACGATGGCGTCCAGATGGGCTTGATCGCGGAAGCTTTCGGCGTAGAGCTTATAGATGTTCTCGGTGCCCGATGGCCGGGCCGCGAACCAGCCGCTGCCGGCCACGACCTTTAGGCCGCCGATCGGCGCGCCGTTGCCCGGTGCCTTGGTCAGCTTCTGGAGGATCGGCTCGCCGGCCAGTGTCGAGGCCGACACGGCATCCGGCGACAGCTTCTTCAGCCGGCTCTTCATCTCGGGCGTCGCCGGCGCGTCGATGCGCGTGTAGCAGGACGCGCCCAGCTCCGCCGCCAGCTCCCGGTAATGCTCGCCTGGATCCCTGCCCGTGCGGGCGGTGATTTCGGCGGCCAGCAGGACCAGGATCAAGCCATCCTTGTCGGTGCTCCAGACCGTGCCGTCGTGACGCAGGAAACTGGCGCCAGCACTTTCCTCGCCGCCGAAGCAGCAGGAACCGTCGAGCAGCCCCGAAACGAACCACTTGAAACCCACCGGCACCTCGTAAAGCCGCCGGCCCGCCCGATCCGCCACCCGGTCGATCAGGCTGCTGGTGACCAGCGTCTTGCCGACGGCGGCGTCCGCATGCCAGCCCGCGCGATGGGTGAGCAGGTAGCGGATCGCAACCGCCAGGTAGTGGTTGGGATTCATCAGGCCGGCCGAAGGTGTGACGATGCCATGGCGGTCGGCGTCGGGATCATTGGCGAAGGCGAGGCGATAGCTGTCCTTGAGCTCAAGCAGGCGGGCCATGGCGTAGGGACTGGACGGGTCCATGCGGATCTTTCCGTCATGGTCAACGGTCATGAAGGAAAATGTCGGATCGATCGTCGGGTTGGCCACGACGATGTCCAGTCCGTAGACCGAATTGATCACCTCCCAATAGGGTTGGCCCGCACCGCCCAGCGGATCCACGCCGAGCTTCAGGCCCGCAGCGCGAATGACGTCCATGTCCAGCACATTCGCCAGGTCCTTGACGTAGGGCAGCATGAAGTCTTCCTGGTGCGTCGTCGCCCCCCGCATGGCGCCGCCAAGCGGCACGCGCTTCACATCGGCATTGCCCTTCTTCAATAGCTCGTTGGCCCGCGCTTGAATCCAATCCGTCACGTCGGTGTCCGCCGGGCCGCCGTTCGGCGGATTGTATTTGAAGCCCCCGTCCTCCGGCGGGTTGTGAGACGGCGTGACGACGATGCCGTCCGCCCGCTGCCCCCTGCGGTCCCGGTTATGGACCAGGATCGCGCGCGAGATGACCGGCGTCGGCGTCACGCCGTCGTCGCGCTGGAGAATGGTCTCCACGTCATTGGCGGCGAGGACCTCGATCGCCGTGCGCTGAGCGAAGACCGAGGCGCCGTGGGTATCCTTGCCGATGTAAAGCGGCCCCGCGATATGCTGGCCGCGGCGATAGTCGCAAATGGCCTGGGTGATGGCCGCGACATGGGCGTCGGTGAAGGAGCCCGTGAGCGGCGAGCCGCGGTGACCGCTAGTGCCGAAGCTCACCAGCTGGTTCGGGTCCGCCATGTCCGGCTTCAGCGTTTCGTAGTCCCGTTCGAGCCTGGCCATGTCCACCAGCAGTTCTTTGGGAGCCGGCTTTCCCGCCAGCGGAGAGATCCCCGCCGGCCTCCTCGACTGCTCCGCCATGCTTCGCTCCGTCCTCCTGCCGCCCACTCTCTCGAGAAATTACCGCAGCCCCGGTTCAGTATAGAGACTGCGGGAGCGACAATGACGCTTTTGCGTCGTTACATTGAAAGTTGCTCGTTGCGGCGGCTATGGGCCCGATAGGCCTCACGGATCGATCAGCACCCCCGGGTTCAGCATCCCCTTGGGATCGAGCTCGCGCTTGGCGGCGCGCAGCGCCCGGGCGAACAGCTCGGGCCGTTGCCGGTCATAGAACGGCCGGTGGAAGCGGCCGACGGCGTGATGGTGGGTGGTGGTGCCGCCATGCTCCACCGTGGCCGCCGTGCAGGCCGTCAGCACCGCCATGAACTGGTCGAGCATGACCCGCTTGTCGAGAAGGCCGCCGATCGTGAAGTAGAGGCAGGGGCCGTCGGGATAGACATGGGTGAAGCGGCAGGTGACCGTGCCCTCGCGGCCCGTCACCTGCCGGATGGCGTCGCTCGCGATCCTCGTGATCTTGCCATGGAAGTCGCTCACGCGTTCCCAGGTCATGGACGTCTCGAAGGTCGAAGCGAGAATTCCCCGCGCCGCGGCGTGTTCGGTGTAATAGGGCGCGCGGATGAACTTGTTGCGCCAGGCGCCGGCCGCGCCCGACCGGTGCGCGTTCTCGTCCGCAAGCGTTCCCTCGTCCGCCACGCCACCCCTGTCGCGGCAGATTTCCAGCGCGCGCGCCATCCAGGCGTCGAGCGGGTGATCGGCCGATTCGAAGGCGAGCACCAGCACGGCCTCTTCGTTCTCCCACGGGATGCCGGGCAAGGCCTCGCGCGCCTCGAGCAGCCGGCAGTTGGCGGGATAGAGGCCCGCCTGGGTGATGTCGCGGACCGCCTCACAGCCGGCATGGAAATCCTTGAAGCGGATGCTGGTCGCCGCCCGGAAGCTCGGCTTCTTGCGCAACCGCAGCCAGGCTTCCGTGATGATGCCGAGGATGCCTTCGGAGCCGATGAACATCCGGTCCGGGCTCGGCCCGGCGCCTGAGCCTGGCAGGCGCCGCGTCTCCAGCCTCCCGGACGGCGTCACGACCCTGAGGCTTTCCACGAAATCGTCGATATGGGTGTAAAGCGTGGCGTAATGGCCGCCCGAGCGCGTGGCGATCCAGCCGCCCAGGCTGGAGCAGCGGTAGGCCTGCATGTAGTGGCGCATGGTGAAGGGCGTGTCGCGGAGCTGGTCCTCGATATGGGGTCCGTAGACCCCGCCCTGGATGCGCGCGGCCTGGCTGATCGGATCGATCTCCAGCACCCTGTCCATGTGGCGCATGGAGATCGTCACGACCTTCTCGAACTCGGCCTCCGGCTCGATGCCCTTCACCACGGAGGAGCCACCGCCATAGGGGATCGCCTTGGCGCCGATCGCATCGCACCAGTCCAGCAGGCGGACGATGTCTTGTTCGTTCTCGGGGAAGGCCACCGCATCGGGCGGATTGGGCACCGAGCGCATGAACATGCGGCAGGCATCGAACCAGGCCTTGCCGTAGCTATGCTCCAGGCGCGTCAGATGATCGAGGCGGACGATCGGCTGGAGGGCCGGCGGCACGGCGAACCGGGGCGCTCTGAGAGCGATCTCCTCCGCGCGCGGCGGCGGCGTAACCTCGAATCCCGACAGCCCGTAGCGCCGGGCGATCTCGGCTTCCCAGGGCATGATCTCTTCGGGCGTCAGGTCTTCGTCGGTGTAGCCCCAGGCATAGAATTTCTTCTGGCGCCGCAAGGGTTCTCCCCGGAGCCGGCACCCATGGCCGACACCCATGTCGGCGCTTTTCCGCCGGTCCGATCCCATGATCGGTGAGACAAGCCGGCCTGTCCAGAACCGGCGCGTGCGGTCCGTGGGAATGGCCTGGCCGCACCGAACAGACCAGATGTGCCGGGGCAGTCTTTTGGTTTCCCGGTACTCCCGGCGAATGATAGGTTCCAGGCTGACCTATAGGCGACGGGAGACTGTTGAAGCAAATGTGCAAGAAGGGCTTGAGTTTTGGCCGGCGCTGGCGGCGGCTCGGAAGCGCCGTGGCAATCGCTGTTCTGGTGGGGAATCCGATGACGGCGCTGGCCGAAAACGATTCCAGCGCGTTCGACGCCGCGACCCAGGCCTATAGGAAAGTCCTGAACGGGGAGATCGACGCCGTCATCGCCAGCGCCCAGCGCATGCTCGCGGCGATGCAGCAGGGCGACCTCGCGGGCGCGCGCAAGTACTGGATCGAATCCCACGCCGGCTGGGAGCGCCTCGAGGTCATCACGGTCGATCTCTTCCCCGATCAGCAGGATGGGATCGACGGCTGGCCGAAGGCCAAGACCGGCTACCATGCCATCGAGGCCTGGCTGTTCGGCCCGACCACCCTGGTGCCCAAATGGGCGGTCGACGACCTGTTGGATCAGCTCGACCGGTTCCGGCGCCTGTTCGCTCAGGCGGATCTGAATGGCTACTACCTATTGGCCGCCGCGGCCACGCTCACCTATGCGATCGGCTCCGACGAGGCGGACGGCAGCGAATCGGCGGTCAGCGGAACCTCGCTGGACGACATGCGCCACAACATCGAGGCCCTCCGGTACCTTTGGAAAACCGTCTTCGCCGACGCCCTTGCGGTCAACCACAAGCCGCTTGCCGACGACATCTTCACGCGGATGGCGGGCCTTTACGCGATCGTGGATGTCCCCAACATGACGCTCCTCGACCAATCGCTGCTGCAGCAGGAAGCCTACGCGCTGGCGGGGAAACTGGCCCAAGCCGCGGTCGCCTTTGGTTGGACGGCGCCGAACTACAAGGATATTGACTGATCGTTCCCGAGGGCGCGGCGCCGGCTCACGATCTCCCGTCGCCTGCATATGCCGCGTAGAGGACCGGGATTAGGACCAGGGTGAAGGCGGTCGCCGTCGACAGCCCTCCGATGACGCCGATGGCGAGCGGGATGAGCATTTCGGAGCCCGATCCGAAGCCGACGGCGAGCGGCAGGAGCGCGCCGATCGCGGCGAAGGTCGTCATCAGGATCGGGCGCAGCCGCTCGGTCCCCGCGCCCAGCAGCGCCTCGGTGAGCGGGGCGCCCTCTTGCCGCCGGCGGTTCGCCGCGTCGATCAGCAGGATGCCGTTGCGCACCACGATCCCGACCAGGAGCAGGAGCCCCATGAAGGACGAGACGTTGATCGGCGTGCCGGTGAGCCACAGCGCCAGCAGCACCCCGATGGGAGACAAGGGTATCGTCGCCAGGATGATCAGCGGGATGCGGAACGAGTTGAACGCCGCCAGGAGCACCAGAAAGACCAGCAGCACCGCTATCCCCAGGACCCGGGAGAACTCCCGGAACGACGCCTGCTGCTCCTGGTAGGCGCCGCCGATGGAGACGTGATATCCCGCCGGCAGGCGCACCTTGGCGACCACGGCCTGGATTTTCGGAATGACGGCCGAGAGCGTTACGTCCTCGATGTCGGACGTGAGCAGCAACCTTCTGGCACCGTTGCGCTCGAAGATTTCGGTCGACCATGTGGGCGCGCCGATCGAGGCCATGCTGCCCAGGCTCCGCGTCCCGCTCCTGGTCGCGATGCCCAGCGCATCGAGGGAGTCGCCCGGTTCCGCGCCGACGCCGACGCGAACCGGGATGGTCGTGTCGCCGTCCCTGATCCTGGTCGCTACCACCCCGGCGATGCGGGCGCCGAGCGCATCGGACAGTTCCGCGGCCGACATCCCGGCGGGATCGTCCGGCTTCAGTGTGACGCGGACGATCTGGTTGTCGACGACGACGCCGTCGAAGGTGTCGACGAGCCCGTCGATCCTGTTGAGCCCATGCATCAGGACGTGGGAGATGGAAATCAGCCTGGCCTGGTCGGGTCCGGTGATTTCGATCTGGATCGGCTCCGGCGCCCCCGACAAGTCGTTCAGCTGGTCTTCCAGAAGCTGATGGAACTCGAGGTCGGCCCCCGGCACCGCCTTGTCGAAGGCGTCGCGCAGCCGGTCGGCCACCTGCTCGAATTTCGCCGTGCCGGATTCGCGCAACGAGACGCGGATGGTTCCGGCGTTCCGTGGCGTGGGCTCATAACCGTCGGTATCGACCCCGGTCAGGCGGCCTTCATGGGCCACCGCCGGATCGGCAACGATGATCTTCTCTATCGCGGTCAGGACCCGGTCGGTGGCGGAGAGCGAGGTCCCCGGCGGGAGCGTGTAGGCGATCTCGAACTCGCCCTCCTCGAGCCGGGGAAGGAAATCGCTTTCCAATTGTGGGTACAGGGCCGCCGTCGCCCCGAGTATGGTGAGCGCCGCGAAGTAGACCGCGAGGCGATGACGAAGGGCCCAGCCGAGCAGCCTCGTGTATAGGGCCTCGACCGCGAACAGCCCCCGCCGGCGCGCCTCGGCCGGGCGCAGGAACAGCTCGGTCAGCATCGGCGCCACGCCGAGCGATAGGATGATCGAGACCACGAGCGCCACGCCAAGGGTGATGGCGAGCGCCCGGAAGAAGAACCCGGGAATCCCAGTCAGGAGTCCGAGCGGCAGAAACACGACCACGTTGGCCGCGGTCGAGGCGATCAAGGCACGCGCGATTCGCCCCGTCGCCCGGGAAATCACCGCGCCGCGCGGCAGGTCCGGGAACTCCGCGAGCCCGCGGGCGATCGACTCGATGACGACGATGACCTCATCGATGATCAGGCCGACGGCGACGGCGAGCCCGCCGAGGCTCATCAGGCTGAGGAACATTCCGGCCTGCTCGATGATGAGGATCGTGATCGCGATCGCGACCGGAATGACCGCCGCGGCAACAAGGGTCATGCCCAGGCCGCGCAGGAAGACGTAGATGACGAGGAGCGCGATGAGCGCGCCGAGCAGGATCGCGTCGCGCAGCGATTGCTGCGAGGCCACGATCAGCCGGGTCTGATCCCAGTACTTGGCGATCCGAACGTCCGGCGGCAGCCCGTCCTTGAGGCCGGAGACGCGGGTTTCGAGATCGCGCCGGAGGCTGAGGGAATCCGCGCCGATGACCGGATAGGCGCTCACCAGCACGGCATGCGCGGCATCGAAGGAGGCCTGCTGCAGGGTCGGACCCTCGCCGAGCTCGACCCGGCCGAGATGGCTGAGCGGTACCGATGCGTTCGTGTTGCGATCGAGGATCGCGACATTGCTGAGCGACGTGGCGTCGGTCAGCGATCCGCCGACGAAGACCACCTTGCTCTGATCCTGCAGGTCGATGGTGCCCGCGGCATGGGCCGCGTTGGCTTGCCCGATGGCTTCGGCCACCTCGCCATCGGTGATTCCGGCCTTGGCAAGCGCGTCCGGGTCGAGGGTGACGCGATACTCGACGTCCGGCCCGCCGAACACGGTGATGCGGCCGAGGCCCGCGGTGCCCGTGAACACCGGCACCACCCGCTGCTCGACAGCATGCCGGAGCTCAGCCTGGGTGAGCGAGGCGCTGGTGAGCGCGTAAGTGACGATCGGTTCCATGTTCGGATGCTGGATGACCGTCTCGATGCGCGTCACCGCGGATAGGCTGGGGCGGGCGGCCGCGATCACGGCCTGAACTTTCAGGAGGTCGGCCTCGGGGTCGCTGCCGGGATCGAAGTCGAGCTCGATCTCGACCGTGCCCTGATTCGAGAAGGAGCGTGTCTGCAGCACCGGAAGCGTCTGGAGAGCGGCCTCCAGAGGCCGCGTGACCATGGCCAGCATTTCCTCCGGCGGCAGGTCCCCCGCCCAGGCGAAGATCTCGATGCGCGAGAACGAGACCTGCGGGAAAATGCTCTTGGGGGCGTTCAGATACGACCAGACGCCGAGGATGGCGAGGATCGCGACCAGGCACAGCAGCAACTTCCTGGCGCGCCGGATCCAGGCCCAGGGATCGAACATGGTGGCTAGCCCCTTTCCGCGCCAGCCGCCATCGGTGCCCCGGGCTGGAACGCCCGTGGTCGCTGCCCTGGAACTGCGCGGCCGACTTGGTGTCATAGTTAAGAATGCAAGTCAATCGCATGCTGGGTGCGTAGAGGGCGGCACGAGCTTCGCCCGTAGCGTCGGTTCAGGGATAACCGTCGCCCGATGCGGGCCGCGAGCGGCTGCGGCTCAGCCCTGCCGAAGATTCTTCAGCAATGCGCCGAGCGGCCGCGCGGAATCCTCGTAGTTCGCCCAGGGCTTGTGTTTCGCCAACGCCTCCGGCGCGGTGCGGATGGTGAACCGTTTGGGGTCGAGGCCCGGACCGACCTGCGCCCAGGCGATCGGCATGGACACGGTTGCGCCCGCGCGGGCCCGCGGCGAGAGCGGCGCCACCGCCGTGGCGGTCCGGTCGTTGCGCAAGTAGTCGAGGAAAATGCGGCCGTCGCGCTTGTCCTTGGCCATGGCGAGGAGATACCGGCCGGGATTGTCGGCGGCCATCCGACGGCAGAGCTCCAGGGCAAAGGCCTTCGCCTGGGGCCAATTCAGCCGAGCCTTCCCGCTCTCTGCCACCGGCGTGACAACGTGGAGCCCCTTCCCGCCCGTCGTCTTGCAGAATGCGACGAGGCCGAGCCTTTCCACGCGGTCGCGCAATTCCAGCGCCGCCTCGACCACCTCGGAGAACGCCAGGTCGGGAGCCGGATCGAGATCGAAGATCAATCGGCCTGGAACATCCGGCGTCCCTGGCGCGCAGTTCCACGGATGAAGCTCCAGCCCGCCGATCTGGGCCGCCGCCGCCAATCCCTCCACCCGGTCGATCCGCAGATAGGGCTTCTTGTCGCCGGCAACCCTGGTCAGTTCCCAGAGCTCCGACATGCTCGGCATGGCATGGCGCTGTAAGAACTGCTCGCCCGCGATGCCGTCGGGCGCGCGCAGGATGGAACAGGGCCGGCCCTCGATGTGCGGCATCATCCAGGCCCCGACCGTTTCGTAATAGCGCGCCAGATCCAGCTTGCTGACGGGCTTGCCATCGCTGGCGTCGGGCCACAGCGGCTTGTCGGGTTTCGAGATCGCAACGCCCATCACCCTGGCGCCCTCGCGCGACGACGGCGCCGGCAGCGAGGCTTCGCGCCGCCCGCCGGGATTGGCCCGGGGTTTCACGATTCCGGTGGCTTTGGCGGATTTGGGCGTTTCGGCCTCCATGTTCGCGGGCGGGGTTGACCCGACCGGCGAGGGAAGCCTGACGCGGCATGCTGTCCCCTGTCCAGCCCGCGCACGCGATGTCGCAGACGAGGGCGGGCGCGGGGTGAGCGCAAGTCAGCGCAGGTTTGTCAGCTGCCGCCGAGCTTGGGGAGCTGGAAGGCCGTCGCCCCGCGAACCGGGCCGCTGTCGCCTTCCTGAAGGATGATCGCGCCGGCATCGAAGGCGTTGGATTGCGGGCCCAGCCCCAGAGCCAGCTCGCTTGCCTGGCCCGTCCATTGTCCGATCTTGCGCCAGGCGCGCACGATATTGAATTCCGTTAGGGTTTGTCCCGAGTTCTCCCCTCGCCCGACCGGCGTTACATGGGAATGATCGAACAATGCCAGATAAACGCTCGCCGGCGCCGATGGGGCATCGCCCGCGGGGATCGCTACTCTGAAGGCCCCCATCGCATCGCGCAGAACCGTCAGCTTCAACTTCGGACGAGGCCGTTCGGCCTCGATCGCCGATCTCACGGCGGCTTCGTCCGAGCCGACGGCGTCCCTGGCGCCGTCCACCACGAGCTGCGGCGTATAGGCGTTGACGCCCAGCGCGCGACCGTAGGCGTATTGCCTGGCCGTCGCATATTTGGCGCTGAACGGATCCTGCCAACCGAGATAGTTCCAATAGTCGATATGAAAGGCGAGCGGCAGCAGGTCAGGCTCTTTGGCCAGCTCGCCCAAAAGCGCATCGGCCGGGGGGCAGGAATTGCATCCCTGCGACGTGAACAGCTCGAGGACCACGGGAGAATCGGCGACCAGTGCCGGCACCGGCTGGTCCGCCGCCGCCGGCGGCAGGAAACCCAACGTGAAGATCGCGATAGCGGCCGAGGACGCGGCAACGAGCGAGGCCTTCATAGGCCGGTCTCCTTCGCGTGGCGTTGGCGACATGCGGATTCACCCTGCCAACGAACTAGAGTTCGCCCCGCGGGGGAAGAAGGTTACTTGTCGGCCGCCGGGCGATCCGCCATGGGCTGAGAGCGGCCTTTCATCCGCCGCCCGCCCGCGATCCCACGGGCTTGCTCATATGCACCGCGACGCCGCCCCTGAATGTTTCTTCCCGATCCACCCGGTAGCCGAGCCTGGCGTAGAATTCCACATTCTCTGCGAAGAGCTTGTTGGTGTAGAGCCTGGTTTCGCGGCATCCCGACGCCGAAGCCAGCCGTTCGACATGGGCCATCAGCTTGCGGGCGAACCCGCGGCCCTGGAAGGCCGGCAAGACCGCCAGATTCTCGATCAGGAGATGGCCCGCCCCAAGAATCGTCTCGATGAGGGCGGCGAGTTCTCCCTCCGCGTAGAGCAGGTCGAAGCGGTGGTTTCGCACCGCTGCCTCGTAGTCTGCCGTCATCGGCTTGGGCTCGCGTCCGATGAGCGGGACCCATTTGGCATAGGCCGCCCGTGTCAGCGCCCGGATCGCCGGCGCATCCGCCGCCACGGCTTGCCGCAACGCCGGGGTCTGGCTCATGCGTCGATCCTTCCGCCTTCCTGACCAGTTCCGACATCGGACCGGCCATCGAGACCGTCCATCGGCAGCTCCCGCGCGGTCTTGATGGTGAGCACGGTGACCGGGAGCGAATGGCCGCGGATCTCCACCTGCCGGCGCTCCATCCCCGGCAGCGCCAAGCCGGCGGCGGCGAGGACATCCTCCGACAGGACGAGCTCGCAGTCATAGAGCTTGCTCAGGCCCTCGAGCCGGCTCGCGGTATTGACGGTATCGCCGACCGCCGTCAGCGAGCCTCTGGCACCACTGCCCCTCACCTGGCCCATCACGCCGACCACGGCCGGGCCGTAGTGAAGGCCGATCCCCATGGCGAGCGGCTGGTCGAGATCGGGCGCCAGCGCGCCGTTCAGCTTCACCAGCGCTTGCGACATGAGCCGCGCGCCTTGAAGCGCCTGCCGACAGGCTTCCGGTCCGTCGCCGGCAAGGCCGAACAGCGCCATCACCCCGTCGCCCATGAATTTGTCGACTCGTCCGCCGGCCTGCTCGATCGCTTCGCCCATGGCCTGGCAATAGCTGTTGAGCAGGAAGACCACGTCATAGGGCAGCTTGCTCTCGGTCACCTGGGTGAAGCCGCGCAGATCGGCAAACAGCACCGCGATCTGCCGCTCGCGGCCCTCGGCATAGTCCGGCCCGGTCAGCGCGGCGCGGGCCGGGATGAAGGGCGACAAAAGCGGCGTCACCTCGATGGCGCCCCGAGGCCGGAGCTGGCAGGCGAGGCGGACGTTCGGCGGCGCCCCGATGCGGCGAAGCACGCTCGCCTCCGTGGCCGACGGCGCCGGCACCGCGCCGGGCTCGGCGCGCACCCGCACCCGGCAGGTGGTGCAGCGCCCCTTGCCGCCGCAGACTGCCGGATGGGGTATGCCCAACAGCCGGCTCGCCTCGAGCACCGTGAAGCCGCGCACCACCTCGATGGACCGGCCGCCCGGATAGGTGATGCGCGCCACGCCCAGCCTTCGCCACCACTCATGCCGGATTCTCCGCCCAATCAGCAAGGCGACGATGGCGCCGAGGAAGAGGAAGCGAATGCCCCATGTGATCGTGAACAGCGCCGGGCGCGCCGCCGGCGGCGGCTCCGCGGCCAGCAGCCTGGCGACGTAGCCGGGGTCCTGGGCCAGGATGGTGCCGATCTCACGTCCGCCTGCAACGAATCCAAGCAGGGCCAGCACCGGCAGGAGGAGCGCTGCCGCGAACAGCAGCGGCTGGGCCCGGTCGTACCAGGGCCTGAGGCGCAGCCAGAAGCGCAAGCCGATGCAGGCATGGGTCCAGGCCGCGACGAGCAGCGCCATCTGCAGCAATCCCTTGAGGGGCGCGCCGTACCACAAGGCGCTCAACAGATATCGGTAGTGGCTGAAGTTGCCGCCGTAGAAGGCGGCATCGATGCGCGTGTTGGTCACATGCTCGGCCAGCAGCAGGGGCACGCTGAAGCCCAGCACGTATTGCACCGCTTCGCTGTGAGGTATCCTCAGCGACCGGCGCTGCCACAGGGCGTAGAGCGCCAGCGCCATGTGCAGGATCAGCGCGCCATAGAGCAGGAATGTGACCGGCGCAAAGGACCAGATCGGATAGACCACCGACAGCATCCCCTCCATGGCGGCGATGGAGACAATGCCGAGACTGTGATCGATGAAATGGGTGACGACATACGTGAAGAGGATGAGGCCCGAGATCAGCCGCAACCGCCGA
>DATNJA010000173.1:0-32700 GCA_035604155.1 Candidatus Udaeobacter sp. | reverse complement strand
CCGATCTTGCGATATTACGACTCTAGGCGTTCGCCGCTTCGCCAGCCCGGGGACCGATCACCCGGTCCAGGATCCAGTTGGCTATCTGGTTCAGGCTCGTCTCCGTGCGGCAGAGTCGCGCCATGCGGGCGTAGGGCGATTCGATCCCCGCCTGCTGGCGAAGCGCGATCGCCACGTCCTCGCCGACGACGATTTCGTTGCGCCGGTAATAGTTCTTGGCGATCTCCTCGAAGTCGTTGCGTGCCATGCTGGCTTTCGGGAACAGCGAGCTCACCGTCAGGCGCGACTTGGTGGCCGACAGGGGTTCGCTGCGGAAGACCAGCGCCCCGTCATTGCCCAGCGTCATCATCATCGCCGGATGGACCGCGGTGAAGAACGTGCCCTCCTTCCGGTCCTCGTCGATCTGGGGCATGGGGGGGAACCCATCATAGCCGGGGAAAGGCAGGAGCAGCTGGCTACCCTTGTGGATCGCGAAGGCGGCCCTGTAGTTCCCCTTGGACTCGGGCAGCCGGGCATATGTGGCCTTCCATCGCGCGAGGGAATCCCGGTGGACCGTCGGGATGTGGTAGCCGTCGCTATAGTTCTCGACGAAGCATTTCCAGTTGGCGTCCATCTCGTAGACCACGCGCCTGGCGCAGACCATATCCTCCAGCCGGTGGGAGGCGAGATGGTGACGGAAATCGCCAAGATGATCGGCCAGGGTCTCCGGCCCCTCCTTGAACTTGACGAAAAGGAAGCCGCCCCAGCTGTCGCTCGGGATCTCGACGAGGCCGAAGTCCTGCCGGTTGCCATCGTCGATGAGGGGCCTGCCCTCGGCGTCGTCGTAGTTGGGCGCGCCGATCAACCCGCCCTCCAGGGAATAGGTCCAGGCATGGTAGGGACAGCGGAACGCCTTGCAGTTCCCCGATCCCTCGGCCACCTTGGCGCCGCGATGGCGGCAGGTGTTGGCGAAGACCCTGACCTTGCCGTCGCCGCCCCTTGCCAGAAGCAGCTTGATGTTCATGAAGGTCATGGCGTGGAAGTCGCCGGGCTCGGGCACGAGATCGAGGCGCTCCAGCAGGTTCCAGCCGGGCAGGAACAGGTGCTCCATCTCGGCCTGGAAGAAACGCTCCGAGGTATAGCACCAGAGCGGCAGGGCGCTCAGGCTCGGCCCCTGCCGTCTCACCGGATCGTAGTGGCGCGGGTCGAGGATGTCCTCCGGTTCGGCGATGCCGAAGGCGGCGCTGTAGTCACCGGGCATGGCGGTCCCTATGGGTTGGGTTTGGCGTGGCTCTTTGCCTAGCATATATGCGTTCGCCAGCCCCGCAAACCCCGCCCGACGGGTCGAAATCACTTGAGGCGCGCGATCAGAGCCGCGGCCGCGGCCGGCGCCCGCAGCTTGGCCCCGGAAATGAAATAGACGAAGACGTCCCCGCGCTCCGCCCAGGCTCGAGCGCGTCGCGCCCAGCGGTCCAGGTCGCGGGCGGTATAGCCCGTCTCGATGCCTTCCTTGCTGCGCATCAGCCGGGCATAGGTGAAGCCTGCCGCCGGCGCATCGATCGCGGGCAAATCGTCGTCGTCGGCAAACACGATGGCAACATCGTGCCGCCTCGCCAGGTCATAGAACCGCTCATTCTTGAAACTGGGATTGCGCACTTCGAGTGCATGGCGCAGCGACAAGCCGTCGACCTCGCGCGGCAGCAGCTTGAGGAAGCTCTCGAAGTCATCGAGATCGAATTTCTTGCTGGCCATGAACTGCCAGTTGATCGGCCCCAGCCGGTCGCGGAGCGCACCCATGCCCTGGCCGATGAAACGGACGATCGATTCGCCGGCAGCCGATAGCGCCTTGCGATTGGTGCAGTAACGCGACGCCTTCACCGAGAAGACGAAGCCGTCGGGCGTCTCCTCGCGCCACTTGGCCCAGCTCGCGGGCTTGAATGTCGAATAATAAGTCCCATTGATCTCGATCGACGTGAGACGGCGGCTCGCGAACTCGAGCTCTCGTTTGCGCGGCAGCCCTTTAGGATAGAAGGCACCGCGCCAAGGCTCATAGGTCCAGCCGCCGATGCCGATATGGATTTTGCCTTTCATGGCAGCTTCCCTTAGCCAATATGGCCAGGACTTCGTTCCGCGATGACGGCGGCATTCGCCTCGAGGAGGTCGGGAAGCCTTCGCATGTCGTCGAACTCGCGCTCGGGTCCCAATCGGCCAAGGCGCTCGCGATAGCCGGGTTGGCGCGCGTGGCTGCCTCCCAGAAAGGCGAAGACTCGCATCCCGGCGTTGCGGGCCGCGGCGATACCCGGGGCGCTGTCCTCGATCACCAGGCAGGCCGCCGGTTCCACGCCCATTCGCTCTGCGGCATGCAGGAATAGATCCGGTGCCGGCTTTCCCCGTTGCACCATGTCGGCGCTGAATATGTTGGGCGCGAAGCGCCCCAGCAACCCCGTCACCTCGAGCGAAACCCTGATCCGCTCGGGCAGGCTCGACGAGGCGACGCAGAAGGGGACAGCGAGCCGATCGAGGGCCTCGAATATTCCCGGCATCGGTTTCAGCTCCCTGCGGAACCGCTCGAACAGGCTGAGGCGCATGGCTTCCAGGCGATCGGTCGGCAGATCGAAGCCGAGCTCGTCGCGCAGCATGCCCTGCACGGCGGCAAGGCTGTGGCCGAGAAAGCGCTCCGAGGCCGTCGCCTCATCGATCCGGTAGCCAATGCTGGCGAGCCCCTCCACCAGGACCCGAATCGACAGGGGCTCGCTGTCGACCAGGACACCGTCGCAATCGAATATGACGAGGTAGGTGCGCCGTTTCACTCAGCTCATCCAGTTGCCGCCGTCGACATTCAGCGTCTGCGCCACGATGTAGTCCGCATCGCCCGAGGCGAGGAACACCGCCGCGCCGGTGAGGTCAGCCGGCATTCCCATGCGACCATAGGGCACGGCCATGCCCACCTGCCGCTTCTTCTCGCCGGGCGCAAGCCCTTCGTACTTGGCGAACAATGCGTCGACATGATCCCACATCGGCGTGTCGATGACACCCGGAGCAATCGCGTTGACGTTGATCCCATGCTTGATGAGCGACAAGCCCGCCGATTGGGTGAGGCTGATCACGGCTGCCTTGCTGGCGCAATATACCGCAACCAGGGCCTCTCCGCGCCGGCCCGCCTGGCTGGAGAGGTTGATGATCTTCCCGCCTTGGCCTTGCCTCACCATCCGGGCCGCCACCGCCTGCAATGTGAACAGCAGGCCCTTCACGTTGATGGCGAACTGGCGATCGTAGCTCTCTTCGGTGATTTCCAGGAACGGCGCCATGTCGAACACGGCTGCATTGTTGACCAGGATGTCGATGCGGCCGGCGTTTGCCACCACCGTCTCGACCATGGCGTCGATGGAATTGCGTCGGGTCACGTCCAGCACAAGCGCATTGGCGCCCCGGCCGATCGCCTGGGCCGTGGCAAAAGCGTCCCTTGCAAGGACATCCGCGACCACGACCCTGGCGCCTTCCTCGGCATAGCGCTCGCAGATCGCCGCGCCAATCCCCCGGGCGCCGCCCGTGACGACGGCGACCCTGTCCTTCAGCCTCATATCGGCGGGCTCACCAGCAGCTGTATCCGCCGTCGGCCAGCACGATGCTGCCGGTCAACAGGCTCGCCGCGTCCGAGGCCAGAAACAACACCACGGAACCGATCTCATCGACGGTGCCCATGCGGCGCAGCGGCGTGCCGTCGATCCAGTACTTGAACATCTCTGGATTCTCCATGCCGAAGCGGTTGAGCGGCGTGTCGATGTAAGTCGGCGCCACGGCATTGACCCGGACGCCCCGCCCGCCCCATTCCGCCGCCAGGGACTTGGTCAGGTGATGCACCGCCGCCTTGGAGGCATTGTAGTAGCTCTGCGGCTGCGGCCGGTTGACGATGAAGCCGGACATGGAGCCGACATTCACGATCGAGCCCTGGCCACGCGCCAGCATGAGGCGACCGAACGACCGGCAGCACCAGAACAGGCCGTTGAGGTTCACGTCGAGGACATTCAGCCAATGCTCGTCGGCGACGTTTTCCGCCGGGGTGTCGCTGCGCGCGATGCCGGCATTGTTGACCAGTATGTCGATGCCGCCGAGGCGAGCCGCCAGATCTCGCGCGACGGCGTCGACCCGCGCCGAATCCGTCACGTCCATTTCAATCGTCTCGACCGCGAAACCTGCCGCCCCCATGGCCGCCTGGCCCTCCGCGGCCACCTTGGGATCGTGATCGGCAATGACGACCCTGGCCCCCGCCTCGGCGAGAGCGTGCACGCAGGCCAGTCCGATCGCACGGCCGCCGCCGGTCACCAGGGCGACACGACCGTCGAGCTTATATTTGTCCAGATACAAGGGGGTCCATCCTCACTATGGCCAATGCTTTGCCGCCTGATCCGTCGGGCGGAACGACTGGACCAGTGCGTGGCGCTGACGGTGCGGCAGGGAACGCCCCTTCGCATCGAACAGGTGGCAAGTCGCCGGATCGATGCGAACGTGGACATGGTCACGGACGCGCGTCGGGTCGCTGCCTTCGGCCTGGGCGACGACGAGGGGCTGCCCGGGCAAGCGCAGATAGAGAAACGTGTCGCCGCCGAGGCGCTCCACCACGACGACATCGCCGGCGAGCTCGCCCGCTTCCGCCGGCCGCAGATGTTCGGGCCGCACGCCCAATGTGACCTTGCCGCCGGGGGCGGCGCCGTCCGGCAGCACGGGAACCGTCACCGCCTGGCCGCCCGGCAACGCCACGGTCACGCCGTCCGATCCAGCGGCAACCACCTCGGTTTCGAAGAAATTCATCTTCGGCGAGCCGATGAACCCGGCGACGAACAGGTTGACCGGATGGTGGTAAAGCTCGAGCGGCGTTCCGACCTGCTCGATGGTGCCGCTGTTGAGGACCACGATCTTGTCGGCCAGGGTCATCGCCTCGACTTGGTCATGGGTCACATAGATCATGGTCGTGGAGAGGGACTCGTGAAGCTGGGCGATCTCGAGGCGCATTTGAACCCGCAGCGCCGCATCGAGGTTGGAGAGGGGCTCGTCGAACAGGAAGGCCTTGGGTTCGCGCACGATGGCGCGCCCGATGGCCACGCGCTGGCGCTGTCCGCCCGACAGCTGGCGGGGCTTGCGGTCGAGATAGGCGGTGAGATTGAGCACCGCCGCCGCCTTCTCCACCTTCTGGCGGATGACCTCCTTGCTTTCGCCTGCCATCCTGAGGCCGAAGCCGATGTTGCCCCGGACGCTCATGTGCGGATAAAGCGCATAGGACTGGAACACCATGGAGAGCCCGCGCCGGGCAGGCGGGACGTCGCTGATGTCCACGGAATCGATTTCGATCTTGCCGGCGGTCGCGTCCTCAAGCCCGGCGATCAGACGCAGCAGGGTCGACTTGCCGCAGCCTGACGGCCCGACGAAGACGACGAATTCGCCCTCGTTTATTTCGAGATCGATGGAGGGGATGATGACGTGCTCCCCGAAAGCCTTGCGCACGCCCTTGAGGACGATCTTCCCGGTCATGCCATTGCCCCCGCCATGCCGCGCATCACTTCACCGCCCCGAAGGTGAGGCCGCGCACCAGCTGGCGTTGGGAGAACCAGCCCAGCACCATGATGGGCGCGATCGCCATGGTCGAAGCCGCCGAAAGCTTGGCCCAGAACAGGCCCTCCGGGCTCGAATAGGAAGCGATGAAAGCGGTCAGCGGCGCCGCAGCGGTGGTCGTCAGGTTGAGCGTCCAAAAGGCCTCGTTCCAGGCCAGAATGACATTGAGCAGAAGCGTCGAGGCGACGCCCGGCACCGCCATGGGCGCCAGCACATAGACGATTTCCCGCCAGGGAGTCGCCCCATCCATGCGCGAGGCTTCGAGAATCTCGCCCGGAATCTCCTTGAAGTAGGTGAACAGCATCCAAATGATGATCGGGAGATTGATCAGGAACTCGACCCCGATCAGCCCGATCCGGGAATCGAGCAGCCCGCTGTCCCTGAACAACAGATAGATGGGGATGAGGGCGCCGACCGGCGGCATCATCTTGGTAGACAGCATCCAGAGCAGGACGTCCTTCGTCCGCTTGCTCGGCGAAAATGCCATGGCCCAGGCGGCCGGCACTCCGAACAGGATGCCGACGATCGTCGAGCCCACCGAAAGGATGATCGAATTGCCGGCGAACTTCAGGTAGTTGGAGCGCTGCTGCACGATGCCGAAGTTCTCGAGCGTCCAGTGGAAGAACAGGAATTTGGGCGGCGTGGAGAAGGCCTCGAGCTCGGTCTTGAAGCTGGTCAGGATCATCCACAGGATCGGAAAGAAAATCAGGAAGCCGACCAGCCAGGCCGCGGCCGTCATCAGGGTCAGGCGTCGGACGGATACGGCGCGCGCCATGGCTCAGGCCTCCAGGTTCCGGCCGATCATGCGGACGAGGAAGAAAGCCACGATATTGGCGAGCACGACGGCGACGATCCCGCCGGCCGACGCGCCGCCGACGTCGAATTGCAGCAGCGCCTGGGCATAGACGAGGAAGGGAATATTGGTCGTCTGAAGGCCCGGTCCGCCGCCGGTGGTGACCCGGATCTCCGCGAAGACGTTCAAGAGGAAGATCGTCTCGATGAGGATCACCACGGTGATCGCGCGCGCCAGATGCGGCAGCACGATGTAGAAGAAATACGCGATGGCCGGCGCGCCATCCATTTCGGCCGCCTCCTTCTGCTCCTGGTCGAGGGACTGGAGCGCCGTCAGCAGGATGAGCGTCGCGAAGGGCAGCCACTGCCAGGCCACGATCAGGCTGATGGCGGTCAAGGGCGCTTCAGCGAACCAGTCGATCGGCTGCAGGCCGACCGACCGCGCGATCCAGGCGAACAGACCGGACACCGGATGCATGAGCAGGTTCTTCCAGATCAGCGCGCTCACGGTAGGCATCACGAAGAAGGGCGCGATGACCATCAGCCGGACGATCCCGCGGCCGAGGAAAGGCTGATCGAGCAGGAGCGCCAAAAGGATGCCGCCCACGACGGTGATCGCGAGAACGGCGCCGACCAGCTTCAGCGTGTTGCCGAGCGCGGCGAAGAAGGCCGGATCGGTCAGAAAATAGCGGTAGTTCAGAAAGCCGATGAAGGGCTCATTGCCCGGATCGAGCAGGTCGTAGTGCAGCACCGAAAAATACAGCGTCATGCCGAGCGGAACGATCATCCACAGGAACAGCACCAGCACGGAGGGTGCGACCGCGATCCTCGCCAGGCCTCTTGCATGACGCGTTGCCATGGTGCCCTTCCTTAAGGCCCGCCGGCCTCTCGTTGCGGACCCGCCGGAACCGCCCGACGCCGTACGCCGGGCGGTCCGATCGCCTCAAGCAGCGCCAGCTACTGGAAATAGCCGGCCTTGGTCATCTCGCGCATCGTCAAGTCTTGCGCGCGGCTCAGCGCATCGTCCACCGACATGTCGTCGGTCAGAGCCGCGGCGAACAACTGGCCGACCGATGTCGCGATGCCCTGGAACTCCGGGATCGCCGCGAACTGGACGCCGACATAGGGCTTGGGCTTGAGCGTCCCCGTGATCGGATCGGCCGTGTCGATCGCCTGCAGGGTCATGGCGGCAAACGGAGCCGCCTTGAGATAGTCCGGGTTCTGGTATAGCGAAGTCCGCGTGCCCGGCGGGACATTGGCCCAGCCTTGCTTGGCGGCGACGAGTTGGAGATAGCCCTTGCCGGTCGCCCAGGCGATGAACTTCTCGGCCGCGTCCACCTTTTGCGAACCGGCGGGAATGGCCAAAGACCAGGCCCAAAGCCAGTTGGAGCCCTTGCAGGTGACCGCGCAGGGCGCCGGCGCGAAGCCGACCTGGTCGGCGACCTTGGATTGCTTCGGGTCGCTGACGAAGGAGGCGGCAACCGTCGCGTCGATCCACATGCCGCATTTGCCGGAATTGAACAGCGCGAGGTTCTCATTGAACCCGTTGGAGGAGGCGCCGGGAGGACCATCGGCCTTCATCAGATCGACATAGAAAGTGAGTGCGTTCTTCCACTCCGGTCCGTCGAATTCCGGCTTCCACTTCTCGTCGAACCAACGCGCGCCATAGGCATTGGCCAGCGTGGTGATGAAGGCCATGTTCTCGCCCCAACCCGCCTTGCCGCGCAGGCAGATGCCATAGACCTGATTGGTCGGATCATTGATCTTGTCGGCCGCGCCCTTGATGAAATCCCAGGTCGGCTTGTCGGGCATCTGAAGCCCGGCCTTCGCGAACAGGTCCTTGCGATACATGATCATCGAACTCTCGCCGTAGAACGGCGCGGCATAGAGCTTGTTCTCGACGGTGAGGCCGGCGCGGATCGGCGGCAAGAGGTCGTCCACGTCGTAGTCGGCCCCGAGATTGTCGAGGGGTACCAGCCAGCCCTTCTTGGCCCAGATGGGCACCTCGTAGGTGCCGATGGTCAGGATGTCGAACTGGCCGCCTTTGGTCGCGATATCGGTCGTCACCTTCTGGCGCAGCACGTTCTCTTCCAGCGTGACCCACTGCACCGTGATCCCGGGGTTCTTGGCCGTGAAATCATCGGTCAACCCCTGCATGCGGATCATGTCGCCGTTGTTGACGGTGGCTATCGTCAGTTGCGTGTCGGCCGATGCCGGGCCCGCGAAGCCCGCGATGACACCCGCCAGCAACAGCATCCGGAATGCCGTCTTCATCGCTTCCTCCCATGGTGTCGCAGCTTGAGCTTTTGCCCAGCGTCCTGGCATTTACTCAAAACAGGGTTGCGAGAGTCAAGGCGGATTCGGTGCTGCAGCGCAGCATCGCCGCCCCACGCGGTCCTCGATCGACTGGCGGAAGAACGCGACGCCTAGCTGTACTCGAGCAGGCGCCTCGCCATGGTTTCGTTGGTGATCAGGCCGCCGAGCAGCCGGCCCGCCAGCGCCCCGGCTATGGCATCGGCCTTGGCCTGGCCCATGGCCGCGCCGATGACCAGCCGCTTGGCCGGACCGTCCAGCGCGACGCTGGCAACCCGTTCGTTGGTCAGGCCCTCGATCATGCGGCCCTGCCGGTCGTAGGCCCAGCCGACGATTTCGCCGACCGCGCCAGCCTTGACCAGCGCCCGCATTTCATCGCGGGTGACGAAGCCGTCCTGCAACAGGGGTGCCCCTTCGCCCAGATGGCCGACGCCCACGAAGGTGACGTCGGCGCGACGCGCCAGATCGACCACGTGTTTCACCGGCTTTTGCGCCAGCAGCAGCTTCTTTTCGGCCGGCGAGCTGGCGATGACCGGCAGCGGCATCGGATAATGCGGCGCCCTCACCGTATCGGCCACGCGGGTGATGACGTCGTAGAACGACGCGGATCCATCCGGCGCGATATTGCCCACCAGGGAGACGATCTTGTGCTGCGGACAATCCATGGGCGGGAGCTGATCGGCGGCGGCACGCAAGGTTCGACCCGACCCGAGCGCGATCACGATGGGGCGCCGGGATTCGAGCCTCAGCTCGAGCGCCGCGGCCGTCGCCTCCGCCACGCCTATGGTCGTCGAGCGGGACGCCGGGTCGGCCGGAACGACCTCGCAGAGCTGAAGCGCGAACTTCGACTTGAGCAATTCGGCGAGGCGCAGGCACTCGGCGATCGGATGATCGAGCCTGACCTTGATGAGCCGGTGGCTGACGGCAAGAGACACCAGACGCTGGGCGGTCTGGCGCGACACGCCGAGCTTCTCGGCGATCTCGTCCTGGGTATTGCCGGCAATGTAGTAGAGCCACCCGGCGCGAGCCGCGTCCTCGAGCCTAGCCGATTCCGAATCTGATTTCCTCGCCATGGCCCACCCGATATTCCGTTCCGCGCCGACGATAGTACGAAGTTCCGGCAAGGGGAAATTCCCCGCGGCCGCTATCGGTCGCGAGACCCGGCCTCTCGCCTTGCCAAGGCATCGGGACGAATGAGATTGTGGCCCCGCTAGAGCAAGATCGGGTCAGCTTCACTCGAGCTGACCCGTGAATCTTGCTCTACATGTTAGGATTGGAGCCTGATTCACGCCTCAAGCCGAGCAGGCTTGAGACGATCAGGCTCTAAGGGCCGCAAGCGAGACCCCGCATGACTCAAGCCTTCATCGGCGTCGACGTCGGGACGGGAAGTGCCCGCGCCGGCGTGTTCGACGGACAAGGGCGCCTGCTGGCCAGCGCCAGGAAGTCGATTGCCATCTGGCACGAGGCCGGCGGGATCGTCGAGCATTCCTCCCGCGATATTTGGGACGCCGCCTGCAAATCCGTGCGCGCGGCGGTCGAGGCCTCGGGCCTTGCACCCGAGGTTTTCGCGGGCCTGAGCTTCGATGCGACGTGCTCGCTCGTCGTCCTCGATCCCGCAGGGGCGTCACTGCCCGTAGGCCCCAGCGGCGACCTCGCGCGCGATGTCATCGTGTGGATGGATCATCGCGCCGTGGGCGAGGCCGATTTCATCAACGGCGAGGCGCACCCGGTGTTGCGCCATGTCGGCGGCAAGATCTCGCCCGAGATGCAGTCGCCGAAGCTGCTCTGGCTCGCCCGCCATATGCCGGACACATATCGACGCGCCGGCCATTTCTTCGATCTCACGGATTTCCTCAGCTGGCGCGCCACGGGCGCGACCGCGCGCTCGACCTGCACCGTCACATGCAAATGGACCTACCTCGCCCATGAGCGGCGCTGGTCCCGCGACTTTTTCGATCGGATCGGGCTCCCGGAGTTGGGCGCGGGGGACTTCGCGCGCATCGGCGCCGAGGTCGTGGAACCTGGCACGAGGCTCGACCGTGGTCTCAATGCCGGAGCCGCTGCCGCCATGGGCCTGACGCCTGGCATTCCCGTCGCCGCGGGTCTCATCGACGCCCATGCCGGCGCGCTTGGCACCATGGCCGCGTCGCTGGAAGGAGAAACTGGCGATGCACGCCGGCGGCTCGCCCTCATCCTCGGGACCTCCTCCTGCTGCATGGCGGTCTCCGACGAGCCGCGCTTCATCGACGGTGTCTGGGGCCCCTACTACGCGGCTTTGACGCCAGGCCAATGGCTGACCGAAGGCGGCCAGTCGGCCTTTGGCGCGGCCATCGACGCCATGATGCGGCGGCACCCCGCCTTCGCCAGGCTCGCCGAAAGCGCGCCCGACAAGGCGTTCGAACAAATGGAGCATGACATACTGGCGCGCGCCGGGTCGTTGTCAGGCGCCGTCGCGCTCGCCCGCGAGCTTCACGTCTTGCCGGATTTCCTGGGCAATCGTTCGCCGCTTGCCGATCCCAATGCCCGCGGCGCCCTGGTCGGGCTCGATCTCAGCGACGACTACGACAGCCTGCTCACCCTCTATGTGGCGACGCTGAACGGCCTTGCCCACGGAGTCGGACAGATCATGGATGTCCTGGAACGAGGCGGCTACGGCTTCGACATGCTGGTCGTCAGCGGCGGTGCGGGACGCAGCCCCCTGGTTCGCCAAACGATCGCGGACGCGACCGGGAGAACGGTCGGCGTTCCCGAGACGACCGAACCGGTACTGCTCGGTGCAGCGATGCTCGCCGCCGTGGCCGCCGGCCGCTATGACAGGGAAACCGTGATGTCGGCCATGTCGCGGCTCGCCCAGGAGGTGACTCCGGCCGGTGGCGAGATCGCCGCCTTGCATGCAAGGAAGCGACGGATACTCGAGCTCGCTCAGGAAACGGAACGGCGCACGCGCATCATCATGCGGGAATAGGCAGCCAAGGAGCGATTGCAGCGCCATGGACCGGGTTCGAGAACTGAGCGGGTGGCTCGCCCGAGAAGGACGGTTTTTAGCCGGCAACCTGGAGCTGTTCGAGCGATACTGCGCCAAGGTCGGGGAGATGGGCGTCCCTCTCGACCGGTCATGGCTTCATATCCGTACCCTTCATCCGCAATATGCAGGGATGTCGCGCTTGTGGACGCGGGAGACCGGGGTGGTGGAGCGCTATCTCGAACACGGCTTTGAAGGCACGGACATCTATCTTTCAAGCCCCATCAAGTTCGCGGTAGAGGGGCGAAAGACGGGTCGTTGGCGGCTCGATTCCGACGCGGCTCTGCCTTCCCGTACGCTCGACGAACTCCGCGCGTCCGGCTACAGCGACTATGTGGTGGCGCCCCTCTTCTATTCGGACGGAACGGCGAATGCGCTGTCCTGGGCGACGCGTGCAAGGGGAGGATTCAGCGACAACGATCTTCGCCTGTTCCACGACCTGATGCCCGACTATGCGGCGATCGCCGAGATCAAGAGCCTCAGGCGGTTCGCCAGCAACATGCTGCGGACCTATGCGGGACGGGAGCCGGGCGAGCTGATCCTGAAGGGCCAGATCCGGCGTGGCGACGTGCGGACTATCACGGCGGCGCTGATGCTCGTCGATCTCAGGGACTTCACCCAGATGTCGGACACGCTGGCGCCCACCGACGTCATCAAGACGCTCAACCGGTATTTCGACTGTGTGATGCAGCCCGTCAGCCAACGCGGCGGCGAAGTCATGGAACTGATGGGCGACGGGATCCTCGCCATCTTCAATGACAACGTGGACGGGGGGCCGGCCCAGGCTTGCCGCCAGGCCTTCGAGGCGGCCATGGAGGGGATCGAGGCACTTGCGCGCTCAAACGAATCCGAGCCCTCCGGTACTCCTCCTCTCGTCGCCGGCTTTGCGCTCCACTACGGCACGGTTGCGTATGGCAACATCGGCTCGGGCGACAGGCTGGACTTCACGGTCATCGGCCGTGACGTCAACCTCACGAGCCGCATCGAACGTCTTTGCCGGGAGCTCGGCCGGCAACTCATCATGTCGGGGGAGTTCGTGAACCTCCTCCAACAGCCGATGTTCGAGATCGGGCATTTCGCCCTCAGGGGCTTTCCGCGCATGCAGCTCCTGTTCGGCCTGCCGGCCGACAGCTAGTCGATCTCCTCGACGCGATCGGACTCGATGATGCGGCTGATGAAGTCGGGGATTTCGAGGCCGCCCTTGACCTTGGCTTCGAGGCCTGCCTCGGCGCGCCGGACGTCCTCGAGCTTGCCGAGCACCGATTGCGCCTGGGCGAGCGGAACGATGACGACGCCATCCCGGTCGCCCACCACGATGTCGCCGGATGCAACGGTCACGCCGCCCACCACCACAGGCAGCCCGACCGTGCCTGGTCCGTTGCGCACGGGCGAATTGGCCGTGACGCCCGCACAATAGACCGGCAGACCGACGGCGAGGATTCCCACCAGATCGCGTACCAACCCGTCGGTCACCAAGCCCGCCACGCCGCGATTGCGCGCCATGCCGAGGAGCAGGTCGCCGGTGATGGAGGTCGCCGTGAACCCGTCGGTGGCTGCCACCAGGATGTCGCCTCGTTTGGCGACGTGCAGTGCCCCGAAAAGCGCGAGGTTGTCGGCCGGACCGGCATAGCAGGTGACGGCCGGCCCCACCATGACCTGACGAGATTCCGCCAGCGGCTTGATGCGATAGTCGAGGCAACCGGCTCCGCCCATCGCGTCGACCAGATAGCCCGTAGGCACGCCGGCGAACCCGTCGAGCAACGCTTTTGACGGCCGTTCGAAGCCCCGTTTGATCCGCAAGAGCGGGGGATCCTTGATCATGTTTTGCAACCTCGCATGAGAGTTCCTGTTACCGCGGCATCAGAAATTCCGGCCCGAGCTCGGCGATCCTGCTCGCTCCGAGAAGTCCCATCGATCGGTCGATTTCGCGACGGAGGATATCGAGCACCCGGGCCACGCCGGCTTCGCCTGCCACCGCCAGGCCGAACAGATGCGGCCGTGCGATCAGGCAGAGCGACGCGCCAAGCGCCAGGGCCTTCAGGACGTCGGTGCCGCGCCGGATGCCGCCATCGATCAGCACCGGAACTCGGCCGCCGACCGCCGCGACCACGCCAGGCAAGGCATCCAGGCAGCCGGGCACGCCGTCCAGCTGCCGGCCGCCATGGTTCGAGACGATCACGCCGTCGACCCCGCGCGCGGCGGCCTCGGCTGCTTCCTTGGGATGCAGAATGCCCTTGAGCAGGAACGGCCCCTTCCACAGTCCGCGCAGCCATTCGACGTCGGGCCAGGACAAGGATTGATCGAGCAGGCCCGGCAGCTTTCCGGCCATCGAACTGATGTCCATCTTGGCGCCCAGGCTTGCGTAGTTCGCGAAGGTGATCTTCGGCAGCCGAGGGCCCATGCGCATCAGCCAGGGCAGCTTGCCTGCCATCGCCGCAAGATCGAGGGGCGTGAACCGCGGCGGAATGGTGAAGCCGTTGCGGATGTCGCGCTCGCGGCTGCCTACCAGCTTGTTGTCGGTCGTCAGCACCAGGGCTTCGAAGCCGGTCACCGCGGCGCGTTCGATGAATTCACGGGTGAATCCGCGATCGCGATAGACGAACACCTGCATCCAGCGGGGGCCTTTCGCAGCCGCGGCAAGCTCCTCGATGGTGCAGGTCGAGCCGTGGCTGAGACAAAAAGCGATGCCGGCCGCCGCCGCCGCCCGGGCCGCAGCGATCTCGCCTTCCGGCCAGAACAGGCCGGACAACCCGGTCGGGCCGATCATCACCGGAAGCGCCAGGCGCCGACCGAACAATTCGACCGACAGGTCTCGCTCGGCCACGTCGCCAAGCGGCTGCGGCAGAAGTTCGACGTCGCAATAGGCGGCTTCATTGCGCCGGAGGGTATATTCATTTTCGGCGCCGCCGTCGGCGAAGTCGAACACCGGGCGCGGCAGCGCGCGCCGCGCCATGTCCCGGATCGCCCCGAGGCTATAGGCCGATCGATGCCAAGAGGGCGGCGCGACGGTCATCGGGTCTTCGCCAACCTCGCGCGGCATTCGAGGAGAACTGCACGGCAGATCACGCCTCGCTCTCCTTCACATTCCAGTAGCGCCTGGCAATCTCATCGAGATGCCGGCGTGCCTTGAGATCGTACCTGCTGCCCGTACTGTTGGCACAGCCCCTTTTGGGCGCGGCCCACCAGAGCATGGTCCGATCCAGTTGAATTGGAACATGCTCTGGATTCCTTAGTCTGCCTGCATTTTCTGCGCCGGACCGGTGCCCACCTCGGCGGAAAATGCTCCAGCCAGTGGCCGAGGCAAAGAGGGCGATGCCTAAGCCCGTCCAAAGAGCAACGGGACGCCGCAGAGTGCAGTCACCCCGATGGCAATGACGACAATGGCGCCGTCCCGCCAGGTGAAGCGGGGCACATTGGCGATAGTCCGCGGACCCGGCGACAGCCCGCGCGCCTCCATGGCAATCGCGGTTCGCCCCGCCCGACGGATGGCATAAGCGAGCAGAGGTATGACAAGGCTGACCGCTTCGCGCGGGCCCGGCACCGCGCGACGCGGACGCCCGGACTTCATGGCGCGGGCAAGGCGCATCTGCTCAGCCTCCGCAGCAAGGTCCGGGACGAGCTGCATCGCGGCGAAGAGAGCATAGCCAAGGCGCGGGGGGAGCCGGCAATAGGCCATCAAGGCGCGCACGAAGGCGCCCGGATCCGTGGTCAAGGCAAACAAGGCGGAGATCATCCCGCACGCGATGCTGCGCAGGAACAGCGTGACGCCTGCCGAGAAGGCGGCCGAAGCGAACAGCGCCTCGCCGGCCAATACCGTCGCGAAGGGACTGTCCCTGCGGAACAGCAGGTTCGTCGTCAGCATGCCGAACCCGAACAGGGCGAATGGCACAATCAGCGCCAAAATCGTCGCGGGCGAATTGCGATTGACGAAGATCAGCACCAGGACGATCGCCATGATCGTCGCCGCCTGGAATCCCGGGTTGAAGACCAGCATGGCGGCGATCAGCCAGACAAGGCAGACGCCGAGCTTGACCAGCGGATTGAGGGTCTTCAGCACGCCGCCGCTCGCTGAAGCCACCGGCCGGCCTCGGCCCAGGACGGTTCGCAAAGACCGGCCCGATCGAGAAGCGCCCGATCCCTGAGGAGCGTGATCGTAGGCCCCTCGGCCAGCACGCGGCCCTCGCCCAGGACGACACTGCGAGGGCAAAGACGAAGCGCCAGGTCCATGTCATGGGTGATGAGCGCAACCGCACGCCCTTTACGGGCCAGCGCCGCGATCATCTCGACCAGCCTGGCAGCGCCCTCGGCGTCCAACCCCGCCATCGGCTCATCGAGCACGAGCAGGGGCCACCGGTCTCCGGCGGTAAGCGAGGCTAGCGCAAGGCGGCGCTGCTCTCCCTGGGAAAGCGCCAGCGGGTGCCGTCGTTCAAGTCCGACCAGCTTCCAGGCGGCAAGCGCCTCAGCAACCCGCCATTCCCTTTCCGGGTCGACTGTTTTCCTCGGTAATGCCGAGGCGATCTCTTCGCTGACGCTGCCGGCCGTGAACTGGTTTTCCGGTCGTTGGAAGGCGATACCGCCAAGCTGTCCGTACCGCCTGCCTCCTCTCAGCGGACTATGACCGGAGAGACAGGCGCCAAGGGTCGACTTGCCGGCGCCATTGGCCCCGAGCACGCCGAGGAGCTCGCCTTCATGAATCTCGAGATCGACGCCGCTTAGAACCGTCGGCCCGAGGAATGGCGCGCAATCCGCCTTCGACAAGCCCGCCACGACCCGGCCGCCTGAATCTCCCGCGGCAGGGCGCGCGGTGCGAGAGTTGAGGAAGGCCGCAACCGCCGGCCGGGCCTTCCGTATCGAATCCGGATTTCCTGTTCCGGGCTCCAGATGCGCGAGCGCTTCCCTCACATTCAAGGGAGCGGCCGGAGGCGCGACGCCCGCATCGGCCAGCGCCGCGTCCAGCATGCTCGATACCGGGCTCCAGACGCCGAGCGAGGCCAGGAGGCTCCGCGCATCGCGGAACACATCGCGAGGACGGCCCGTGGCAACGATGCTGCCCTCATTTCCCAAAACGACGACCCGGTCGATCCCTTCGACGAGCTCGTCCAGCCTGTGGTCGACGATGAGAATGGCGCGATCGGGGTGCCGAGAGGTCAACAGCGCGTGGAGTCTGCGAGAAGCCGCGGGAGCGAGATGGGCCGTCGGCTCATCGGTCACGAACAGCGGGGCGTCCTGCGCCAGCGTCGCGGCAAGCGCCACGAGCTGGCGCTCGCCGCCGGAGAGTGTCGAGCTGCGGCGCCGGCGCCAGGCATCCGGCAGTCCGACCTCCCGCATCGCCGAAGAGACCGCAGCCGCCATGCTGCAAGCAGGCTCAGCGCGATTCTCCAGGGGGAAGGCGATCTCGTCCTCGACGCGCATGCCGCAAAGGGTCTGGTCCGCGTCCTGAAAGTAATGCGCCACTTGGCGGGCCCAGCCCCAGGGAGCTCGCGAGCTCGTGTCGGCGCCGAAAATATTGATCCGGCCGGTGACAGCAGCGGGGATGCTTTGGGGAATGAGGCCGGTCAGGGTCAGGAGAAGCGTGGACTTGCCCGATCCCGACGCGCCAAGCAGGAGGACCCGCTCCCCCGGCTGGATCGCAAGATCGAGAGGGCCGACCGCGGCGCGCGCGCTGAATGGATACCGGACCTCGACCTGCTGCCACTCTGCGGCGGGCGTCCGCTCAGGTGGTGGCGGAGCGCTTCTCACGGTCGATTGCCAGGCCGGCAAGGGCGCCGGTCTTGTGCAGGGCTTCCACGACATAGTGGCCAAGAAGACCGCCGAGGAATGCGCCGCTCAGACACCGCAGCACGAACATGGCGGCGAGCAGGCCCGGCTGTAGCGCGCCATAGTCGAACCTGATCCAGGTATAGACGAACGAGAAGATCGCCGAACCTACCCCGGCCGCCATCAGCACGGGCAGCGAATAGTTCCGCCATCGCGTCGCGGCGAATACCAGCTCGGCGCCGGCACCCTGGACCGCGCCAGAAAGTAAGAGGATAAGTCCCGCCGGACTCCCGAGCAGTATCTCGACCCCCGCCGCGAGGACTTCAGAAGCGATCGCAACGCCAGGCTTGCGTATGATGGCTGCGGCAACGATCGAGACGATGAACCAGAAGCCCATCACCACGTCCATGGTGACGGCGCCGAAGGCGGCTTGGGCGATCAACCACACCTGCACCCAGCCGATATAGAGCACGGCAAACACGGCGCCCAGAACCGCGACGACGAGCGTTTCCCGCAATGTCCAGCTTCGCCTCTCGGTCACGGAATCCTCCTCGGTCGGGGTTGGGGTTGCGGCTTCGATTCGATTCAGGCGGCACTCGGGCTGTTCGCCGAAACTTTGAGGTCGAGGGTGACGTGACCGTCGGGGCTGCCGAAGCGAAGGAATGCCTCGCTGAGCGTGGCAAAGACGGCGCCGGCATCGCCTCTGAGCTTGGTGCAGAAATGCTTCGAGCGGTCGAAGACGCCCGAGCGCTTGAGGAAATCGATGCAGCCGTAGATCTCGTCCATATGGCTATCCCCGAGGGGATAGAGCGAGAACTGCGCAGCGACGGCCTGACCGGTCACGGGTCCCGCGCCGACGGCCGCAAGAGCCGCTTCGATCCTCGCGGCAAGGGGTTCGCTCGAACTCATCCCGGCCGCGGGCGTGCAGATCGGATCGTCGGGCTCACCGGGGCAGCCGCGCGATACCGTGGCCGCCAGTACGCAATGGACATCGCGACGGGCAGCGGCCGTGAACAGATCGCGCATCGCCGGAAAGAGCCGGTCGGGCGGTCCGACGAGCAAGGTCGAGAGGTCGTCGGTTTCGATCCGGAACGCCGAGCGGTAGGGTTCGAGGGCGCCGATGGCATCGACGATGACCCCGACGAAATCGTCGGTCATCGGATATAGGGAGACTTGGGCCCCGGAAAACACGATCGCCTCGCTCCGCTGGCATTACCCAGATCAGCTTGAGGGTTCGGCCGCTTCACGCTGCCATCTCAGCCCCGGCGATACGGAGCACCCCTGTCGAGTAACGAAAGCTTAGCACTTCGGTCTTGCTGGGCGCAATCCGTTCAGTCTTCGATCTTTATGAGGGTCCGGCCGGGCCGGCGGGCCTATGCATGGATCGAATCGCGGGCCCCGAGGGGCCGGATAGCGTGGCGCAGGCCGCTCAGCACACCGCCGGCACCGCCGTCAGCGGCGATACCCGCAGCACGCGCCTGGAGCCCAGATTCGCGCCCAGCGGATCCCCCTCGACTGCGACCGCGCTGGGCAGGGCGACCGATTGCGCCGCGAACGTCTGGACCACGTTGGCCTCGCCATTGAACAATTCGACGGCCAACACGCTCACCGGCGTGTTCGTCCGAAGTTGCAGTTTCGTCAGCAAAGCCTCCACCGCCGTTTCGGCGAATACGCCGTACACGGGGATCAGGCTCTGTTGCCCGGCGGATCCGGCGAACCCGCCGGCCGGCTCCCTGATCTGCCGGCCCAGCGCCCGCGCTAGCAGGATGTTCCGCCATGCTTGGCCGTCCACGCGCTGGACCTGCGCGTAGAGCAGGAACCAGATCTCGGTCTGCGGATGAGCTCGCACAGTCAGGGAGGCGCCGTTGAAGACCGTCTGCGCCAGATCTGCCATCGCCACGATGGACGGCACGGCGGGCGCCGGCAACGGCGGCACCGGCTGCCGGTCCACGTTCACGGCCAAGGGCGGCGGCGGAAACTGCACGCCCGAAACGCGCAGCGCTCGCCCATAGCGGGCCTGGGCCGTGGACCAGAGCGTATGCCCCACCCTGAGCTCGATCGTCCAGAATCCGAACAGCTCGGGGTCCGTCTGCGATGTCGCGCCGGGCAAGGGCAGGCTGTAATGAAGCGGTCGCCCCGAGGCCCGGAGCGGCGCAGTGGCGCCATCGAGCTCAGTCATCGCGCCCACGCCCGCGTCGTCGTTCGTATCCTTGGCCGCGATCATGCGTATCCATTCGGGGTCGATGGGCAGGCTCGGCTCCGTCGCAGCCGGCAGATCGCTGGGATAACTCACCAAAAGCGGATCGGGCCCATAGCCCAGGACCCGGTAGAAGTATTCATCGTTGGGATCGGCGGGCGTCGAGTCGAACTCCAGCCACAAGGCCCGCTGGCGCTGCTGCGTGAAGGCGTAATTCGCACTCGCCACATAGGGGCTCTCGGCCAATCCCGCCGAGACCAGTTTCGGTGTCTGCCTGGGCGGCAAGGTGATCGGCAGCTGCAGAGCGCTCCCGCTGCTCCAGAGATCGACCGGCGCCGTGGGCGCACCCGTGAACGTCGCGGACAGGCTCCATGCCGTGTTGGTCACCTCAGGGAACTGGTCCGGTCCCACCGTCGAATCCACGGTGGCGAAGAAGATCAGCTCGGCCGAATCGCGATTTGTCGGCGCCTCGGTCGAAATCGCCGATACGACCCCGGGCAGGTTCACGCGTCCGATCTCCACCGGCGCCGGCGCCGGATCGGTCATGCTCGCGGCACCGCTGAACAGGAATCCCGTCTGTCCGGCCCCGTTCTGCGCCAGGCCCGTCCAAGTCCAGTCGCGCTGGATCGTCAGCCGGATGACTACGATCCAGTGGCCGACCAGGTCCTTGCCGGATGAGAACGTGATCGAGGAACCGTCCTGGGTGATCGATACCCGCAGCGTGCTCTGGGCGCTGAACACCACGCGCTGGCCGGGAGCTGCGGTCAGCGTCAAGCCGTTCACCGGAAGATCGAGCGCCTGCGCCAGATTTTCGATGGGCGTCGGCAGGTTTGACTGGAACGCCAAGGCCAGGGCGCTCTGAAGACCAGGCGCAAGGCCGGGTCCGATGCTCTGCAACGCGGAACCGATGCCGCTTGCCACCACGGCCTGCTGCGCTGCCGTCGGATCCTCACGCAAATAGAAGGCTTGCAGCTGCATCGGAAGTTTCGTGGGGTCCGCGGCATCCGCGATCACGCCGGTTTCGGCCGCAGCCTCGTAACGAAGCCGCAGATCGGTCGACAGCCCGGTGCTGGCCAGCGTGCTGCCCCAATAGCCGGGGTCGCCGCTGCCGAGACCCCGCAGCCTGACGCGCAGATTGCGGCCGGTCGGCACGACAATCGTCGTGCTGGGTGGCGTCGGCGGCGTCCATGGCACGATGTCAGGGATCGCCTGGGGGGCGATGGTCAGCGAAACCGAGGCACCGGAGAACGGGATTTGCTGCCGGTAGATCACGCGGAAGGTACCGTCCAGATCGCCCGCCTGCGGCGGCGCGCTCATGTCGCGCATCGATGCCGGATTGCCCGTGTCGTGCTTCGGTGCCTGCGCCTCGACGATGATCTCCAGCGTCACCACGTCCGGGTCCGGCATCGATACGGACGGATAGGACGAAGCGGGAATCGGAGGCGTGCCCGAAACGGCCTTTACCGCGGCGAGGAAGTTGTCCAGATCCGTGTCGTCGGCCGCACCGGCGAACACCATCTCCGGATAGTTGAGGCGAGGACGGCTTACCTGGATGGTGGTCGGCGTGGACGGCACGTCCAGCGTGACGCCCACCGCCTTCGGCGGGACATGGCGCAGGAATTGAATCGTCGCCACGCCCGCGCCGGGATCGCCGTCGCCGACGGCCGGACCTCCGCCCGTCAGATCGGAAAGCCGGGCGCGGAACTGATACCATTTTCCGTAGCGCAGACCGATGCTGAGAATCTCGGTCAAGGATCCGCTGAATTGCGGCGCGCCCGGGTTCTGCGGATAGGCTGCGGGCGGACCGCCGGTGCCGAACGCATAGCCGTATTTGTCAGCGACGATCAGCGATCTGCCCCGCCAGTGGGCGAAGTATCGGGGCAGCCAGAAGTTGGTCGGGGATGCGCCGTTGCCGACCGGCGTCGGCTCGATCGACAGCTCCTCCGTCTCGGTCGCCGCAAATGAATCGCCCGCCGCCACCGTCGCGCTGACGGTGACCAGCGAATTCCATGCCGGCGTGGGCGAGGCAGGATCGGCTGTTCCATCGGCCACTTCTCGCGCATCCACCCGGTAGCCCTGCACGCCGAGCGGAAACTCATCCGCCAGGTTCTGGGCAAACATGGCCTGGGCGGCCTGCACCTGCCGGTTCAGCCAGGCCGTCACCTGCTCGTCGTCCCAGCCGATCTGGAATCCTGCATCCGTGCCGGGGACCAGCGTGTTGTCGTTGCCGACGATCGCGTCCGCCGAAACCGGCTGATAGGCGTGTACGATCTGGGCGAACCCCGTAGCGTAGAGGTCGGCCTCGTACTGCGCCGGATCGACCACCGCGGACGTGGCCGTGGGAACGGTCGGATAGACCGGGAACAGGACCGCGGCGAACAGGCTCTGGGCAGCGGTCAGCGCCGGGATTCGCGCCGCGTATGAGCGCACCGGCTGCTGATAGTACGGCTTCGCCGTCGAAGCGTTCACGAGTTGCGCGTACCAGTTGGCCGAGTTCGAGGTATCGATCTCGAGCCACAGCCAGCCGCCATCGGCGACCGTGCTCGCATCGAGCGGAATGCGCACGCCGAGGTAGCTCATTCCGATCGCCTCGGCGATCAGCGGCTGGCGCAAGGCGTACGAGAATATCTCTCCCCACGCCACCTTTCGTGGCTTCACGGCGACTCTATTCGGCGGCGTGCCCCGAATGTCGCAGCCGTATCCGTCGTCCGTGGTGAACAGCGCCCCATCCGCCTTTCCGAACCCAGCCGCTGCCTGATAGCTGAGGGGCAAGTCCTTCTTGATGCCGCCGGACGAGGCCGCGCGCGTGGGCACGGTAGGCGTGAACTGTTCGGAAAGACCAGCGAAGATCTCCTGCTTGTAAGGGGGCTGAATCAATCCCGGCGCCTCGGGGCCGGGTGGAATCAGGTGATACAGTTGCGAAGTGACGATGGAACCCGGCGGCGACCCCCAGCTTGGCGTGGCGAACCCCGGCAGGAACACCGCGCGCAGCACCGGCTGGGCCTGGGCAAACGGCAGTTCCGTGCCCACGGGCATGGTCGGATTGCCTGAGGGCACGAGCAGGATGTTGGCCACGATCTCGGTGCCCGACCATTCCTGCGGGAACATCATCAGGCTCAAGTTTCTAAGGTCGATCTGCATGTTTCGCTCCGGCTCCCGCTACGTCGGTATCGAGAACTGATGGGAGAAAGACCAACTCCCCGACCAGTCGATCGAGACGACCCAGCAGATGCTCAGGTGAACCGCCACGGAGGCTGTGCCGATCGCCGTTACCGGCTCCGGATTCGATAGCGTCAGCGGGAACTCCAGGCCCAACCCGACGGAAATCGATATGGAGCAGCTCGCCAGGCCACCCAGAACGTCGATCTGGGCTTGCCCGGTGAGCAGGACCATCAGTTCGAAATCCGATCCGGTGATTTGGACCTGGAATGCAATCACGATCGAGGCACTGCCCGACGCGATCGCCAGATCGATCGCCAGGCCGAGCCCGATTCCGAGTTGCACCAGAACCGCCAGCGACCCGTCCTGGACGCCCGCCTGCAGGCAGCCCGTGCCCGACATCGGATCGACGATCCAATGGACAGGCGCGTCGGGCGAGCCGATCCCGATCAGATAGTCCACGCCCAGGGACGGGATATCGATGCTGCCGCCCATATCGAGCGAGATGTTCTGGATCTCTCCGGGTCCGAGCGGCAGGGTTCCGAGATTGAAGGTCTCCTGGATGGTCAGTTTCCCATCGGCGAAATGGACGTTCAGCCCCCCGCCCGAGCCGGGATCGCTCAAACCCACCGCCTGCCCTAATGTCTGAAGCGTGCTGAAGAATTGGGTGATCGGCTGCAGCGGACCGTCATAGAACACTCGGAGGTTCGGAAAACTGGGAGCCGATTGGGAATCCGCGTGGAAGGCGCCTTCGATCCACAGCGCTGGTGTGCTGGAAATCCCCGGAAGCGTCAGCACCATCGCGATCTGGTAAATGTCGATTGACCAGCTGGGCCCCGTTGGCTGCCCCAGGGTCACGTGGATCATCGCGTTCGAATCGCCGAGCGAGGGTGGCCAGGGCGGCGTCGGCGGTATCGGCGGGTTGTCGCCGCCTACCGGCAGCCGCCACCGGTAGACAAGGTCCACCGTCGCGACCGAGGTGTTGATCAGGTGCGTGACCTTGGTCTCTGCCGGGGGCGACTGCCAGAAGGGTTTCGGGGGCGGCAGGGTATCGAACCACTTGTCGACGGCAAGGTTCAGCGAGCCAAGGCTGGATGCCAATTTATCCAGGCCACCCAGCGGCAGCGCCGAAGCGATGGCCGGAAAGCTCGACACCGCTCCCAGCAGGATGCCCGGATCGGCCAGGCTCGGTGTCTGCCGGAGCGCCAGATGCTGGTCGCCGCTGGTTACATAGGGTTGGGCCAGGAAAGACTTCTGGGTGGTGACATCCTGGAGGAAGCCGTAGAGGAACTGCGGCGGTGCCGGCGGGCTCTTCGCCAGGCGGAAAATGTCGGTGGGATCGGCGAAATGCGCCTCCGGTCCGGGATTGCCGCTTCCGTCATTCGGCTGGACGACCGGGATCGCCTGGGTGGGAGCGAGCGCCTGGGGTGCGGGATCGCCGCTCTTCTGCAACGCGACCGACCAGGCGCTTCCCTGGGGCAGTTTCGGAAGCCCCGAAGCGGCGATAACAAGCGCATTCTTGCCGAGGGTGCTGTCCTGCGCCGGCGCCGCCGAAAAGCCGACGCAGCGGAGCACGTTGTCGCTTTTGCCCAGGTTCAGGGTCGCGTTGAGCGGCCCGCCGGCCGTGCCTTGGGGAAGACCGGCCAGGAAATTCAGCAGATCGGTGAGCGAGAGATGATACAGCGCCGTGAGGCCGATATAGCCGACGATGCCGGTGCTGGGCACGGCCGTATGGTCCTTGAGATCCAGCCCCTTCACCTTGGATCCGCCCTGGATCACGCCATGCTGCGGGTTGATCGCGATATCGGCGTCGAAGGTCACCGGCTGCAGCGTGATGGGCAGGGTCTGCGGCTCCATCGTGATGCCCGACCCCGGAGGAGGATTCGGCGGATACCAATCGAACGTCCCCGGCGTTTGCAGGGGTACGCCGAACTCCGTGATGTTCTTCACTTGCAGCAGGCTGTCGATCAAGCCCGCATGGACATCCTTGGCGACGAAGTCGTTCTTGGGCGAGTTCACGGCGAAATGCCCGTCGCTGGCCGCGATCCATCCCGAATCGGTGCGCTCGACGGAGCCGCTGTTCAAGCGGTCGATCGTGATCGTGCGGACGACCTTGATTCCCCAGGGATAGATCACGCTCTGGGCCTGGATGACCTCATGCGACGTGCGGCCGATGGTGGCGTTGAAATCCACCTGGATGATATCGGTGGGGTCCGGCGGATTGAGATCGGTCCAATCGGTGAACAGGCTGGCGCCGTATCCGGTCAGGTCGTAGCGCTTCACGGGCACGCCGTTGCCCGGATTGCTGAATCTGGTGCGGAAAATGGTCGCGACATCCAGTCCCATCACCTCTTCGCCGTAAGAAAGGCCTGGCAAGGGCGGATCGTCGTCCAGTGTGCGGGTATAGGTCTTGCCGGCGAAGATGGGGGCATTCGGATCGGTCTGGGGCGGGCGCATGGTGAGTTGATAGGCGCCCGTGAGAATCACATTCCCGCTGACGCTGGCAACGTCGAAACTGGGCTGAGTCAGCTCGGGTGCCGGCGCAGCCGTGGGTCCCACGGTTTGCGCGATACCGGCGACCATCCCGAAGGGCAGCGTCAACAGCGCGCCGTAGGTCGCGTTATCCTTCTGCGTCGCGGCCAGAATCGCGCCCAGGCTTTGAATTGGCGAGACAGGAACCAGAGTCACGGAATCCACACCGACGCCGCACAGCGGCCCGTCGTTGGGCGGGTACAACAGCTTGTCCGTCGGCGAAGCCGCCACCGGCTTCGACTGGTTGTACATCGGCTCCCAGGAAATCGCCGGCAGGGTGATCACCGGCGCCAGCACGGCCCAGGTTCTGACCGAAAGCCCATCGATGGTCAGCAATTCCCGGGCGGTTTCGAGGTTATAGCCGACGACCTCCACGCCCAGCAGGCTGGCGCGCGTAGACACATCCAGCATCCTGAGCCCGGCTGGGAGAGGAGGTGCCGGCAACGGCTGCGGAGCGGGCGCCGCAGCCACCATCACGGCGGGCCGGGCGAGCGGCGCCGACTGCTGAAACGGAAACGCCGGTGGAGCAGCCGGCGCCGTCGTCGCCCCGGTCAGGCCAAGGCGGAATTCGCCGCTCAGCGCCGCCAGCCCTTCCACCGCTGGCGCGAGGTCAGAACTCGCTTCGGAGGCCGGAGGCACTGCCGGATGCGCGTGGCCGAGGTCGATCATCCGCATGGCGACCTGATCGGGTTTCGGCCACGCCACTTCGCCGAGCAGGCCCCCCAGTTGGCCGTAGCTGTCTTGTCCTCGCGTCAGGCTCTGGCCGGTGTACGGGTCCGGCAGGAAGGGGAATTCGACCTCGTAGAGGAAGCCCACCAGCAACGCGCCGGAGGTCGAGACATAGGGGCCGGCGCTCACGGGCGCCGTGATCTTGGCCTCCACCACGAGCAGCAGCGGCACGCTCACTTTGAGCAGGGCGTTGTCGAGGGCCATGGGGAATCCGTTCGGATGCGCCGCCAGCACCGCCGGAACTTCGCTCGCGGGAAAGGCCCCGAAAGCGAACAGCCGAAGCTTGCCCAGCACGCTCGTGATGGCGACGAGAGCCGGAATCTCCACTGGCGCCCGGCTGCCATCGGCGAGCAGCGGGCGATCCAGGTCGGCGCCCAATATCGCTCCCAGTTCGATCACTTCGCGGGCGCCGAGAATCTCGTACACCAGACTGCTGCCGGTCAGCCGCGTCGCGGTCAGCGTCGACGGCGCGATCTGGCCGTCCCAGAGATCGAATTTCAGCTGCGAGAGCACGAACGGCGGCAGGCCGGCGGCGGCCCACAGAAGCAGGATCCCGGAAGACGCGAGAATGACGCCGCCGGCCTCCGGCTCCGGCCGGTTGCTTCCCGTCCACTGGACCGATAGGCCGGGCCCGAATGCCAGATAGAAAATCCCGGAGCCCGCCGCGTTCCCCAGCAGATTCGGGGCGGCCTCAGTCACCTGCAGCGCCCAGCCCGTCGCGAGCAGGGTGGCGGTCCCGCTCAGGGTCGCAAGCGTTCCCGCTTGGGTCACCGGCGTGAATTTCGTCTGATCGGTGTTGCACGGGATCGCCAGCGCCTTCACCGCATCGTTGTAGACAAGCGGCTCTCCGTTAGGCGTTGCGTGGAAAGTCTCTCCGCAGACTTGCGCCGTGAAGGGCGCGACAGTCGCACTCGCAGCCCCCGCGCCGGGAAAAGTGAATGTCATCGTCGCGGGCGGCGATACCTCCAGGGCCGGATTGCCCGCGGCCGCCGGCGCGGCTGGCGTCACCTTGAGGGTCACCGTTGCGCCGGGCGGAATCGTCACCGTGGAGCCACCAAGCGCGAGAGCCTGGCTGCTTGTGAACGTCCCGCCTTGGACGGCAACACCTGCGTAGGAGTTCACGGGCGCGCCGGGCGCCAAGGCGTTCACATTGACCCAGACCGATCCGGCGGCCAGGGCAACGGTCTTCGAGCTTCCCGTTGCGGCAACGGGCGCGACGAACAGGGTGGCCGAGCCCTGAACGAAGGCGACCATTTGCACGGGGATGATGTAGATGTTCAGCCACTTCTGGAACGTGAGCTGGGCCCCGGCGTTCTCGATCAGCAGCGGGCCATAGGTGGCGACTGCCTTTTGCCCCTGCGCCCAGACGGGAAGGCTCAAGCTCGACATTCCCGCCGGGTCGCGATCCAGCACGGCGACGCGCAACGCGGATTTGGCTTGGACGGCCGCCTTCGCCGCCTCGACCGCCCAAACCAGTTGCGTGGCCACCGGCGACGTGGTCACCGTCTCCATCGCCTGGCGGTCCGCTGGCGGCGTCAGGCCGGCGGCCTTTTGCAAGTCAACGCCGAGCCAGGCCGCCGGCGCGGCAAGGTCGCTTGCCAGCTGCCCGGCATCCTGTCCTGAAGCGATGGCTCGCGCCAGATCCGTGCGCGCCGCGCCGAGGGCACTCACGTCGCCGGTTCGAAGCGCCGGCAGCCGGGCCAATGCGGGGGCAACGGTTTCCACGGGCAAGGGTTGAAAGGACGATTTCATCTCGACCTCTCCGCGCAGCGCTGCCGCTCCCCGCGACAGAAGAGCACATGGTGGCTTAATTTCGCGTTAAGCTCGCCCTTGCGCGGAATTCCGCGCGTGCAGGCGCAGTGCTAGGATCGCTTCTCAACGACCTAGGCATCAGGCCGGGTCTAGGAACAGGCGTTGATCGGGGAGCGGGATGGCTGAGAGCACTGCAAGCGCCGCGGCGGAGCCGATCATCGGTCCGCTCGCCGAACGGGATCTGCCGGAAGCGGGACGCATACTGCGCCTGGCCTTCGGCACCTTCATCGGCGTGCCCGATCCCACGACGTTCTGGACGGATCGTGACTACGTTTACGGCCGCTGGCGGGCGCCCCACGTCGCTGCGCTAGGCGCGACGCTCGACGGACGGCTTATCGGCTCAAATTTTGCCACAAATTGGGGCAGCGTCGGCTTCTTCGGCCCGCTCAGCGTGCGCCCCGACCTCTGGCAGCGAGGCATCGCAAAGCAACTCCTCGGCGCGGCGATGGAGCGGTTCGAAGATTGGGGAACCAGGCACGTCGGACTTTTCACCTTTGCGCAAAGCGCCAAGCATGTGGCGCTCTATCAGAAATTCGGTTTCTACGCCCGGTTTCTCACCGCCATCATGGCAGCGCCGGCGAGCAGGGCCGAAGCCGGCCCGCCCTGGCGGCGCTTTGGCGCCCTCGGCGACGGCGAACGCGGGCAAGCGCTGGATGCGAGCCGCGCGCTGACGGACAGACTCTATCCCGGGCTCGACCTGCGGGATGAAATCCGCACGGTGACGGCGCGAGACCTGGGCGACACGGTGTTGATAGATGACGGCAATCGCCTTGCCGGCTTTGCCGTCTGCCACTGGGGGCCGCGGAGCGAAGCTGGTGCTGGCAACTGCTTCATCAAATTCGCCGCGGTCGGCGACAGCCCGTCTGCCGAGGCGCATTATCACCACCTGCTCGACGCGTGCGAGGCGCTGGCGGTCACGAACGGAATGACGAACCTTCTCGCCGGCGCCAACATGGCGCGCCACGAAGCCTATCGCCAGCTCGTCGCCCGCGGCTTTCGCACGGCAGTCCAAGGTGTTGCGATGCACCGCGACAACGATGCTGGCTACTGCCGGCCGGGCGTGTACGTCATCGACGATTGGCGGTGAGAGTTCCGACGGCGCTGTATCGGGCAGTAACCGGCAGGCGGCTGACTCACGTCGGCCGAAGAGATAAGGTAAACCCCAACTCGCTGCCCGGCACCGGGAGCCGGGGCCGTGGGGCCAAAGGGGCCCAGCGATCAGCAGCCTGGGAGGCTCACGACATGGCATACGAATATACGCTCACCGCCGTCATTCCCGCCTCCGCTCGAGACATCTACGACGCTTGGTTGGATAGCGCCGCCCATTCCAAGATGACGGGTGGGCAAGCGAGGGCGTCGGCCGAGCTCGGCGCCCAGATCATGGCTTGGGATGGATACATTTCCGGGCGCAATCTCGAACTCACCCCTGGAGAGCGCATCGTGCAGGCCTGGCGTACGACTAAGTTCCCCGAGGACCACGAGGATTCGATCATCACGTTGACCTTCGAGGAGCGCGATGACGGCACCCTGTTGACGCTCTCCCACAGCAACGTGCCCGAGGGGCATCTGGGATATGAGCAGGGCGGCTGGCAGAAGAGCTACTTCGAGCCCATGATTGCGTACTTTTCGAACTTGCCGAATGAATTCTCGGCGAGCGGCGAGGCCGAGCAAGAGCCGCAGTCCGAGCCAGAATCCAGAGCTGCGGCGGAGGAGCGAGCTCCGGGGCGCGTAGCGCATAGGCCTGCGCCCCAGGCAAGAGTGAAGCGCCCCGCAGCCAAGAAGACTGCGGTGGCACCCAAGGCCCGGTCAAAGAACGCCGCCGCCAAGAACAAGAAGAAGGCAACGGCGCCCAAGGGGCGGCCCAAGGGAGCATCCGCCCGAAAGATGGCTGGCGCCGGGAAGAAAGCCCTTGCGCAGAAGCCTCAACGCAAAAGGGCAACCGCGACGGCGAAGCCGAAACCGAAGCAGGCGGCGGCCAAGGGGCGGGCGAAGTCGAAAGTCCGCGCCAAGGCTCGGGCAAGGCCCGCTCCGAGTGCTCGACGACGGTCGGCGGGCTCTCGGCCGCGCCCAAGAGGAGTTGGTCGGTAGCAAGGGAAAGGCCCGAGGCCTCTCAATTACCCCGCCGCTAGTGCGTTCTCACAGCCGGCGGAAGGCGCTGTCCAGGGCGGCAATTGCCATATCCGCATGCTCGCGGCGGAAGACGATCGGCGGGCGCAGTTTCAGGATGTTGCCGTGGAGGCCCTCCTTGCCGATGAGGACCCCCTCGTCGCGCGTCAGATCGAGCAGGCGTTTGGTCTCGTCCTTCGCCGGAGTCAAGTCGCGCCGGTCGCGGACCAATTCGATCCCGACCACCAGGCCGATCCCGCGCACGTCGCCGATCAGGTCGTGCTTCAGCATCAGTGCATTCAGTCCCTGCTTGAGATAGGCGCCGACCTCGGTTGCATTCTCGATCAGCCGCTCTTCCTCGATCACGTCGAGCACGGCGAGACCTGCCGCCGAGGAGACATTATTGCCCCCGAAGGTGGAAAAGAACGACGTCTGCCTGAGGAAGGCCGCCATGATCTCCGGCGTCGTGATCACGACACCCAGAGGATGGCCGTTGCCGACCGGCTTGCCGAGCGTGACGATGTCGGGCACCACGTCGTAGTGCTGGTGCCCCCACATGGTTTTGCCCATGCGCCCGAAGCCGGCCTGGACCTCGTCGGCAACGCACAAGCCACCGGCCGCGCGCACCTTGTCGAAGACCGCGGCCAGATAGCCGGGCGGCGCCTCCAGAACGCCATTGGTGAGGAAGGTCGAATCAATCATGAAGGCCGCCGGCGCCATCTCGGCTTGCCTGAGCGAGGCGATCGCGGCATCGGCGCCGGCGGCATATCGGCCGGCCAAATCGGATTCACCCCGCTTGAACGGCCCCCGATAATCGTCGGGCGCCGGCAGAGTCCGTATATGCGGCGCCAGGGCGCCCGTCAGGCTGCCCGACGGCGAGAAGGCATCGATGGCGTCGGTGATGCCGTGATAGGCGTACTCCATGGTGAGGCCGCCGCTGTTGCCGGTGTAAGCCTTGGCCATGCGCCAGGCGATGTCATTTGCCTCGCTGCCAGAATTGACCAAGGCCGAGACCATCCGGCGCCCCGGAAACAGGGCCGCCAGGCGTTCGCAGTACTCGATCACCTGCGTGCCGAGATAGCGTGTGTTCGTGTTGAGCAGCCGCGCCTGCCGGACAATCGCCTCGACGACCCGCGGATGGCAGTGGCCGACATGGGCGACGTTATTGTAGACGTCCAGATAGCGCCGGCCGTCGGCATCGAAGAGCCAGACGTCCCGGCCTCGTACCAGATGCAGGGGCGGATCGTAGAAGATCGGCAAATCGCGACCCATCAGCCGATGCCGTCGCTCCAGCAGCTCCTGCGCCGACGGCTGGCTCCGGGACCCAACCCCGGGCCTCTCCCTCGTTGTCAGGCCTGAGACGCGGCGGATTCGTCGCGTTATTGCCTCGCGCCCCACCCTCTGGAGTTCGTCCAGTACTTCGAACTTGCCGTCGAAATTGGCGTTCAGGTAGTTCGGCGTGTCTGGCATCTCGGCCATCCGCCAGGCGGCGATCAGGGCCGCCAGCAGCAGGCGCATGACGATGAGGTCATAGAGGACGTCCGCTTCCGCCGGCTCAAGCGCGGTTACCGAATGAAAGCCATCGGCAACCGCTTCGATCACATCGACGACATGATCCTTGTCCAGCAGGAAATCGCTCACCGCCGATGCCAGATCGAGGATCAAGGGCGCGTGGATCATGTCGCCAAAATCGATGATCCCGGTGATCCGGTCCGTCTCGGCGGGATCGACCAGCAGGTTGTGGGGATTGACGTCGCCGTGGATGATTTGGGCGCGCATGCCTTCCAGACGGGGCAAGGTGACGGCGGCGAAGTTTTCGATGAATTCTCGCACCGTGCCGCGCCGTGCCGGATCCTGCAGTTTGTCGACATGGGGCAGGAAACGCGGCGCCATGCGCAGATCCCAAAGCAGCTCGCGCCCACCTGCAGCGGGATGAAAGAAGCCGCGCATGGCACGGCCGAGGCGGGCCGTCATCTCGCCGTGACGGCGCAGAAGCGTTTCGGTCAACGGCGCGTTGTCAGCAATCACGCCCGGCAGATACGACAGCAGGTAGACGATATGGCTGTCCGCACCACGACTGACCGTTACTCTGGCGCTGCCGTCACGCGCGGGGTGCACCCGCGGCACCGGCAGACCCGGATCGACCCGCTCGATATGCCGCAGAGCCTGGATCTGGCAGTCGATCACCTCCGGCGCCTCCTCGACGCTGGCGATCTTCAGCGTCCAGTCGCCGGAACTCGTACGCAGCCGGAAATTCTGATCGCGCTCGCTGTAGAGCGGCTCGATCGCCCCGGTCAGTCCAAAATGACGATCTGCCAGCGTTTGCGCTTCGCCGGCGGAAAACGAAGGGGCGATCGGGGCAAGAAATTTCATGTCTCATTCACTTTGGCTATTGCGCCGCCCTGGCGGCTTCGCCAAAGCCGCTAAGACCGCAGATCGAAGGAGTTCCCGGAGGCCCCCGGTGCAAGAAGAGTGGCCGTGGAGCCTCCTCAGAGAATCTCGAAATGCGCGTTGGTGGGTTTGCCGCTATTGATCGGCAAGATGTCCATGGGACAGGCCGAGAAGACCGCGATGACATCCATGTCGGCCCGCAGCAGGACGTGATCGCCGGGTTTCGCCACCGTCGGTTCCCAGCCGAGAGTGGCGTCCGCTCGGACTGGAATGTTCATCCACATGTTGAGCGGGCACGGCACGT
>DATNJA010000172.1:0-8047 GCA_035604155.1 Candidatus Udaeobacter sp. | reverse complement strand
CATGGCTCATGCCAATCTCGGCGCCTGCCTGTTCCGCCGGGAGGTCTTCGACGCCGTCGGCATATTCGACGAGCGTCTTCGTCATTGCGAAGACGTCGACCTGATGTTCCGCATTCTCGAAGGGGGATTGAAGCTGGTGATCATGCCCGAAGTCACGCTCTTCTATCGCATACGTCCGGGATCCTTGACTGAGACGCGAGCGAACGAGAGCGAGAAGGAATCGAGCGCATTGAACGTGCTGCGGCTCTCTCTCGGCCGTCGCCGACGCGCCGGCAGGACCCGCGATCTCCCGTCCTTCACCGACCTGATAGACCAGTGAGGGCGACAGCGCCCGTCGCTGCCGTCGTGCCTCTCTTCAACGGGCGGCGATTCCTTCGCGAGGCAATCGATTCGATCCTCGCCCAGCAGTCGATGCCACGCGAGATCGTGGTGGTGGACGACGGCTCGACCGACGACGGGGGCTCCCTGCTGGCGGCCTATCCGGCGGTTCGCGTCGTTCGGCAGCCCAATGGCGGCGAAGCGGCGGCCCGCAACCGCGGCATTCGCGAAACCAGGGAGCCCCTGATCGCCTTCCTCGACCAGGACGACAGGTGGCTGCCGCGGAATCTCGCTTTCCAAGTCCGTGTGCTGGAGGCCGATCCTTCGATCGACTTCACCTACGGGCAGCACCGGCTCATCGTCGAGGATGGGGCACGCTGGTTCCGCCAGGATGCGCTGGGAAAGGTGCTGACGGCGGAACTGCCCGGTTGCATGGTGGTCAGACGCGACGCCTTCGAGCGCATCGGTCCCTACCGCGAGGACATGGAGCGCGGCTCGGACGTCGACTGGATCTTGAGAGCGCAGGATGCAGGGATCAAGTCGCAGCTCGTCGAGGAGGTCCTGCTGCTTCGAAGGATGCATCGGGCGAACTCTTCGATCGCCGAGTCCCTGTTCATGAGCAATCTGCTGCGCGCCGCCCGCGCTTCGGTCCAGCGAAAACGGCTGAACTCCGGCGGCCCCGCGGCCGGGCGCAAGCCCTAATGGCCTTCGGCCGATGGCGGACCGTCGCCCGCACGGCAACGGTCATCCGCGCGTTCCCGGTCCAGGGCATTCTTCAAGGCCTTTAGACTGCCAAGCTCCCGCGCCGTTCCGGCTCGGCTCACGGCACCATCGAGGCGCCGCATCAGCAGCGTCGGCATACCGAGCTGGCGAAGCCGCAAGCCCTGCGCCCGGGCCCGGCCGTTCCAGTCGCTGGCTTCGCCCGGCTCCAGCCTCGGGTCGAACAGCCCCACCCTCTCGAACGCCTTGTGCCGATAAACTGCTGCACTGGGACAGTCGAGGAAGGTTTCCACTGGGCCTCGGCCGGGGCCCTGTCCCGCCGTGCCTCCATTCGCCTCCAGTAGCTGGCCGAATCCCTGGACCACGTCGCAGCCGCCGTTGGCCATGAGGCGACGGACCATGGTCTGGAGACTGCGCAGGGGCCAGAGATCGCCGGCGTCCAGGAAGGCGACCAGCTCGCCGGAGCACTCCCGAATGCCCCGATTGCGCGACGCCGCCGACCCGGCGGAGCGCTGCTTGAGGATGCGAACATCCACCGGTTGCTGGCGCAGGATATCAGCGATCCCGTCCATCGACCCATCGTCGATCACGATGATCTCGATGGCGGGGTAATCCTGAGCGACAATGCTATCGACAGACGCCGGCAGGAATTGCGCTTGGCCGCGAACCGGAACGACAATGCTGATGAGGGGCCAGGCGAACGCCTCCGCGGTTTCGTTCCGGTTCGAAGGGCGACCGATCTCAGAACCGGAACTCCTCAGAAGCCGCACAATGGTGTCCGGGATCGTATCGAGATCGGTTCCCAAGGTCAGCAGCAGGCCCGGCAGCCTGTCGAGCAGACGAGCGATGAACTCATGGGTACGGCTGCCCGCCCTCGGCAACTGGGACATGGTCGTGAAGGCCGCCGAGCGCTGCAGAGTGAGCGTGGACACCGCTCCCACCTCGGTTTGCCGTCCGGCGCCGATGCGCGGCGTCATAATCAACTGCAGAGGCCGCGATCTCGCCAGCCGGCCCAGCAGTTCGGGATAGAGATACATCACCGCCTTCTCGCTTCCACCGCCCTCGGGATCGCCAATCAGGCCCGCGAATCGCGGAAACCGCGCCATCTGGTCCCAATTCAGCTTCGCCGTGGAGTACAGGCTATGCACCGAGGGAGACGGGTCGAGCTGCACGACGACATAGTCGTCGCCGATATAATGCAGCCCCTTGTCCAGGCATGAGAGAGCGGCGGTCGATTTTCCCAGACCGCCCTTCCCGGTGATCAGGACGGCTCCGCCTTCGCCGCCGATCGCGGCGCCGTGCACGAGTTGGCAGCCTTTGGTTTCCGCCCACCAGTGGAAGAGGCAGCGCAACGGCGAGGCCTTGGCCCAATAGGGCAACCTCCGTCCCTTTCCTGTCCAATACACGCCGGTCGCCGTCTTGCTGTCAAAAAGATAGAGCGCGTATTCGCTCCAAAGATAGGCGCTCCTGAATCGGGCGCTGCCCATCGTCCAGATGTCGCCGCGACTGGTGAAGCAGTTCTGCGAGCAGAGGGGCGCCACCATGTCGACGCCGGTCGATTCGCTGTCCCAGACGTGGAACACGGCGTCGGCGTGGGGTGTCACGGGAACTTCCAGATGCGCCAGGGCGGGGGTGAGCGACCGGGCAAGCGCCTCGCCGGCGAAGCGCAGGCTGATAACGGAGCCTGCCAGCGCGATGCAGCGCTCGACGATTCCTGCCCTGGCTTCCGCCGCCAGAGTGCGCTCCAGGACGGCGTGAAAGAAGGCGCGCTGTTCGTCTTCCGATCGCATCGGGCGTGTCGGCTGGTCAATCACCGCCGGCCCCGCAGGGTCGGGCAATAGCGGTCTCGATGCCCCTCAGGCGCGCCGCCTGCGGATGGGCCGGGAACCTTGGCGCCGTGGCCTGCGGCGAGCGCTTGAGGCGGCATACTGCTCAAGCGCCGGCGCCGGGCTCCTTGGCCTCGGGCCAGCCGACGTCCTCGGCCACTTCGTGGATGGGATCCAGCAGCAGCAGCTTACGGATTTCCGAATAGACGTGCAGCACCGGGGGGGCGAATTCGGCCCCAGGGCCGGGCCCCGGTTCGATGGAGGCGTTTGCCGCCTGGTCTCCGTCCTCACGCGTTTCTCGGACCAGTTTGTGAGTCATCAGATCGGCAAGAAAAACATCGACGGCCTCGGCGATTTCCTCCGGGCCCGCCGCAAATCTTGCGTTCAGCAGCTCAAGCATGCGGCCGCGGCTCCGACCCTCGCCGATCCATTGCCAGATCAGGCCGCCCACGCCACTCGTGCTGAAGTAATCGCCGGAAAGCCGGTGCAGCATGATGGCCTCGCCATCGATGATGTCGCTCACCACGTCCGGAGATTCTACGCAGTAAAGACGATCCATTCAGCCTCGCTGGTTCCGTATAGCCGACGTTCTAGCACCTCGGCTGGGCGGCCGAAATGACAGAGTTCCATGGTTGGATCGCGCTAGCAAAGGCAAAAGACCACGCGCAACCCATTGCGAGCCCCTGCCATCTGGCGACTTCGCCCGGGAAGCGGCCCATCGGGCTCGCCCGGCCGTTAGTAGGCCAGGCCATAATGGGCGCGCAGCTTGGCCTGCATAGGCTCGAGATAGTTGGCGCGTGTAACCATGCCGCCGGTCTCCCGGACAACCTCGGCTTCTTCGCGCAGCAGCCGCGTTACGTACCGGGCATGAAAAACGCCGCCTGCAACGGTAGGGACGCGCGGGTTGCCGACGGCCAGCCGCGGGCAGAACTCGACCGCATGGCCGATGATCTCATGCCCGGCGGCCAGCATCCTGATCGTCGACTCCTCGCCGGTGTCGGTCTCGTCTCGTAGCTTGCGCAGTACGATCAGGCCGCCAAGGTCGGATTTGAAGAACGCCATGAAGTGGGGATGAACGTACCAGCCGTGGGGATTGCCCCTATGCCGTTCGCGAAAGACGGCCCCGGCCAGACGGTGATGCCGATCGAGTTTGTCCGCCGTGCCGGAAAGCCAATCGGCCGAGATCGGGTGGGCGTCGGAATCGAGCAGCACCACATGTTCGTGGCGCGCGGCCCGTATACCGGCCTCTGCCGCCTGCCCGTGGCCATGGCCGCGGACGAACCAGAGGCGGCGGGATAGAAACCGTACATCCGGCTGAGCCAAGAGCCATTGGCGGCTGCCGTCCCGGCTGCCGCGATCGACGACGACGATCTCGTAGTCGCGCGGCCCGACAAACTCGCGCACTTTCTCGACCAGCAGCCGGACGAAGAAGTAGCTGTCGCAGGTGACGGTCACGATACTGACGGGTGGCACTGTCATCCGCCCGAGCATGTGGCATGGGTCCCTGCAGTTCAAGATTCCGCCGAATTGAGCCTGCACTACCGCTCTGGATCATAGGCGCACCCGGGCCGCCGCGGCCGAAATGTCCGGTTCCGGCCAGTAAGCAGTCGTCACTCGCGGTGTTCGGTGCTTTCGAGATGAGTCACAAACAGGCTCTTGCCTGCTGTTCAAGCTTGCGAACGACGTCATCGCCTAGCCTCATACGAGTGCCAGGCGACCGGCGTTCATCCGGGACGGCCTTTCCCGCTGCTATTCTCCGTTCATGCTGGCTCGCATGCATCGAGTGTTGAACGAACCGCGCAGGTCGGCATCCGCCCCCCGGCATTGGCAGGCTGGGTATGCCGGCCTGGCGATCCTGGCGGCGATCGCTTGCGTCGCCTTGGTCGCGCCTCTCCACAGGATCGGCTTCTTCGTGGAGGAGCCAAACGAGGGCTGGAACGCAACCCACGCGCTCCACGCCTTCGACCGCGACCTGTGTCCCCCGCCTGGCAGCTTGATCATCAACAACTACCCGCCTCTCTGGTTTTGCCTGACGGGGCTGCTCTATCGCAGTTTCGGAGATCCCATATTTCCGGGCCGTGCCGTGGCGCTGCTAGCCTTTGCTGGCACCGCCGTTCCAATCTTCGCCCTGGTTCGGCGCCTTGGCGCATCGCCGACAGCGAGCCTGGCGTCCGCTCTGTCTTTCGTCGCCGCCATGGCCGGTCTATTCGACGGCTGGGTAGGCCTGGTCGAGCCCCAGATGCTGGCTCACGCCCTGGTCACGATCGGGGCCGCTATGCTCGTCGGAACCCGGAGCCGCAAGACTGCGGCGGCGGCGGCCCTTGTGATGGCTCTGGGCGGGCTTACGAAGCACACTGTCATCGCGCTGCCTCTGGCCTCGGCCGTTTGGATCCTAGCCTACCGTCGAGATTTGGGCGTCGCCTTCCTCGGCAAGGGCCTGCTTGCGGCCGGAAGCGCAGTCCTGGCTCTCCTCGTCGGCTATGACGAGACCTTCATCTATAACGTGACATATCCTCGGTTGCTCTCGATGCAACACTTGGCAACCAACCTGGCCTCCATCCAGGGTCTTGGTGCCCATTGCAGCCTACGCGGCCGTCGCCTGGAGTCGGCGCAGGCAGAGCGACACCGCCTTGACCTTCGCCGGGCTGTCCATTGCGGCCGGCTTCATCACGATTCTGGCGTTCGGCAGCGTGCTCGAAGTCAGCAGCAATATCAGTTTTGATCTTCTCATCGCTGGATCGATCGCCGTCGGCGTGATCTGGAACCGGCTCGATCGGATTGCCAGCGCGGACGAGGCAGAACTACTGAGGCTCGCCCTGGCCGGTGCGCTCGTAGCGAGCCGTGCGATCGGCATGTCCTTCGCGCAGGCCGCTCTCGGCCTCGATCCCGCGGAGGAGCACCGGTCGGCCGATATGTCCGAGATCATTAGGTCTCTACATGACGGCTTAGCGCATGTATCTGGACCGGTAGCCTGCAGAACGCTGTCTTGTCCGCCTGGGCCGCCTGCCCGAGTGCCGCCGACTTTTGGAAGTTCCGCCATGAGCGGACTCTGTCATTGCCACGGGACCAGCGAGCTTTGCTGTCGGCGATAGGGAAAGCGAGTTCGCCGCCGTGGTGTTCATGGGGCCGATCTCCGGACCTGGCGATGACGGCAAATTGCCTGGTCTTTGGAGCGCTCGACAAGGGCGACAGGCTGCCCGCCTGCTGTGGCGAGGCGGCGACACTGTTTCCGTCAAGGTCTTCGCTAGTGGATGAATTCGATTGGCGCCCATGACCGAACCAATGGGCGACAACCGCGATCTCGGCATAGCTCACGCGGTGTTCATTCACCCGGCCGGGATGGCACCCGCTTCTTCGCGCGCCGCCGGCGCCGCAACCCGCCAGACCTGCATGTCCTGACGGACGCCCTTGAGCTGGGCGACGCTGCTCTGGAGCGCGAAGGGTGCCAGCAGCTGTTGCACGCCTTCGTCGTCATGGACAGAATCCGTAAGATAGATCTCATCGGCGTCGGCCAGATGCTGCACGCGAGCGGCGATGTTGACGGTCTGGCCGAAATAATCGAGCCGGTCGTTGAGGGTGACCGCGATCGCCGCGCCCTTGTGCATGCCGATCTTGAGGATCAGCTCACGATCCGGCCGGGCGAGGTTGAAAGCGGAAATCGCCTCGCGCATGGCCAGCGCCGCGCCGACTGCGTCCAGGGGGTTGAGGAAAGCCGCCATCACGGCATCGCCGATGGTCTTGATGATGGCGCCGTTGAAGCGCTGGGTGACAGCCTGCAGGTGCTCGAAATGCTGCTGCACCAGCGAGAAGGCATTGAGGTCGCCGAGGCGATCGTAAAGCTCCGTCGAGCCCTTGAGGTCAGTGAACAGCAGCGCGATGTCCTTGACGCCGATGCCCTCGCTCGCCCGGATGACTTCGGAGCGGAATAGATCGCGGAAGGCCTGGGTGGTGAGCAGCCGCTTGCCGGAGAGGAAAGGCAAAAACCTGATCGGCGCGTGGCCGAACTCGAAATTGGCCGGCAGGACCGCCAGGCAGAAAGTGCCGCGCTCGGCGGTCAGGTTCTCCACCGCGAAGGTGATTCGTCCCGGTGCCAGCTCGCCTGTGGTGTGGGTACGCACCGGATGCTCGAAGCGCACAGGCACCACCTGTTCGCCCGGCACCGCCGGGCCGGCGACAGTGTAGAGCGGGGCGGCCTTGCCCTCGGCGCTGACGCCAAGGATGATTCCCGGGCCTTCAACCTCGAGGGTGAACCGCGTCGTCTCGCGCGGCGGCAGGAAACCCAGCGCCTTGATGACCTGAGCCTGGAAATCGATGAAGCGCGTCCCGTCCGGCAGTACCCCGTCGGGCGTCCCGCCCAGACGGAAGTATTCTACTGCCGAAAGCCGCTCGGGATGGTGAAAGGCGATGTCGCGGATCCGAGAGCTGACGGTGAAGGTGATGGCGATGTAGTCATCCAGGTTGGCTTCGTAGTCGACCTGGCAGAAGTTGCAATGGAACTGATTGTGCAGGCCCTTGAGGCTGCCGAAGCTCTCGACGATGCAGGAGCATTGCTGGCAGAGCAGCTGCCAGTCCATCTCGAAGAGGCCGAGGGAAGTGGCGTGCAGGAGGAGATCGATGACCTCGGCCTCCTTGAGATTCTTCTCGCGGGCGAAGGTAAAGGGGTTGATGCGGAACAGCCCCTCGTCATCCGCCGAGCGGATATGGCTCTCGAGCTTGGAGACCAGCCGCGGGCTCCAGGCCCGGGCCTTCTCGAGCTCGGCCAGGCGCTCGTCCAGCAGCTGTTCATTGACCGTGGCGGCCATGCGCGTACTCCAGAATTGTTCAAGAATACCGTCCGGCAGGAGACGGCGCGCGAGCGCCAGCGGCGATAGTGCGCAGTGGCCCTCGATCATGACAAGCAGTACTTGCCGGATCTCCCAGCATCGGACGCTGTGGGTCTGCCCCCGGCAAGTCCGGGAACTTCAGCCGCGATAGAACAACCGCTAAGCTATGGCCGGGACGCCATGTCGGAGGCTCACGATATGAAGGCCTTACGCCTGTACGAAGACGAAGATGGGGAAAGCCACTTCGATTCGGCAGAGATCATGATGACTCTGCAGGAATTTGCGCCGCCGGCCGCGCCGCTTTATGCAACGGAAGCGCAGACGGCATCGCGATTTGTGGTGATCCAACTGCCTATCGCG
>DATNJA010000171.1:0-2242 GCA_035604155.1 Candidatus Udaeobacter sp. | reverse complement strand
GACCCTGCCGGCGGCATCCGATCTCTCCTTTGGCGGCGCGCTATCCATCGGCAAACCCATGTTCCGACGATCTTTGCACAGATTGGGCTTCGCACAATCGGGGCCAAGGCCCGCAACTGCTTTGACCTGCCTCAAGTTCGGATTTCCAGTACCCGGCGCTTTTTCTGGCTCCCCTGTCGGGATTGGGCATACTCGATCGTCCTTTGAGAAGCCACGAAGCCAAGGAGCGCCCCTATGCTGTATGCCGTGCTCTGCTACCACCATGAGGCGGAGGTCATGGCCTGGCCCAAGGAGAAGGACGACGCGGTGCTGGCCAAGCGGGCCGTGGTGAAAAACAAATATGCGGCGGCGGGGAAGATGGGGCCGGTGGCCCGGCTGATGCCGACCACCGCGGCCACGACCTTGCGCCACGGCAAGGAGACCCTGGTCATCGACGGGCCTTTCGCCGAAACCAAGGAGCAGCTTCTCGGCTTCTACGTCGTCGAAGGCGCCAACCTCGAGGAGGCCATCGCCTTTGCCCGCGAGCTGGGCGAGGGCGAGACGGTCACCTTCGAGATCCGGCCGATTCGCTATTTCGAGCCGGGGACGAAGCGGGCGTGAATGAGCTGGCCTGGATCGGCGCCGCGCTCACCGCCGCGCGCCCCCAGGCGGTGGGGGCCTTGCTGCGCTATTTCCGTGATTTGGACCAGGCCGAGGAGGCGTTCCAGGAAGCTTCCTTGCGCGCCCTCAAGGCCTGGCCGGTCAACGGCCCGCCGCGCGACCCCGCTGCCTGGCTGATCCTGGTCGGGCGCAACCTGGCGCTGGACGATCTGCGCCGGCGTTCCAAGAGCCAGGCCCTGCCGTCCGAGGAGCTACTGTCGGACCTGGACGACGCCGAGGCCGATCTGGCCGAGCGCCTCGACGGCTCGCGGTACCGCGACGACGTGCTCCGCCTGCTGTTCATCTGCTGCCATCCCGACCTGCCGGCGGCGCAACAGGTGGCGCTCGCGCTGCGCATCGTCTCCGGCTTGTCGGTCAAGGAGATCGCGCGCGCCTTTCTGGTGAGCGAGTCCGCCATGGAGCAGCGCATCACCCGGGCGAAGGCCCGCATCGCCGGGGCCGATGTGCCGTTCGAGGCGCCGGACGCGGTGGAGCGGGCCGAGCGCCTGGGGGCCGTGGCGGCCATGATCTATCTGCTGTTCAACGAAGGTTATTCAGCCAGCGGGGGCGACGCCCATATCCGCCTGCCGCTTTGCGAGGAGGCGATCCGGCTCGCCCGGCTGCTGCTGGGACTCTTTCCCAGCGAACCCGAGATCATGGGCCTCACGGCCCTGCTCCTGTTCCAGCATGCCCGCGCCCGCGCGCGGCTCGATTCCGAGGGCGCCATCGTGCTGCTGGAGGACCAGGACCGAAAGCTGTGGGACCGCGAGATGATCGCCGAAGGCCTGGCGCTGGTGGACAAGGCACTGCGCCACCGGCGCCCGGGCCCCTACCTGGTCCAAGCCGCGATCGCAGCCCTTCATTCGCGCGCCGGCCGGTTCGAGGACACGGACTGGCCGGAGATCGACCAGCTCTACGCGACCCTGGAGAGGCTGCAGCCCTCGCCCGTGGTCACCCTCAACCGGGCTGTCGCCCATTCCAAGCTCAGCGGCCCAGCGCCGGCTCTGGCGATGATCGAGCCGCTCGGCGACCAGCTCGCCGGCTATTTCCATTACTTCGGGGTGAAGGGCCATTTCCTCATGCAGCTCGGGCGGAGCGAGGAGGCCCGCATCGCCTTCGACCGGGCGATCGCGCTCGCTCACACGCCGGCCGAAGCCGCCCATATCCGCATGCATCTCGACCGGCTTTCGAAGCAGAGCGGCCCGGCCTGACGCGGCGGTCGCGTCTTGGTTCCTTCACGTCGCCGTCATTCCCGTGACAACGGGAATCCACCGTTCGAGGGGCATAGTCTTGGCCGTGAATGCCCGCTCCCGCCTGTGCGGGACGAGCGTCGCGGGCATGACGAAAGCAGGAACACAGCCGGAATTCCGCTACGACATAGCCCTAGCCGACAGCGCGAATATTTCTGCCACCACCTGTCGGATCGCTCCCGGGCTATTCGTCCTTTGATCGAATGCCGGCGGCCAGCTCCAGCAACGAACCAAACCCGAAGGAGGATCCGATGCAGCTCAATCCCTATCTGTCGTTCAATGGCCAGTGCGAGGAAGCGTTCCGGTTCTACGAGCGCAGCCTCGGCGGAAAGATCATCGCCATGGTGACATAC
>DATNJA010000170.1:0-2812 GCA_035604155.1 Candidatus Udaeobacter sp. | reverse complement strand
TGGTAGGCAACACTCCTACCAATGGCAGGCCGTGACCAAGGGCTGGATAGCCGTCGCCAGGCCCTCGACATCGAAGGTGAAGTCGAGAGGCTTCCCGAGAAACGGCCTGATGCCAAACTCCAGTTGCGTGGCGCCGAAAAGACCCTTGATCCAGGGTACGGGGTCCGGCCGATAGGCCCTCTGCCCGTCGCCCGATAGCTGCCAATTTTCGCGGACCTGATCCCCGCCATCGACCCGCAGGAGAACGTCCACGTTGTTGTAGCTGGCTGAGATGAGAGTCTGCGGCACGATCAGGACCTGGTTTTCTCCGTTGTCGCAGGTGATGATCAATTGGGGCTGCAGCCATGGCGGCAAGGCGGTGGGATCGGCTTGATCGGCATGGAGGGTCAGGGAAACCATATCGCCGCCCGACAGAGGCGAACGGCGATGGTCGAGGCGCCATTTCCCAACTCCGGGCGGGGCCTGCCGGCCCGCCAACTTGTCGTAGCAGGCGAGGCGTGCCGAGGCATCGTCGATGCCGGCACAGGCGGCGAGATCGTCCGCCGACGCGCTACGCCCGGCGCCAAGCGCGATTGCGACGGCGAAAGCGATCGCGGGATAGAGCCTGGCCGCCATGGTCTCGATCCGGCTACCTCCTCTGGTACGACGCCTCTTGAAGGTAACAGCTTCACTTCCGTGGCGACATATCGGGCGATTTGCCCTTGCCGGCCCGGCGGTCGGCGGGGATGCTAGGCGGATGCAAGGGAACATGCGCCCGTGGCGGTCCTGACTTCAGCTGTCGATCCGCGCTCGGCGGAGTTCCGCGCCAATGTCGAGAGCATGCAGGCGCTCGTGGCGGACCTGCGGGCCCGCGTCGGTGCCGTCGAGAAGGGCGGCGGAGCGAAAGCCCGCGAACGGCATCTGGCGCGGAGCAAGCTCCTCGTGCGCCAGCGCATCGACCTGCTGCTCGATCCCGGCTCGCCGTTCCTGGAATTCTCCCAGCTCGCGGCCCACGAGGTCTACGACGAAGAGGTACCGGCGGCCGGCATCGTCACGGGCATCGGCCGGGTATCGGGCCGAGAATGCGTGATCCTGGCCAATGACGCCACGGTCAAGGGCGGTACCTACTACCCCTTGACGGTGAAGAAGCATCTGAGAGCCCAGGACATTGCCCGGGAGAACCGCCTGCCTTGCATCTATCTGGTGGATTCCGGCGGGGCCAATCTGCCGCGGCAGGACGAGGTGTTCCCCGACCGAGATCATTTCGGTCGCATCTTCTACAACCAGGCCACCATGTCTGCCGCCGGGATTCCGCAGATCGCCGTGGTCATGGGTTCCTGCACCGCCGGTGGGGCTTATGTGCCGGCCATGTCGGACGAAGCCATCATCGTGCGCGGGCAGGGAACCATCTTCCTCGGCGGCCCGCCTCTGGTGAAGGCGGCGACAGGCGAGGAAGTGAGCGCCGAAGACCTGGGCGGGGCCGAAGTCCATGCGCGGCGATCCGGCGTGGTCGATCACTACGCCCTGAACGACGCCCATGCCCTGGCGCTCTGCCGCCAGAGCATTGCTCATCTCGGCCGCAACTTCGGGGCGCCGGCGCCGAGCGAGGCATCCGTCGAGCCGGCCTGTGACCCGGCCGAGCTTGACGGCGTGGTGCCGGCCGATCCACGCAGACCCTACGACGTGCGGGAAGTGATCGCCCGCATCGTGGACGGGAGCGCATTCGACGAATTCAAGCAGCTCTATGGCGCTACTTTGGTCTGCGGCTTCGCCCGGCTCTATGGCCATGGCGTCGGCATTCTGGCCAACAACGGAATCCTGTTTTCCGAATCGGCGCTCAAGGGCGCTCATTTCATCGAGCTTTGCGCCCAGCGGAAAATCCCCCTGATCTTTCTTCAGAACATCACCGGCTTCATGGTGGGGCGCAAATACGAGGCGGGCGGGATCGCCAAGGACGGCGCCAAGATGGTGACCGCGGTCGCCTGCGCGCGCGTGCCGAAGCTGACCTTGGTGATCGGCGGGAGCTTCGGCGCGGGCAATTACGGGATGTGCGGGCGCGCCTTCGGGCCGCGCTTCCTGTGGATGTGGCCCAATGCGCGAATCTCGGTCATGGGCGGGGAGCAGGCAGCGGCCGTGCTGGCCCAGGTGAAGAAGGACAATATGAAGGAGCCTTGGCCCGCCGAAGCCGAGGAAGCGTTCAAGGGACCGATCCGCGCCCAGTACGAACGCCAGGGTCATCCTTACTATGCCAGTGCCCGGCTGTGGGATGACGGCATCATCGCACCGGCGGACAGCCGGCGGGTGCTCGGCCTCGGCCTTGCGGCGGCGCTCAATGCGCCTGTCGAGGAGACGCGCTTCGGCGTGTTCCGGATGTAGCCATGAGCCACGTCTCGACCGAAATTGCCGAGGGCATCGCGACCCTCTGGCTCGACCGGCCTGACCGGCACAACGCATTCGATGACGAACTGATCCGAGAGCTCATTGGCGCCATCGACAGTCTAGGCAAGGACCGGGCCGTTCGCGTGGTCATGCTCGCCGGCAGGGGCAAGAGCTTCTCGGCTGGCGCTGATCTCGGCTGGATGCGCCGCATGGCGGGTGCGAGCGAGGCCGAGAACGAGAAGGACGCCAAGGCTTTGGCCGAGCTGATGCACAGGCTGAATAGCTTGGCGAAGCCGACGATCGCGCTGGTGCAGGGGGCGGCGCTGGGCGGCGGCGTCGGCCTTGTGGCCGCCTGCGACCTGGCGGTGGCGGCGGCGGACGCGGTCTTTTCCTTGAGCGAGGTTCGCCTGGGCTTGATCCCCTCGGTGATCAGCCCCTATGTCCTCGCGGCCAT
>DATNJA010000169.1:0-7094 GCA_035604155.1 Candidatus Udaeobacter sp. | reverse complement strand
CTTTGCGCAGCGCGTCGCGGAGTTCGATTGAGAGATTCTGGTTCACTCCGCCGGGGACGGCGCTGGTCGGATGAATCTTCCGCCCGCCGGTGGCCTTGATGACCTCCTGGCCGAATTTGCGAATGAAGATCGCCCATTTTCCGATCTCGGGAAACCGGTTCAGCACATTGACGATATTGCGCTGTTCGGGCGGCGCGTCGAAGCCGAACAGCAGATCGGGCGATGCCAAATGGAAGATGTGGAGTGCGTTCGATTGCAGGACCTGTCCGTAATGCATCAGCCGGCGCATCTTCTCGGCGGTGGGCGTGACCTCATCGACGCCGATCACCTGATCCATCGCCTTCGCCGCCGCCAGATGGTGGCTCACCGGGCAGATGCCGCACAGGCGTTGGATGATGAGCGGAACCTCCCAGAACGGACGGCCGCGAATGAACCGTTCGAATCCCCGGAACTCGACGATGTGGAACCGTGCTTCTTCCACCTCGCCGGCTTCGTTCAAGCGGATGGTGACCTTGCCATGACCTTCGACGCGCGTGACCGGATCGATCACGATCTTGCGCGGTCCCTGGCTCGCCTGAACGCTGGTCATGACGCGTCTTCGCCCGTCACTCGTATTTGAACAGGCGATAGGGAAGGCTGGGCTCCTTGCCCGTCAGCAAGGCTTTCAGCGCTTCCCAGATCGCATCCGCCGATGGCGGACAGCCGGGCAGGAAATAGTCAATCTTCACGATCTCATGCGAGGGATAAACCCGGTCGAGCAGGAGCGGCAGGTCTTCGTCGTTTGGAATCATGCCGCCATCCTCGATCGTCGGTCCCTTGAGATAGGCTTCCTCCAGGCACTCGCGCAGCCCAACGAGATTGCGCATCGCCGGAATGCCGCCATTGATGGCGCAGGCGCCGACCGAGACGAGGATGCGGCAATGCTCGCGGAACTGCTTGAGAACGCGGACATTATGCTCGTTGGCGCAGCCGCCCTCCACCAGACCGATATCGATGACGCAATCGAAGGCCTTCTTGTCGTCGAGCGGCGATTTGTCGAGATCGACAAGATTGATCAGCTCGATGATCCGCTCGTCGATGTCGAGGAGCGACATGTGGCAGCCGAAGCAGCCGGCAAGCGAGCAGGTGGCCAGCTTCGGTTTCGGCATGGCGGGATGACCTGTCATTGCTTGCGGCCCTTGCGTCTGGCCTCGATGTCGGCGCCGATCGGCGCCTGGTCGTAACGCCGCTTGCCATAGGGGGTCCGGTAGCCGGTGCGCTTGATGACGATGCGGCCGACCGGGCAGACGTGAACCGCCTTGTCGGCGGCTTCTATTGCCGTTTCGTCGAGGGACTTGGCGTTGAGGTTCAAGCGCATCCGAATGCCGCGGCCCTCGAATCCGAACACGGTTTTTCCATCCTCCATCCGCGACGCGCGGATGCAGCGGGAGCAAAGGATGCAGCGGTTGCGGTCGATGAAGATGTCCGGATGGGTCGCGTCGAGTTCGCGCTCGGGCCATTGATAGGGCAGCGTCGGCGCGGCCATGCCGAGGCGATAGCCGAGTGCCTGCAGCTCGCAATGGCCGCTCATTTCGCAGGACGGACAGAAATGATTGCCCTCGACGAACAGCATCTCGATGAGGGTGCGGCGATCCGCATTCAGCTCCGGAGTGTTGCTCTCGACCACCATCCCTTGCGCGGCGGGCATGGTGCAGCTGCTCGAGCGCCGACCGTCGATCTTGCATGTGCAGACACGACAATGCCCAGCCGGCTCCAAGTCCGGATGGTGGCACAGTCTGGGGATGTAGACTCCCGCCGCGTCGCAGGCCTCGATGATGGTCTGGCCCGGGCTGGCCTCGATTTCGATTCCATCGATGGTGAAGGTGAATTTGCCCTCGGTCATGGCTCGTCCTTCTCGGCCACCGGCTCTCGCCCCTGAACGATGACCGCTTCGGCCAGGGCCTCGCGAAGCGTCACGCGCGGCAGGAACGAATCCGGTTGCAGCTTGGCCTCGTAGGCTTCGGGAAAGTTCCGCATGGTGGTAAGGATCGGATTCGCCGCGGTCTGGCCGAGACCGCAGCGGCTCATCCGCGTCACCGTGCCGGCCAGCGACTCGATCGCCGCGACGTCCGCGAGCGTGCCATGATGGCCGAGGATTTTTTCCAGGTTCCGTTTGAGAAGCGTGGTTCCGACTCGGCACGGCGTGCACCAGCCGCAGGATTCCTCGACGAAAAACTCGCTGAACTGGAGCGCGACGTCGAGCACATCCCGGCCGGGGCCGAACACCATGACGGAGCCGCCGGTGGACAGATCCTCGTACGCGATGGCCCTCCCGTAGTCCTTGGGCGCGACGCATTGTCCGGACGGACCGCCGACCTGCACGAAGGCTGCTTCCGGCGCACCCACCTTATCCAGGAATTCGTTCAAGGTGATGCCGAATGGAACCTCGTAGACGCCCGGCCGTGGGCAATCGCCGGAAACGCTCAGCAATTTCGTGCCGGTCGATTCGCGCGTGCCGTAACCCGCGAACCAGACTGCGTCTTGCTCCATGATCCGAGCGGCGCAGGCGAAGGTTTCGACATTGTCGATTGCGGTCGGCTGCTGCATATAGCCGCGATCGGTCGGGAACGGCGGCCGGTCGCGCGGGGCACCGCGCTTGCCCTCAAGCGATTCGATCAGGGACGATTCTTCCCCGCAGATATAGGCGCCGGCGCCGAGCTGAATGCGGATGTCGAAATCGAAACCCTCACGTCCGCAGATGTTGTTGCCCAGCAGATCGCGCTGGCGTCGGTTGCGCAGCACATTCTGCAACGCGTCCCACAGATAGGCATATTCGCCGCGGAGATAGACCAGACCGTGTTTCGCGCCGAGCGCATAGCCGGCGATGACCATGCCATCGAACACCAGATCGGGATTTTCGGTGAGCAGTACCCGGTCCTTGAAGGTGCCCGGCTCTCCCTCGTCGGCATTGCAGACGACATGATGCGCCTCGCTGATCGATTGGCGGCATAGTTTCCATTTGAGGCCGGTCGGAAAGCCGGCGCCGCCACGGCCGCGCAATCTGGCCTTCGTCATCTCCTGGATGACGGCCTCGGGCGAGAGGGCAAGGGCGGCGCGCACGCCATCTCCCGGTTCCCCGTCCCGGAAGACGATCGGACCGGATTCAATGAGGCTTGGACCCACGCGGACCTGCGGCATCGACGCGTTCTTGCGAAGCGCCGCGACAAGGCTGCGGGCGTCGGCGGGAGTGAGCGCCGTGACAACCGAGCCGTCGATCAGAGCCGATGGCTCCTGGTCGGCCATGCCGATGTCGCCGATCCAGTCGATCGTGAATTCGCCGTCGGGCGATGTTTTGCCTAGCGCGGTTCCCGCCGCCTCGGAAAAGGCCTTCGCGACCTCGGCCGCGCCCTTCATCATCGAAATCGGTGTCTTGGACAGTCGGATATGGAAGCGGCCCTTTGGCTCCCGATTGAGGAACGCATAGAAGGACACCATGTCCTCGACCTCCACCGCGTGGATGCCCAGGCCTGCTGCGACAGCGTGGATGGTTTCGTCGGACAGGTGCCCAAGACGATATTGAGCCGCCTGGACGATATCCATGAGTCGGCTGCGATCGGCCCCGAACGAATTGACGATCTCGCCGATGTCCACGGAGTTTTGCGTCATGGCTGCAAACCCGGCGCAGTCCTCGTCCGCACCGGAACTTTCGCAGCGATTGCCAGGAATTCGCCGCCATCCCGGCGTGTCAGATTGCCGACGGAACGCACCATTCGCTGGTCCAATCACAACGGCTTGTGAGCTTCGTCGGGTATCATCGCACGCATCGGGCACCCTCGATCCGGGCCGCGCCGTAGTCCCCCGATCCGGCAATGCCAAGCCCGACCTCCAGCGTCCTTAGCTTGGTCGCGGTTCGTCTCCTTGTCGAGAGGGCATTGCCGCTGGGCACAATAAAGATCCGGCAAGAAGGCGCGTTGATCCACGTCAACCCCGATCTTTGAGATTGGTGTTGGCCTGCTTCGCCTACTGGATCGATATGCCTGGTCCTGGTTTTCGACAGGGAAAGGGGCATTGATCCAAATCAAACCTGTCGCCGAGATGTAGCTTGCGGACGCTCCTGGCAGCGGGCACAACCCGGGCCATGACCGTTCGGAACCTGGACCGGCTGCTGGCACCGAAATCGGTGGCGCTCATCGGCGCCAGCGACCGGCCGGGCAGTATCGGCCACACCATGGTCCGCAACATGCTGGGGAACCGCGATGCGCCGGAAGGCTTTCGCGGCCGGGTGATGCTGGTCAATCCGAAGCATCGCGAGCTCGAAGGCCTGACCTGTTTTCCCGATGTCGCGAGCCTGCCGGACGCGCCGGACCTGGCCGTGATCGCAACGCCGGCACCGACCTTGCCCGGCCTGGTCGCCGAGCTGGGCGCGCGGGGCTGCAAGGCGGCCGTGGTCATCTCCGCGGGTTTTGGCGGATCCGAAGGACGCGCCCTCAAGCAGGCGATGCTGGATGCTGCAAGGCCCCATCTGCTGCGTCTTCTCGGGCCCAATTGCGTCGGCGTGCTGGTGCCCCCGATCGGCCTCAACGCCGGCTTTGCCCATCTCTCGCCGCCGGCTGGCCGCATCGCCTTTCTCGCCCAGTCCGGCGCCATCGTCACCTCGGTGATCGATTGGGCCGCCGCCCGCGGGCTCGGCTTCTCCCATCTGGTGTCCATGGGCGAGATGCTGGACGTGGATTTCGCCGACATGCTGGACTATCTCGCCCGCGACCCGGAAAACGATGCGGTTCTGCTTTACATCGAGAGCATCGGCAACGCGCGCAAATTCATGTCGGCGGCGCGTGTGGCGGCGCGCAGCAAGCCGGTGATCGCCATCAAGGCCGGCCGGCACGAGGAAGGGGCGAGAGCCGTGATCTCCCACACCGGCGCGCTTGCCGGCGCCGACGCGGTCTATGATGCCGCCTTCCGTCGGGCGGGCGTGCTGCGGGTCTATGACCTGATCGAGCTGTTCGACGCCGTCGAAACCCTGGGCAGCGCTGGCCCCACCAAAGGCGAGCGCCTGGCCATCCTCACCAATGGCGGGGGGATCGGAATTCTCGCCGCCGACGCGCTGGTCGACGCGGGCGGGCATCTGGCGGAAATCTCGCCCGAGACGCTGGCCAGGCTGGATGCCCATTTGCCGACGATGTGGTCGCGAGCGAATCCGGTGGACATCGTCGGAGACGCCGACGCTCGGCGCTACGGGACGGCCCTCGACGCCCTCTTCGCCGATCCCGCCATCGACGCGGTCTTGGTTCTCAATTGCCCCACCGCCGTCGCCGATGGCGTGGCCGTCGCCGAAGCCACCCTGGCCGCCCATCGCCGCAGCGGCCGCTGCATGCTGACGAGCTGGCTCGGCGAGGCAACCGCACTGCGCGCCCGGTCCCTCTTCGAGGCCGCCGGCGTGCCCACCTACGACACGCCGGAAGAGGCGGTCAGGGGGTTCATGCATCTCGTCCGCTGGCGCCGAAGCCGGATCCAGCTCGCCGAAACGCCGCCTTCGATCCCGGAAAGCTTCAAGCCCGACCGCGCCGCGGCCCGGCGGACGATCGCCGCCGCGCTGGGCCAGGGCAGAACGCTGCTGACCGGATTCGAATCCCGCGCCGTCATCGCGGCTTATGGCATTCCGGCGCTTGCCCAGCGCAAGGCAGCCGATCCGGCCGCAGCGGGCGCCGCCGCCGCCGAGCTCGGCGGGCCGGTTGCCCTCAAGATCCAATCGCCCGACATCAGCCACAAATCGGATTTCGGCGGCGTCGCGCTCGGCCTCGTCGGCGCGGCGGGCGTTGTGGCCGCTGCCGAACGCATGCTCGCCCGAGTGAGGGCCGCCAAGCCCGACGCGCGGATCGAGGGCTTCACGGTCGAGCCGATGGCCGACATGCCGGGCGGCATCGAGCTGATCCTGGGGGCGAGCGAGGATTTTCAATTCGGCCCGGTGATGCTGTTCGGCCAGGGCGGCATCGCGGTGGAGCAGTTCGCCGACCGGGCCCTGGCGCTCCCGCCGCTGAACCTGGCGCTGGCCCGGGAGATGATCGCCGGGACCCGGATCTATCGCCTGCTGCGCGGCTATCGCGACCGGCCGCCGGCCGATCTCGACGCCATCGCCCTCAGCCTGGTCAAGCTGTCCCAACTCGTCTGCGAAATTCCCGAGCTCGTCGAGGTCGATATCAATCCGCTGCTGGCCGGGCCCGCGGGCGTTCTCGCCCTCGATGCAAGGGTCAAGCTCACGGCGGAAAAGCGAGGCCTCGAAAGGCTGGCGATTCGTCCCTACCCGGCGGAACTCGAAGAGGACGTCCGAATCGAAAACGGGCCGGTGCTGCGCTTGCGTCCCATCCGGCCGGAGGACGAGCCGGCCCTGATTCGCCTCTTCGGCCGTCTGTCGCCGGAAACCGTGCGCATGCGGTTCTTCACCGCGATGAAGCAGATGTCCCACGCTTTGGCGGCCCAGCTGACCCAGATCGACTATGATCGCCAGATGGCCTTCGTGCTGGCCGAGCCGGGCCCAGCCGGGCCTTCGGACATTCATGGGGTCGTTCGTTTGGCCGCCGATCCCGACGGGGAGCAGGCCGAATACGCCATCGTGGTCGAGGATTCCATGGCCGGGCATGGCATCGGCCGCCTGCTCATGCGTCGCCTCATCGCCTATGCCGGCAAGCGGGGCCTGAAGCAGATCTTCGGCGAGGTGCTTACGGAGAACGCGACCATGCTGGACTTCTGCCGGCATCTCGGGTTCCGCATCGAGGCCTCGCCCGAGGGCAGCGCCGTCATGCATACGCGTCTGGCCATTTCGCAGGGCTAGGCGGCTGTCCCAAGGCATGGCACGCTGAAAACGAACCCGAGCTCTTGTCCGTCACTCGCCAGATGTCTGGAGTGCAACAATGGTCGATTCGTCCGAGTATGTGCCGCCCAAGGTTTGGAGTTGGAACAAGCCGAGCGGCGGTCCATTCGCTAACATCAACCGCCCAATCGCGGGTCCTACGCATGATTCGGAGCTGCCGGTCGGCCGCCATCCGCTCCAGCTGTACTCGCTCGCCACACCGAATGGCGTGAAAGTAACAGTGATGCTCGAGGAGCTACTGGCCCTT
>DATNJA010000168.1:0-6184 GCA_035604155.1 Candidatus Udaeobacter sp. | reverse complement strand
CATCGAGCCAAACCAACGGGCCGCGTGACACGCTTCCACGCCGGCCGCTTTGGGCCGGGGCATGCCCCGGCCCAAAGCCTAAACGAAGCGGACAACTCGCGAGCTACATAAACCGGCCAACTTGACGAGCTAGCTACAGGCGGGCGCGCAATCCAACCTCCGCCCTTGTGAAGCCCGGCGGCTCTGAGATAGATGATGCCGAGCCTAGCGGCTCGGCTGTGCGATAGATGGTGCCGGGCCTTGCGGTCCAGCGGGGAAGAGGACCATGGAACGGGAATCGATGAGCTACGACGTGGTGGTGGTGGGCGGCGGACCCGCCGGCCTCTCCGCCGCCATTCGCCTGAAGCAGCTCGCGGCAGAAAAGGGGCGCGAGACTTCGGTCTGCGTCATCGAGAAGGGAGCCGAGATCGGCGCCCATATTCTCTCGGGCGCGGTCTTCGAGCCGCATGCCCTGAACGAACTGATCCCCGACTGGAAGGAGAAGGGCGCTCCCCTCAACACCCTGGCAGAAGAGGACAACTTTCTCCTGCTCACGAAGAAGCGGGCCATCCGGCTGCCCACGCCACCCCAGATGCACAACAAGGGCAACTTCATCATCAGCCTCGGCAATCTCTGCCGGTGGCTGGCCCAGCAGGCCGAGAGCCTGGGGGTGGAGATCTATCCCGGTTTCGCGGCGGCGGAGGTCCTGTACGACGACTACGGCCGGGTCAGGGGCGTGGCGACGGGCAATATGGGCGTCGGCAAGGATGGCGAGCCCACGGCGAATTTCACGCCCGGGGTCGAGCTGCACGGCAAGTTCACCCTGCTTGCCGAAGGCTGCCGGGGTTCGCTTACCAAACAGGTGAGCGAACGCTACCAGCTTCGCCTCGGAACCGATCCCCAGACCTACGGCATCGGCCTCAAGGAACTTTGGGAGATCGATCCGGCCAAGCATCAGCCGGGCAAGATCGTCCATACGGTCGGCTGGCCGCTGACCAGCGACGTCTATGGCGGCTCCTTCCTCTATCACCTGGAAAACCGGCAGGTCGCCGTCGGCTTCGTCGTCGGCCTCGATTACGCCAACCCCTGGCTCAGCCCCTTCGAGGAGTTCCAGCGCTTCAAGACCCATCCGGCGATCCGTCCCCTGTTCGAGGGCGGCCGGCGCATCGCCTATGGCGCCCGGGCGATCAACGAAGGCGGGTTCCAGGCGATCCCCAAGCTCACCTTCCCCGGCGGGGCCCTCATCGGCTGCGCCGCCGGTTTCGTCAATGTGCCCAAGATCAAGGGCAGCCATACGGCGATGAAGAGCGGCATGCTGGCCGCCGAGGCAACCTTCGAAGCGCTGGAGCAGGACGAGCAGGGCGAGCTGGGCGGGTATTCCTCCCGGCTCCACGACAGCTGGATCTGGACCGAGTTGAAGCGGGTGCGCAACATCCGGCCCGCCTTCCATGTCGGCCTGTGGGGCGGACTCGCGGCTTCGGCGATCGATACGCACCTCTTTCGCGGCCGCGCGCCCTGGACCCTGCACCACACGCCGGACAACAGCCATATGATGAAGGCCAATGAGGCCATGACCATCGACTACCCCAAGCCCGATGGCCTGGTCTCCTTCGATCGGCTGTCTTCGGTCTTCCTCTCAGGCGTGAACCATGAGGAGAACCAGCCGGCGCATCTGACCCTGAAGGATCCGCGGGTGCCGGTGGAGGTGAACCTCACCCTCTACGAGGCGCCGGAGCAACGTTACTGCCCGGCGGGCGTGTACGAGATCGTTCGCGACATCGATGGCCTCAATCCGCGCCTGCAGATCAACGCCCAGAACTGCGTCCACTGCAAGACCTGCGACATCAAGGATCCGACCCAGAACATCAACTGGGTCGTGCCCGAGGGCGGGGGCGGACCCAACTATCCGAACATGTAATCTAGGCAATCGGGGAGAGCCCGGGTGGCGCCGGCCCCGGCCTTGGACTATTTTCTTGCTGACCCGGATGCCACAACCCGACGGAGCCTGACCCCTTTGGCCAATTCCTCGCTGCCCGATCTTTCCCGCCGCCTCGCCGGCATGTTTTCCGGTCTGGCGGTTCTCGCCGGCCTTTTGCTGGGCTCCGCCGCGGGTGCCGACAGCACCGGCGTTTCGGCCGGCAACTTCGCCGACATGCTGCCTTCGCCGCTCGGCCACTACCTGGCCAGCCGGCACGCGCAATCCACGGGCGACTTGGATGCCGCCGCCGATCTGCTGAGCCTCTCGCTCGCCTCCGATCCCGACAATCCGCAGCTCCTGCAGACCTGCTTCGATCTGATGCTGGACGCCGGGCGCCTGCCCGAGGCGGTCGATCTCGCCAAGCGGCTGGAGCAGGCGGGTTCCCTCAATGGCGTCGACCGGGTGACCCTTGCCATCGACCGCGCCAAGGCCGGCGACTTCGCCGCCGCCGATCTCTATCTGCTTTCGATCCGGGGCGAGGGGCTGGAGCATTTCCTCAACCCCATGCTGAGGGCCTGGACCCAGCTCGCGGCGGTCGGTCTCGGCGGGGCCGAGAAGGCGCTGGAACCGCTGGGTGCGATCAACGGTTTCCAGCCGCTCTATGAGCTACAGCTGGGCCTCATCGCCGACGTGGGCGGCAAGCCCGACGAAGCCAAGATCCATTACTACAAGGCGCTCGACCTGGCCAACGAGCGGGCCTTCCGGCTGATCCAGCTGGTCGCCAATTTCCGCCTGCGCCAGGGCCATCCCCAAGCCGCCGCGGCGCTCTACGACACCTTCGAGCAGGAGCATCCCGGAAGCTTCCTGGTCGAGCCCTTGCGTCGGGCGATGAAGGAAGCGGGCAAGCCCAAGCCTATCGTCGGCTCGCCGCTCGAGGGCATGGCGGAGTCCCTGTATCAGCTGGCGGGGCTCCTCGAGAGCAACCAGTCGAGCGACGCGGCCCTCACCCTGGTACGCCTGGCGCTCGACGCGCACCCCGACGATCCGATCTACCTTTCTCTCCTGGCCGAGACCCTGGACAGCCAGTCCCAGACGGCGGCGGCGCTTGCTGTGTTTCGCCAGGTTCCGCCCGACGGTCTTTACGGCTGGGAAGCCCAGATCAAGGTCGCCGACGAACTGCACAAGCTCGGCCGTGACGACGAGGCCGTCGCCACGCTCCAGAAGCTGATCGACAGCCAGCCCGGCCGGGCCGAGGCGGCGATCGAACTCGGCGACGTGCTGCGTTCTGCCAGCCGTTTTACCGAGGCAGTGAAGGCCTATGACACGGCCATCGCCAGGATCGGCAAGCTGCCGGCGAGCGACTGGTCGCTCTATTACTTCCGCGGCATCGCGCTCGAGCGCAGCGACCAGTGGCCCAAGGCCGAGCTCGATTTCAAGAAGGCCCTCGAGCTCCAGCCGAACCAGCCCTATGTGCTCAACTACCTGGGCTACACCTGGGTCGACAAGGGCGTGCATCTCGACGAGGCCATGGCGATGCTGAAGCGCGCCGTCGACCAGAAGCCGGACGACGGCTACATCGTCGACAGCCTGGCCTGGGCCTATTACCGCCTGGGCAATTACGACAAGGCGGTGATCTATCAGGAGAAGGCCATCTCCCTTGATCCGAGCGATTCGGTGCTGAACGACCATCTGGGCGACATCTACTGGAAGCTCGGCCGGCGCGATGAGGCCCGGTTCCAGTGGCAGCGCGCCCTTGCCTTCAAGCCCGACGCCGATCGGGTGGCGCCGATCGAGGCCAAGCTGCAGCGCGGCCTCGACGCCGGCGGCACGGGCGGCTGAGCCGCTTGAATCTCGTGCCGCCCGCGGCCTTGCGGTTCGCCGCGCGCGCCAAGATCAATCTGTATCTGCATGTAACCGGCCGGCGCGACGACGGCTATCACCTGGTCGACAGCCTGGTCTGTTTTGCCGATCTGGGCGATGAACTGGCTGTTGAAGCGGCGCCTGAACTGCGCCTCAGCCTCGAGGGGCCCTTCGGCACGGCGCTGGCCGGAAGCGACAATCTCGTATTGGCCGCTGCCAGGCTCTTGGATCCGGCCAGAGGTGCCGCGCTGCGCCTGGTGAAGCAGCTGCCCGTCGCCTCGGGCATCGGCGGCGGCTCCGCCGATGCGGCGGCGGCGCTCACGGGGTTGTCGCGTCTGTGGCAATGTCCGATGCCCGAGACCGAACGCCTGCTGGCTCTCGGCGCCGATCTGCCGGTCTGCCTCGCGCCGGGCCCCAGCTTCGTCGGCGGCATCGGCGAGCAGCTCGAGCCCGCCCCGCCGCTGCCGCGGTTTTACATGCTGCTGGCCAATCCGCGCCGGCCGCTGCCCACAGCCGAGGTCTTCCGCCGCTTTGCCGGCCCGTTCTCTCGGCCCGCGCGCTGGCGCGACAGCCCGGCCGATGCGGAACAGCTGGCCGGACTTCTGGGCGAGCGCAGCAATGATCTGACGGAGCCGGCGATGTCCATGTTGCCGGAGATCGGCGATCTCCTGGACGCCATTTCAGGCTCGCCCGGCTGCCTCATCGCCCGGATGTCGGGCAGCGGGGCCAGCTGCTTCGGCCTGTTCGCCGCGGCGGACGAGGCGGCCAAGGCGGCGGCGGCGATCCAGGTGACCCAGCCTCATTGGTGGGTGCGGGCCACGGCAATCGCCACCGGCGGTGCCGTGGCCGAACTCTCGGGCAGCTGAGGGTCTGCCCTCAATTGCTCGCCGGTTGTCCCTGGGACTTGGTCTCGCCGGCAGCGACGGCGCGGAGTTCTTCGAGCAGGGCCTGGCTCGGCTTGCCGTCTACTGGCAGGCCCGCCGTCTGCTGATAGGACTGGATGGCGGCGACCGTCTGGTCGTCCAAAGTGCCGTCCATGGGTCCGGGCTGGAAGTCGAGCTCGCCGAGAAGCTTCTTGATTTCCATCAGCATGGCCGCCTCGGATTGCGCGGGCGGGGTGCCTTGGAGCGACGCGCCGATGCGCTCCAGCGTCGGTTGAAGCGGCCCGCTCATGGGCGCTACCCGCTCGATGCCGGCTCCGATGGAGGCCAGCACCGGATCGAGCCGGCCCATGCGCCAGAGCCCGTAACCCCCGGCGGCAAGCAAAAGCAGAACCACAAGCAGGATGAGGGAGCCGCGATGGGAGGGTGGGGCGGAAGCGGCAGCGAGCCGGTCGAAGGCCCGGGCATAGAGCTGGGGTGGCGGGGTGCTGCCCGGCTTGGGCTTGGCCGCCTGCTGCTGGGCGGGAGCACCGGCAGCTTCGCCAGCTTTCTCGGTCGCTCCCGGCTCGTTGGCCATAACCTTCCCCCGTCCGCCCAATACCGACTTGCGCCGCTAGAGCCTGATCGTCTCAAGCCTGTTTGGCTTGAGACGTGAATCAGGCTCTAATCCTAACATGTAGAGCAAGATTCACGGGTCAGCTTGATTCAAGCTGACCCGATCTTGCTCTAGCCGATGCATCGAATTGCAGTTCAGTCCCGCATCGCTGGAATTCGCTACTAGGGCGTCGGCTCGAATTCCTGCGATCCGGTATCAGGTCGAGGCCCGAGTGTAGCGCCTTGGGCCTCAGGCTTCCACCGACGTGGGAAATCGGTTACCGTCCCCTGCCTAGTTCGGGCTTCCCAAAAGAGTCATGTCAGACAAAGTCGCACTCATCACCGGCGTCACCGGCCAGGACGGCGCCTATCTCGCCGCCCTGCTGCTCTCCAAGGGCTATGTCGTCCACGGCGTGAAGCGCCGGTCCTCCTCGTTCAACACGGGCCGGGTGGATCATCTCTACGTCGACAGCCATGAGAGGGGAGTCAAATTCTTCCTCCACCACGGCGATCTGACCGACGCCACCAATCTCATCCGCCTGGTGCAGGAGACGAAGCCCAGCGAAATTTACAACCTGGCGGCCCAGAGCCATGTCCAGGTGAGCTTCGAGACGCCCGAGTACACCGCCAACGCCGACGGGCTCGGCACCTTGCGCCTGCTCGAGGCCATCCGGATCCTGGGCATGGAAAAACGGGCGCGGTTCTATCAGGCCTCGACTTCGGAGCTCTATGGCAATGCCAAGCCGCCCCAGAGCGAGACCACGCCCTTCCAGCCGCGCAGCCCCTATGCGGCAGCGAAGCTCTATGGCTATTGGATCACAGTCAATTATCGCGAGGCCTATGGGATCCACGCCTCCAACGGGATCCTGTTCAACCACGAGAGCCCACGCCGCGGAGAGACCTTCGTCTCGCGAAAGATCACCCGCGCGGTGGCTGCGATCACCACCGGCCG
>DATNJA010000167.1:0-35154 GCA_035604155.1 Candidatus Udaeobacter sp. | reverse complement strand
GGTGTGGGCGGTCGTGACGTCATTGGTCCTGATGCTGGCGGCCAATCCGTAGATCGAATCGTTGGCGATCTCCACTGCCTCAGCGACGTTCTTGAAGGGGATCACCGCCGCCACCGGCCCGAAGATCTCCTCCTGCGCGATCTGCATGCTGTTCTTCACGCCGGTGAAGAGGGTGGGCGAGACGTAGCAACCCTGTTCCATGCCGTGCGGCACATTGCCGCCGAAGGCGAGTTTGGCGCCTTCCTTCTTGCCGATGGCGATGTAGTCCAGCACCCGCTTCTGCTGGCTCTTGGTCACGAGCGGCCCCATCTGGGTCTTGGGATCGAATGGATCGCCCGGCTGGAAGACCGTCTTGCTGCGCTTGACGAAGAGGTCGAGGAAGTCGTCGTGGATCTTCTTGTCCACCAGCAGCCGCGAGCCCGCGTTGCAGACCTCGCCCTGATTGCCGAAGATGCCGGTGATGGCGTAGTTCACGGCGGCGTCCAAATTGGCGTCGCCCATGACGATCTGCGGAGTCTTGCCGCCGCATTCGGTGGCGACCCGCTTCATGTTGGACTGCCCGGCATAGATCATCATCAGCTTGCCGACCTCGGCCGAGCCGGTGAAGGCGATCTTGTCTACGTCCATGTGGAGGGCAAGGGCCTTGCCCGTCTCCTCGCCATAGCCCTGGATGACGTTGAAGACGCCCGCCGGCCCGCCCGCCTCCATGAACAGCTTGGCCATGAGGTTGCCCGACAGGGGCGACTGCTCGGCCGGCTTCAGGACGACGGAGTTGCCCGTTGCCAGCGCCGGGGCCACCTTCCAGGCCGCCATCATCAGAGGATAGTTCCAGGGCACGACGCAGCCGACGACGCCGAGCGGTTCGCGCAGGATGTAGTGGAACTCGGAGACGGGCGTGGCCGTCACCTGGCCGAAGATCTTGTCGATGCATTCCGCCATGAACTGGAAGGTGATGGCCGAGCCCGGCACGTCTGAGTTCACCATGTCGGAGACGGGCTTGCCCATGTTCAAGACGTCGAGGGCCGCGAACTCCACCGCATGATCGCGGATCAGCTGGGCGTAGCGATAGAGCACATCCATGCGGTCGCGGGGCGCCATGCGCGACCAGGCGCCCGAGCGGAAGGCCTTGCGGGCCGCCTTGACGGCGGCATCGACGTCGCTGGCGTCGCTGCGCGCGACCTCGCAGATGACCGAATTGTCCACGGGATTGATGGATTCGAAGTGCCGGCCCTTCTTGGCTTCGACGAACTTGCCGTCGATGAAATTGCGGGTTTCGGGCTTCAGCTTGGCCGCGACCTTGTGCCACCCCTTGCGATCCAAAGCCTTGGCTTGGTCGAGATTCATGGCGTCCTCCTCATCGCTTTCGGAAACTCGCGGGTCCCTGCCGGCTGCGGCAGCTCAATGACCGGTATTTCAGCGGAATTGGAACCTTTTCTATAGCACCGGCCTTGCACTGCCGGCTAGCGCGCCTCCGCCCGGCGCACCCGTTCCCGGTGGATCACGTAGAGGCCGCTGGCGGCGATCACGGTCCCGCCGGCGAGCGTCCAGGCGTCGGGGAAATTGGCGAACAGGAAGAAGCCCAGACCCGTCGACCAGAGGAGCTGGATATAGCTCAATGGCGCAAGCGTCGATGCGGGCGCCCGGGCATAGGCGAAGATCATCAGCAGATGAGCCATGCCGCCGAGGCCCCCCAGCAGGGCGAGGCCGAGCCAACCGGAAAGGCCCGGCGTTCGCCAATGGAAGGGAACCAGGAAGCTCAACGCCACCAGCCCCACGACAGCCGACCAGATGAGAGTCGTGGCCCAGCCATCGCTCCGGCTGAGCAGCCGGGTGCAGATCGCATAGCCGGCGAAGCAGGTGGCCGAGCAGAGGGGGAGAAGTGCGGCAGGCTGGGCCATGTCGGGGCCGGGCCGGATGATGATGAGGGCGCCGAAGAAACCGACGACGACTGCCGCCCAGCGCCGGGGTCCGACCTTCTCCTTGAGGAAGGGGACCGAAAGGGCGGTCAGGATCAGGGGGCCGACGAATCCGATGGCCGTGGCGTCGGCCAAGGGGATGAACTTGACCGCGTACCAGAAGAACACGGTCGAGCCCAGCAGGAGGAGCGAGCGCAGGAGCTGGAGCCAGAGCCGATTGCTGCGGATCATGGCCAAGCCGCCGTACCGGCCGACGATGAGCGGCAGCGCCAGGGCATGGAAGAGATAGCGGCCCCAGGCCACCTCGATGACGGGAAAGCTTTGGGCGAGGTATTTGGCCACCGCATCCATGAGCGTGAAGCCGAAGCCCGCGGCCATCATCAGCAGGATGCCGCGGAAGCTCTGGCGCGCCGGGGATGGGGGTTCCATGGATGGGCCGACTATGCCGGCATCGCAGGGTCGCTCCAAGTCCCGCCGGCCTCGCCTTTCGGCTTTTTTGCATTCGGGGCCCGCCAACCCCTGGACAATTATGGGGGTCGCGCTCTAATTGCAAACTCGCCAGGCGGCGAGTCACGAGGCGCATGAAGCGACCTGAGGGAGAGCCGCCGAGGGCCGAGCAACGGAGCCCGAAGGAGCTCCCGATCGCCATGAAGCCGCTACCGGCTCGGGAAGATGCCGAGCCTCCCAGTACGAAGATTCGTCTTCGTTTCCGCCTCCACTTCCCTTTCCCCATGCTCCCGACTCGCCCGCCGGTTTTGCCGGCGTTTTTTGTCGGTGCCGGTATTGACCGGTCGCGGAGGCCGCCATGCTGCGCATAGGCATGAGCTACGACCTGCGGGACGACTATCTGGCTGCCGGTTATGGGCCCGAGGAGACCGCCGAGTTCGACAGCCTGGAAACCATCGAGGCGATCGAGCGGGCGCTGGCCGCCAATGGCGTCGAGCCGGTGCGTATCGGCAACATCCGGGCTCTGGTGCAGCGCCTGGCCGCGGGCGAGCGCTGGGATTTCGTGTTCAACATCTGCGAGGGACTGTCGGGGGCCGGGCGCGAAGCCCAGGTGCCGGCGCTGCTCGAGGCCTACGGCATTCCCTGCAGCTTCTCCGACAGCCTGGTCATGGCGCTGTCGCTGCACAAGGCCATGACCAAGCATGTGCTGCGGGACAAGGGCGTGCCGACGGCACCCTTCGCCCTCATCGAGAGTTTGGCCGATCTCGACCGCCACGCCCTTTCCTTTCCGGTCTTTGCCAAGCCGGTGGCCGAGGGCACAGGCAAGGGCGTCTCGCCAGCGAGCCGCGCCGAGGGTCCGGCGGCGCTGCGCAAGGTCTGCCGCGGCCTGCTGACGCGCTTCCGCCAGCCGGTGCTGGTGGAGGGCTATCTGCCGGGCCGGGAATTCACCGTCGGCATCATCGGCGCCGGGCGCGGCGCCGAGTCGCTGGGCGCCCTCGAGGTGATCCTTTCCGACCGTGCCCAGAACGCGGCCTATGGCTACGTGAACAAGGAGGAATGCGAAAGCCGGGTGGTCTATCGCTTGGTCGCCGACGAGGAGGCGAAAGCCGCCGTCGACGTGGCGCTTGCCGCCTGGCGAGCGCTCGGCTGCCGCGACGCCGGCCGGGTCGACCTGCGTTCGGACGCCAATGGCCGGCCCCAGTTCATGGAGGTGAACCCGCTCGCCGGGCTCCATCCGACCCATTCGGATTTGCCGATCCTGGCCCAGCAGGCCGGGATGACCTATGAGCGGTTGATCGGGCGCATCCTGCGCCAGGGGCTGCATCGCGCAGGGTTGCAGCGCCGGCCCGCCGCCGGCGCCGTCGCGGCTTAGATCCGTGGCTCTGCCGCTGAAGGGCCGGCGCTCCGCAAGCAAGGTCGTCGTGCTTTACGGCGCTGTCGCGGCCGACGCCGCGCCGGACGAGCAGGACGTGCTGACGGAAGTGGAGACGGTGAGCCGCGGCCTCGCGGCTCTCGGCTACCAGCCGGTGGCGCTTGCCATCACCCTCGATCTGGAGGCCGCGCGCCGGCGCCTCATGGATCTGCGGCCCGCCTTCGTCTTCAATCTGGTGGAATCGGTGGAAGGCCTCGGCCGGCTCATTCACCTGGCTCCGGCCCTGCTGGAATCCCTCAGCCTGCCCTACACTGGCAGCGGGGCCGATGCCGCCTATGTGACCTCCAACAAGCTCCTCGCCAAGCGGCTGATGGCGGCAGCCAAGATCGCCACCCCATCTTGGGCGCCACCGGGCCGTCTGCCCGATTTTCCCGGCCCCTACATCGTGAAGTCGGTCTGGGAGCACGCCTCCATCGGCCTGGAAGACGGCTCGGTCACGGCTGATCGCGGACGGCTGCCCGGCATCCTGCGCCGGCGCCAGCGGCGCTATGGCGGCGAGTGGTTCGCGGAAGCCTATGTCGAAGGCCGTGAGTTCAACCTGTCGCTTCTGGCCGGGAACGGCGCTGTCGAGCTGCTGCCGCCGGCCGAAATGTGTTTCGTCGGCTATCCGCCCGGCAAGCCCCGGATCGTCAATTACGCCGCCAAGTGGCAGGAGGCGTCCTTCGAATATCATGCCACCCAGCGCCGATTCGATTTTCCGCCCGACGACGATGCGCTTCTGGCAAGGCTGCACGAGACAGCGGTCGCCTGCTGGCGCCTGTTCGAGCTCAGGGGCTATGCCCGGGTCGATTGCCGGGTCGATCTCGCCGGTGCGGTGCAGGTGCTCGAGGTCAACATCAACCCCTGTCTCTCTCCCGATGCCGGCTTCGCCGCGGCGGCCGAGCGGGCAGGGCTCGATTTCCGGGCTATCCTCGGGCGCATCGTCGCCGACCGCGGCCAAACAGCGGCAAGACCCGCGCCCGGCGATCTCTCGCTGGCTATTCCCGGATGAACTACATCGCGCTACGTGACGAACCCCGGCCCGGCGACGGAGCGGCCATCCGGCATCTCGTCGAGACGGCAGGCGTCTTCAGCCCGGCCGAGACGGCAATCGCTTGCGAGCTGATCGAGGAACGGCTAGCCCGGGGGCTCGCGGCCACGGGCTATCATTTTCTTTTCGCCGAAGAGGAGCGGCGCCAGCCGCAGGGCTTCGCCTGCTTCGGGCCCATCCCGCTCACGCGCGCCAGCTGGGATCTCTACTGGATCGCCGTCGACCCGCAACGCCGGGGTCGCGGCATCGGCCGGCGGCTGATGGCGGAGGTCGAACGCCAGGCGGCGGCGGGCGGTGCCACGGCCCTTTTCATCGATACCTCGGGCCGAGCGGACTATGGGACGGCGCGGGCGTTCTACGCCTCTCTCGGTTATCGTATTGCCGCCGAGTTTGCCGACTTCTATGCCCCCGGCGATTCCAAGGTCGTGTTCCGAAAGACCCTGTAGCGCGCCCTTCAGCCGGCGTGATGGTCGAACGCCCCCAGGCGCTCGCGCGCCACGGCGTCGATTGCCGCCTTCAGGCCGGCATCCTCAGCCAGGAGCCTGTCGAATTCATCGGCGGTGAGGGCGAGCAGGCTGCAATAGCTGATGGCGACCACGTCGGCCGTTCGTCGGCCGCGAGAGAGCAGCGCGATCTCGCCGAAGAAATCGCCGCTGCCGAGCCTGACCTCGGCATCGCCCAATTCGACGGATAGCGCGCCCGAGGCGATGAAGTACATGGCATCGCCCTTCTCGCCCTTGGCGACGATGCGTTCGCCCGGCAGAGCCAGGCGCGGCCGCAGCAAGAAGGCGATCGCCCGCTGGCGCTCGGGTGCCAAATCGGCGAAGAGCGGCACCTTGCCGATGAGCGCCGTCGGATCGAGAGCGACATCGAGCCTCGGACGGCGCTCCAGCGCCCGCCTGCGCCCGGCGGCGCGCCGTTCGAGATCGTTGAAGATCTCCTGGCTCACCACTGACTCCTCGAACAGGTTGCGCAAGGCGTCCTCTTCGAGGCGGAGCGACAGGCGGCCGAGATAGCGTGCCTCGAGTGTCTCGGCATAGTCGGGGTATTGCAGGCGAAGGGCAGCCAGCGCCTCGCCGATCCTGGCCTCGCGCCGCTTGAGCGTCTCGGCCAGGACCGCCGCCGTCGCCTCGCCCAGGATCGGCTTCAGGCGCCGGTCCACGAACTCCGCCAGCTCCATCAGCATCATACGTTCCAGCAACAAGCGCTCGAAGCGCTCGGCCAGCACTGCGGCCAGCGGCCGCTCGATGCCGAAACGCCGGTGCAGCCAATGGGCGATGCGGAAGCTAGGCCGGAAGCCCGCCGCCGTTGCGGCCGCCTTCTGATAGCCCGGCGCCGCCGTCGACTTGGCGGCGTCGCCCAGCTTGGCGGCGTCGGCGATGAGGGCGTCGGCCACACTCTGGGGCAGGATTCCCGCTTCCAATCTTTCGAGAGCGAGCTCCCCTTCCCGAGCGGCCAGGATGCGCAAGCCCACGGAAACGAGATCCGCCTCCGACAGGCTCGGCACCAAGCGGCCTTGAGCCTCGAGGGAAGCGATGCGCCGGTCGAAGTCTTCGGCCAGATTGGCGAGCGGAACCGCGGACAGATGCTCGGCCGCGCCGAGCCCGCTGAGCCGGTCCTTGATCCCCATCAGCGCCAGGGTGAGCGCCCGGTCGCGCAAGGCCTGCTCGGCCGCCGGCAGGCGGTCGAGTCCCAGCAAACGGATGATCGGCCTGAGGCTGATGCCGTTGACCAGCAGGGTGAAGAGGACGAAGCCGGTGGTGAGCACTGCCACCATGTGGCGCAGGTCTTCGGGCAGCGCCTCGTTCCCGGCGACCGCAAGGGCGAGCGCCAGGGACAGCGCACCCCTGAGGCCGCCCCAGACGATCACGAGACCATAGGCCCTCTCGATGCGCTCGGAGAGGCCCAGCATGCTCAAGAGCGGCATCAGGCCGAAGACCACGACGAAGCGGGCCAGCAGGGTGAAAATCACCATGACCGCCAGCATGGCTCCATCCCACCAGGTGACGGTGGTGACGATGCGCGGGACCAGCATGGCGGCCAGCAGGAAGACCAGGGAATTGGCCCAGAATCCCAGCTGCTGCCAGATGCTCTCCAATCGTTCCCAGGTGTTCGGCGTGAGCCGGGTCCGCCCGATCGCGCCCAGGGTCAGCGCGGCGACGACTACGGCGACCACGCCGGAGACGTCGAGATAACGCTCGGCAAAGAAATAAACCAGGTAGGCGAGTGCCAGGGTCAGCGTGATCTCGGCGAGAGGCAGGCCTCGGAGCGGCCGGGCCAGCGCCAGGGCACCCCGGGCAGCCAGATAGCCGAAGATGCTGCCGCCGAGGAAATCGTGCAGGAGCCTCAGGGCGGCCTCGCCAGCCCCGCCGCTGTGTTGGCCCAGCAGCAATTCGATCAGCAGGCTGTAGAGGGCGATGGCCGAGGCGTCGTTCAACAGGCTCTCGCCCTCGACCAGAAGGCGCAGCCGCCTGGGCGCGCCGAGGTCGCGGAAGATCCCGACCACGGCGATGGGATCGGTGGTGGCGACGATCGAGCCCAGCAGCAGCGCCGCAGTCAACGCAGTGCCAAAAATGGCTGAGAGCGCGAAGGCGACGCAGAAGGCGCAGACGACGACCGCGACCACGGCCATCAGCAGGATCGGCGCCAGGTCGTCCAAGAGCTGGCGGCTGTCGAGGGAAAGGGCGGTTTCGAACAGAAGAGTCGGCAGGAAAATGGAGAGAATGGCCTCGGGCGGGATGTCGAGCCCCCGAAGCGCGCCAAGGAAATCCCCGACCGGCCCCAAGCCTCCGAGGTCTGGGGTCACGATGACGAGGCCGCCGAGGCCGAGCCCCGCACCGGCGAGCAGCACGGTGTAGGGCAGATTGACCCGGCGGGCCAGCGCCGGCAGGAAGCCGACGAGAGTCAGCAGCCCGACGATGCCGAAGACATAGAAGGAAACCCCCGTCACGGGCCGACGGCGGCTAGCGCGAGCCTATCTTTGGCCGATGTCTCAGCCGGGGTGTCCGCCTTGGGGCGCGGAGTTATGCTCCGGATTGCTGCCGCCGGGCGCCCCGGTGCCCTCGCCGCCGCCGCCGCCGTCAACGCCCGGGTCGCGCGGCACATCGCTCAAGCCGACCTGGGAGATGCCGCAAGACGGCGTCGTCTTCAGCGCCTGGCCCGCCGTAGCGCTCCTGGGTTCGCCATTGTTGCAGGGCGTCATGTCGACCTGGCCATCGAACACCTGCAAGATGCTGGTGCCGTCGCCGGCGACGAAGAGCTTGAAGTTGGTACCGCGGATGACCAGCGTCGCCGTCGGGGTGGCGAGCTTGACCGCCTCCTTGTTCTTGATCTCGCCGGTCACCCAGCGAAAGATTCCCTTGCTGAACTTGATCGACGCATCGCCCTGCTGGCTGTCGGGGTCGTAGACGAAACGGTCCAGCACCACCGTCGAATTGGCGCCGAGCTGGAGGCGGGTGGCATCCTGGAACAGGAGCGCCGTCGAACCGTTCCCTGGCGTCGCCACCGTCTCGCCCGAGTACACGTCATCCCGGTAGTAGAGATCCTTGGCCGCGCTGCCGACGACCATGCCGGTGGCGCCGGTGAAATCCTTCTGGATGACGCCGCCGATCCTCGCATCATTGGCCGCGGACGCGCCGACCGCTACCAGGGTGAGGGCCGCGCAGACGGGCAGGGCACGCATCGTGAACGACATGGATGACCCCTCTTGGTTCCAGGGCCGCCAGCGCCGGCGACCCCTTGCTGTGGCCCTTAGCAACATAGGCCGCCAACCTCCCGATTTGAAGGGGAGGCTCTTTTCCTCAATGTCTTGAACGACTTACCCGGTCTTGGATTTGGCGACGAAGACCCCGTCCCAATCGGCGTCCGGCGGCTCGGCCTCATAATCCTCGATGCGAGCGGCATAGAGGTCGTAGAGACCCTTGAGACGGGGCGCCAGGCCGAGACAGGCGGCGATGGCTTCGCGGGCCGCCGCCCAATCCTGCCGGCGATAGACTTGCAGGAATTTTGCCTGGGCGCTCGCCAGGGCCTCGAAGGCAGCATCGCGGCTCTCGGCGAGCAAGGTGTGAATGGTGAGCGGCTTAGTCCGGCCTTTCACCTGCACCCGGTCGATCTCCAAGAGCGCCATGTCGGAAATCCCCTCGGCCGCATCCTCGCCGACGATGATCTCCACGCCATAGCTGCGCGTCAGACTCTCCAATCGCGAGGCGAGATTGACCGTGTCGCCGAGCGCCGAATAGGCCAGGCGCTGGACCGAGCCCATATTGCCCACGCTACAGGGCCCGCTGTTGATGCCGATGCCGATACCAACGTCGATGACCTTCCGGCCCGCCTTGCGCGCCTCTTCCGCCAAGGTCATGTTGGCCTTGGCCAGCGCAAGGCGCATGGCGAGCGCCGCCTTAAGCGCGTTGCGCGGATGCGCGGCATCGTCGAGCGGCGCATTCCAGAAAGCCATGATGCAGTCGCCGATGTATTTGTCGACGGTGCCTCTGGTCGAGTAGATGGCCTCTGTCAGAGGCGTCAGCACGGCGTTCAACATATGGGTCAGCTGCTGGGGATCGAGCTGCTCCGAGATTCGCGTGAAGTCGCGGATGTCGGAGAACATCACGGTGATCTCGCGCAGCTCCCCGCCGAGCTTGACCAGGTCCGGATTTCGGCTGAGTTCCTCGACCACGGCCGGCGCTAGATACAAGCTGAAGGTCCGGCGCACATGGCGCCGCTCGGTCTCGCTGCGCAGGTATCCCAGCAGCGACCCGGTGAGATACACCGCGAGCGCCGCCATGCCGGGATAGAGCGGATCGAGGAGCAGGCCCTCGCGCTGAAAGGAGAACCAGGAAAAGGCGAAGGACGCGGCGATCGCGATGAGAGTCACCACTGCCGCCCAGAGCGCACCCAACGGATGCAGCAGCAGAATCAATGCGAGACCAAAGACCAGCAGGAACAGCATCTCCGCACCGTCGGCCCAGTCGGGCCGCTGGAGATACTGGTGGTTCAGTATCTGTTCGAGGATCTGGGCGTGGGTCTCGATTCCGCTCGCCCGGGGGTCGAGGGGCGTCGGCTTGAAATCCCGCAAGCCCTCTACGGTCGAGCCGATCAGGATGATGTTGCCCGCGACTAGCTTCGGATCGAAATCGGGTTCCAACACGCGCCACAGGGAAATAAAGCGCTTTGGCTGGAACCCGGAGTCGTAGAGCAATACGTTCCCACGGGAATCGACCGGAACGATCGCACCGCCGACCTTCACATTGTTAAGGCCCGTCTGGGCGCCCAAAGCGGTCTCGCCGCTCGCGTTCGAGGCCTTGACGATGTAGGTCGAGGCGCCTGGCTGGGCGATCCTGAGCGCCTCGGCGACCAGGCTTGGATAGATCTGACCTCGGAAGGCGAACAGCAACGGAACTTTTCGCACGATGCCGTCCCGATCCGGGGGAACCGTGACGCTGCCGTAGCCCGGCGTGGCCTTCTCGAGCTCGGGGAGCGCCGTGGTCGCGCCGGGTGGGGAAAGCAGCCATGGCAGCGCGTCGTCCCCGGCCATGGCAATTCCGGCCTTGACCGCAGGAGTCTGACCACCCGGCTGATCGTTGAGCGAAAAAGCGAGTACGGCTGGAGCAATGGCTAGCTCTTTCGCCAGTTCGGCGTCGGGGTCCGGCAGCTTTGCCACCGCATCGCTCAAGGCTGCAATGTCGGGTCGGCCTTGCCATTGCTTGAGCAGGGCCTGTGGCCCGGTCCGGTCAGGCTCGGCCAACAATACATCGAGGGCAATGGCCAGGGCGCCATCCGCCGTCAGCCTCCCGACGATGCGCGCCAGCGTGCCGCGCGGCCACGGCCATTGGCCCAGATGCTTCAGGCTGTCCTCGTCGATGGCAAAGATGCGCACCTGAACGCTCGGGTCGTAGGGCCGTGGGTCCAGGCGCTGATAGCTGTCAAACAGGATGTTGCGCACGCCGATGACGAAGGGCCCGTCCTGGTATCGCAGGGCGAGCATCGCGATCAGCACGAGGAGGGAAACGAGAAGATCGATGCGCCGGCGCATGGTGGCCGCAGTCTAGCCTCAGTTCCGTGTTGCGTCAGTGACATCCCAGCCGCTTGACCGCGGCGACGGGCCTAAGCCACCCTCGCGGGCCGCCGGCGAGGACGGGGGGAAGACATGGCAAAGGCGAAGACGATCCTGCTCTATCCGGAGGCGGCCTTCGGGCCGGCGCTTAATTGCGTGGGCATCGCCCAGCGCCTGAAGGCCATGGGCCACAACCCGGTCTTCGTCTGCGACCGGGGCTTCAAGGGCGTGTTCGAGAAGTACGGCTTCGAGGAAAACCTGGTGGACATGTCGGGCGGCCTCTCGGACGAGGAAGTGGCCAAATTCTGGGCCAACTTCATCGCCGGCCATCTGCCCCATTTCCGGCTTTCGCCCATCCGCCAGCTTGCGACCTATGTCGTGCCGGTCTGGGAAGCCATCGTCGACAGCGCCATCATCTCCCATGAGGGGCTGACGGCACATATCGCGCACATCAAGCCGGACGTGGTCTGCGTCGACAACGTGATCCTGTTTCCGGCCATCAAGGCGGCGGGCAAGCCCTGGATCCGCATCATCTCCTGCTCGGAGAACGAGATCCCCGATCCCGATATCCCGCCCCATCTCTCCGGCTGCCACGAGAAGGACAAGGCGGGCTTCAAGAAGTTCGAGCAGCGATTCCTGAAACTGATCAAGCCGGCGCACGGCCGCTTCAACGCGTTCCTCGCCAAGGTCGGCCATGCGCCCTATCCGCTGGGCGAGTTCTTCGAGGCCTCGCCCTACATGAACCTGCTGCTCTACCCGAAGCCGCTGGCCTACCGGCGCCGGAGACCCCTGAACCCGCGGCGCTTCCAATATCTGGAGGGCTGCGTGCGCGACGAGGGGCGCTACCAGGTGCCGGACTTCGGCATCCACGACGACAAGCCGCTCATCTATGTGAGCTTCGGCAGCCTTGGAGCGGCCGATGTCGATCTCTACAAGCGGATGATCGGGCTCTTTGCCAAGCTGCCCTATCGCTTCCTGATGAATGTCGGCGACTACATCGGCGAGTACGGCGCGGTGCCGCCCAACGTTCATCTCGAAGGCTGGTATCCCCAGCCGGCGGTGATTCCCGAGGTCGATCTGTTCATCCATCACGGCGGGAACAACAGCTTCACCGAGGCGCTCTATTTCGGCAAGCCGGCCATCATCATGCCCTATTGCTGGGACGGGCTCGACAATGCGGCCCGCATCACCGATACGCGGCTCGGCGCCGACCTGCCGCGCTACAAATGGACCGACCGCATGCTCGCCAAGACCATCGAGCGCCTGCTCGCCGACCGCGCCATGGCCAAGCGCTTGGATAAGCTTTCGCGCCATATGCACAAGGCCCAGGGGACGGAGAAGGCCGCGCGCCTGATTCTCAAGGTCGCGGAGCGGGGCGCATGATGGAGAGCTCCGCCCCCCACATCCCCCAGGCGACGACCGTGGGCGGGCTTGCCGATTGGGGAATCCAGCCCGATGCGATCGAAGGCCAGTCCGAGACCAGCGGCCGGCTATTGTGGAAGCGGGAAGCGGCGGGCGAGCCCATGGTCCGGGCGGGGCTCTGGGCCTGCACGCCCGGCTCCTGGCGCTGGACCATGCCCGGCGACGAGCTTTGCTTCTACCTTGCGGGCCGCGCCACCTACACCGAGCACAACGGCGAGAGCATCGAGGTCGTCCCCGGCACGGTGGTGCATTTTCCTTCGGGCTGGACCGGGCGCTGCGATGTCAAGCAGACGCTGCGCGTCACCTACATGCTGGTGGCGAAGCCGACGGCCATCGACCGGGGCGCTTCGCCGGTCTTGCGAAATCCGCTTGGTGCCGGGCCGCTCAAGGACTGGGGACCTGTCCGGACCATGATCGAGGGCCAGTCCATGACCGCCGGGATTCTTCTGCACAAGGGGCCGGGCGGCTCATGCGAGAGCGGCATCTGGACCTGCACCCCCGGCTTCTGGAACTGCCATGTGACCAGCGACGAGTTCTGCCACTTCATCGCCGGGCGCTGCACCTACACCCACGAATCCGGCGAGACGATCGAGATCGCCCCCGATACGGCCGCTTTCTTCCCCAAGGACTGGCGCGGCACCTGCCGGGTCCATGAGACGGTACGCAAGGTCTATATGATCCGGAGATTGCCGCTACAGCCGCTCCGCCGCCGGATTATGGGGCTTGATCCGCCCCTTGGCCCGGGCCTGGCTCGAAACCGCGTAGCAATAGGTGCAACCCTGGGCGCAGGCGTCATAGAGCAAGATCCGACTACGTTGAATCAACCTAATCGGTGAATCTTGGTCTAATTGATAGATGTAGCGACTGATTCACGTCTCAAGCCGATTTGGCTTGAGACGATCAGGCGCTAGGCGCCGATGTCGCAGCGGTAGCTGGCGCAAATGATCAGCGGGACCTCGCCTTGGCCGCCAGCCGCCCGAAGAAGAAGTATAGCCCGGCGCCGATGAGGCAAAGCGCGGCGCCCAGGAGGCGCAGGCCCGCGACCCCGGTCAGCATCGGGCCGAAGATCATGAGCAGGAGCCCCAGGATGGCGTCGCTCGCCATGACGATGCGGATGAGCCGGTAGACGGGCTCGCGCGCCGGGGGATCCTGGGGCATCTGCATCTTTCAAGAGTAGGCGCGCCGGTTCGGGGCGGGCAAGGCTCGCCTTTGGGGGTTCGGCCCCCGAATTTGTCGGCGATCCGGCTTGCGCGGGCTGGCCCCATCCCTATATATCCCGGCGGGTTCAATGGTTTTTGGGGAGTGCCGGCCTGTGCCGCAATGAGGCGGGCTTGCCGGACGATCCGCCAGGAGAAGGATAAATGAGCAAAGTCATCGGAATCGATCTCGGCACCACGAATTCCTGCGTCGCCGTGATGGAAGGCAAGGACGCCAAGGTGATCGAGAATGCCGAGGGCGCACGCACGACGCCCTCGATGGTCGCCTTCACGGATTCGGGCGAGCGCCTCGTCGGACAGGCGGCCAAGCGCCAGGCCGTCACCAACCCGGAGAACACGCTGTTCGCCATCAAGCGCCTGATCGGCCGGCGCTACGATGACCCCATGGCCCAGAAGGACCGCGGCCTGGTGCCCTATAAGATCATTGCCGGCGACAATGGCGATGCCTGGGTGCAGTGCCGGGGGACCAATTATTCGCCCTCACAGGTCAGCGCCTTCATCCTGCAGAAGATGAAGGAGACGGCGGAGAACTACCTGGGCGAGAAGGTCACCCAGGCGGTCATCACGGTTCCCGCCTATTTCAACGATTCCCAGCGCCAGGCGACCAAGGACGCCGGCCGAATCGCCGGGCTCGAGGTGCTTCGCATCATCAACGAGCCGACGGCGGCCGCTCTTGCCTATGGCTTGGAAAAGAAGGGCAGCGGCACCATCGCGGTCTATGACCTCGGCGGCGGCACCTTCGACGTCTCGATCCTGGAGATCGGCGACGGCGTGTTCGAGGTGAAGTCCACCAACGGCGACACCTTCCTCGGCGGCGAGGACTTCGACGCCCGCATCATCGACTATCTGGCCGAGGAGTTCCGCAAGGAGCAGGGCATCGACCTGCGCAAGGACAAGCTCGCCCTTCAGCGCCTGAAGGAAGCGGCCGAGAAGGCCAAGATCGAGCTATCCAGCGCCACCCAGACCGAAGTCAACCTGCCCTTCATCACCGCCGACCAGACGGGGCCGAAGCATCTGGTGATCAAGCTCACGCGGGCGAAGCTGGAGGCCCTGGTGGACGAGCTGATCCAGAAGACGGTCGAGCCCTGCCGGGCAGCCCTCAAGGACGCGGGCCTCAAGGCCTCGGAAGTCCAGGAGGTGATCCTGGTGGGCGGCATGACCCGCATGCCCAAGGTCATCGAGACGGTGAAGCAGTTCTTCGGGCGCGAGCCCCATCGGGGCGTCAATCCCGACGAGGTGGTGGCCATCGGCGCGGCCATCCAGGGCGGCGTGCTGAAGGGCGACGTCAAGGACGTGCTGCTGCTGGACGTGACGCCGCTGTCGCTGGGCATCGAGACGCTGGGTGGCGTGTTCACCCGGCTCATCGACCGCAACACCACGATCCCGACCAAGAAGAGCCAGGTGTTCTCCACCGCCGAAGACGGTCAGACGGCGGTCACCATCCGGGTCTTCCAGGGCGAACGCGAGATGGCGTCGGACAACAAGCTGCTCGGCCAGTTCGACCTGGTCGGCATTCCCTCGGCCCCGCGCGGCGTGCCGCAGATCGAGGTCACCTTCGACATCGACGCCAACGGCATCGTCAATGTCTCCGCCAGGGACAAGGCAACGGGCAAGGAGCAGCAGATCCGCATCCAGGCTTCGGGCGGCCTGTCGGAATCCGACATCCAGAAGATGGTCAAGGATGCCGAGGCTCATGCCGCCGAAGACAAGAAGCGCAAGGCGGCGGTGGAAGCGCGCAACCATGCCGACGGCCTGATCCATTCGACCGAGCGCAGCCTGAAGGAGAACGAAGGCAAGATCGCCGCTGCCGACAAGCAGGCGGCCGAGGCGGCCATCGCCGAACTGAAGAAGGTCATGGAGGCCGATGACGCCGAGGCGATCCAGGCCAAGACTCAGGCCCTGTCCGAGGTCGCCATGAAGATCGGCGAACAGCTGTACAAGGCCCAGGCGAGCGAAGCGACGGGTGCCGGCGGCCCTGGCCAGGGCGGCAGCCCAGGCGGGGACGGCGCCGCCGGGCCCGCGGGTGGCAACGAGAAAGTCGTCGACGCCGACTTCGAAGAGGTCGACGAGCAGAAGGGCGGCAAGAAGGCCGGCTAGAGCAAGATCGGGTCAGCTTCACTCAAGCTGACCCGTGAATCTTGCTCTACATGTTACGATGAGAACCTGATTCACGTCTCAAGCCGAGCAGGCTTGAGACGATCAGGCTCCGGCGCCGGGCTTAGCCGTTGGAAGGCTGAATCTCCGCCCGCCTCGCCCTAGTGGCGGGCGGAGATATCGCCAGAGAGAGTTGGGCGTCCGGTTGGATCGGCCCGCGGCGGAATGAAGGGGAATGCCCGGAATCCGGATTCGGGGCCGGCCGGGCGGGTGCGCGAAAGACCGATGGCGAAACAGGACTACTACGAAACCCTTGGCGTGGCGCGCGAGGCCACGGCCGATCAGCTGAAGAAGGCGTACAGGGCGCTGGCCATGAAATTCCACCCGGACCGCAATCCGGGGGACAAGACGGCCGAGCACAAGTTCAAGGAAATCAGCGAGGCCTATGACGTCCTGAAGGACGATCAGAAGCGCGCGGCCTATGACCGCTTCGGCCACCGGGCCTTCGAGAACGGGGGCGCGGGCGCGGGGCATCCCGGCGGCTTCGACTTCAACGCGGGCGGAGGCTTCGCCGACATCTTCGAGGAAATGTTCGGCGAGTTCATGGGCGGCCGGCGCGGCGAGCAGGCACGCCAACGCGGCGGCGACCTGCAATACAAGATGGAAATCACCCTGGAAGAGGCCTTCGCCGGCAAGCAGGCGACCATCCGGGTGGGAGCGCTGGCCCCTTGCGAAACCTGCGCCGGGAGCGGGGCCGAAAAAGGCTCCAAGCCCGTGGTCTGCCCGGCTTGCCGGGGCAGCGGAAAGCTGCGCCACGCCCAGGGCTTCTTCACCGTCGAGACGACTTGCGCCAGCTGCCATGGCGGCGGCAAGGTGATCGACAAGCCCTGCCGGGCCTGCTCCGGCCAGGGCCGCAGCCGGAAGGAAAAGACCCTCAACGTGACCATCCCGCCGGGTGTAGAGGACGGCACCCGCATCCGCCTTTCCGGCGAGGGCGAGGCCGGGATGCGCGGCGCGCCCTCGGGCGATCTCTACATCTTTCTTTCGGTCCAACCCCATAAGCTGTTCCAGCGCGAGGGCGCCAATATCTATTGCCGGGTGCCCATCACCATGGTGAACGCCGTGCTGGGCGGCATCGTCGAGGTGCCGACGGTGGACGGCAGCAGAGCCCGGATCACGGTCCCGGCCGGGACCCAGACGGGCCAGCAGTTCCGCCTGCGCCACAAGGGCATGAGCGTGCTGCGTTCGACCGAGCGCGGCGACATGTTCGCCCAGATCACGGTGGAAACGCCTGTCAAGCTGACCAAGCACCAGCAGGAGCTTCTGGCCGAGTTCGACAAGGCCGGCCGCGGCCAACAGCACAGCCCCGAGGCCGAAGGCTTCTTCGCCAAGGTCAAGGAGTTCTGGAACGAGCTGAAGGAATAGGCGGTCGATTCCGAAACCTCCCGCCCCCTCGACGGGGGCGGGCTGGGGTGGGGGTGGGGCGTCCGCAAGGCTTCCGCTGATCACCCCCCACCCTGACCCTCCCCCACAAGGGGGGAGGGGACGTGAAAGTGGCGCCGACGCGGCGCCGATGGGGGACCTTCTTATGACCGACTGTCGGATCGGCGTCCTTGGCGCGGCGGGGCGGATGGGCCGCGTGCTGTTGCGCCTGGCTGCGACGACGCCGGGCTATCGCCTCGTCGCCGGCAGCGAGCGGCCGGGCCAGAAGGAGGTCGGCGCCGACCTCGGCAGGCTCGCCGGTGTCGATCCCTTGGGAATCGCGCTCACCGACCGGGCCGAGGCGGTGTTCGAAGCATCCGATGCAGCGCTCGACTTCACCATTCCCGCCGCCGCGCTTGCCCATGTGAAGATTGCCGCGGCGACCGGCAAGGCTCATATCATCGGCACCACCGGCATCGATGCCGCGGGCGAGGCCGCGATCGCCGAGGCTGCTGAGCGAGCGCCCATCGTTTTCACCGGCAACATGAGCCTCGGCGTCAACCTGCTGGCCGAGCTGGTCAGGCAGGCCGCCAGGGCGCTGGATCCCGCCTGGGATATCGAGATCCTCGAAATGCATCACCGCCACAAGATCGATGCACCCTCAGGCACCGCATTTCTCCTCGGCCGCGCCGCCGCCGAGGGGCGGGGCGTCGATCTCGACAAGGTCGCCGCTCGCGGGCGCGACGGAGAGACGGGTGCCCGGGCCAAGGGCGCCATCGGGTTCGCGGCGCTGCGCGGCGGCGACGTGGTGGGCGACCACAGCGTCATCTTCGCCACCGACGGGGAAAGGATCGAGCTCACCCACAAGGCGGCCAGCCGGGATATCTTCGCCCGCGGCGCGCTCAGGGCAGCGCGCTGGGCCATGGGACGAGCGCCCGGCCTTTACAGCATGAAGGACGTGCTTGGTATTTAACTTGCGACTGGCGCGCGTCTCATGCCCGCGAGGGCGGATTGCAGGGCGCGGGCGAGATCCAGGCGCTCGGGCGGCGACAGGAAGCCGGCGATGGGGAGCCTCCGGCCATGGGAGGCAAGGGCCAGCACGTTCGAGGAATCATGATGCTCCTCGATCTCGACCCGGAGCCAATAGGGTTGGAAGCTCCAGGACTGGAGACGCCCGCGCCGGTCGCGCCGCTCGATCGTCAACCGGTCGGGGGTGAGGCGAATGCGCTCGCTCACGCGCTCGGCGCGGAAGTTGTGGCGGAAGCAAAGGTAGAACAGCAGCCACTCGGCGCCGCAGAAGCCGAAGATCGGCCAGGCGCCGAGCAGGATGAACGCGCCGCCGAAGACGAAACCGATGCTGCCTGCGATCGCCATCAGGATGGCAAAGCCCCGGGGCGACAGGCTGCGATGAGGCGTCAGGAGGGCGTCGAAAAGGACTTCGTCCTGAGTTGCATCGCTCATGAGCGAAACTATAGGCCGCGACGGCTCGCCTCGCTAGACTGAGAGGCCATGAAACGCTCCGTTCCGAAGCCCATCCCTGCCAAGGCCAGGCGGAAAACGGCTCCAGCGCCGAAACCCGCACGTGCCTTCAAGCCCGCCGAAGCCGTGCTCTTCTTCGATCGCCTGGCCGCGGCCAATCCCGATCCCCGGGGCGAGCTCGACTACATCAATCCCTTTACTCTTCTGGTCGCCGTCGTGCTTTCGGCCCAGGCGACGGACGCGGGCGTCAACAAGGCGACGGAACCCTTGTTCAAGGTCGCCGACACGCCTGAGAAGATGCTGGCCTTGGGCGAGGAGCGCCTGCGCCACTACATTCGCACCATCGGCCTCTTCAACACCAAGGCGAAGAACGTCGTGGCACTCAGTCGAATCCTGGCGGAGCAATACGCCGGCGTGGTGCCGGCCGAGCGCGAGGCCCTCGAGGCCCTGCCCGGTGTCGGGCGCAAGACAGCCAATGTGGTCCTCAATGTCGCCTTCCGCCAGCCGACGCTCGCCGTCGACACCCACATCTTCCGTCTTTGCAATCGCAGCGGGCTCGCGCCGGGCGCCGATCCGCGCAAGGTCGAGGACCGGCTCGAAGCCGTGGTGCCGGAGAACCGCAAGCTCAACGCCCATCATTGGCTGATCCTGCACGGGCGCCACGTGTGCAAGGCGCGCAAGCCCGACTGTCCGCATTGCGTGGTCCGCGACCTTTGCCGCTACAAGGCGAAGACCGAGTAGCGGGCGGGCGGGTGCGCTGTCGTCGATGCACCCTCCTTGCCCGCTCGGCCCTGCCGGCGCGGCCAAGGCTATGATAAGAGACCGGGCATGATCGCTCGGACGTTCCAACCCCCGCCGTTCCGTCACCTCGCCAATCCGGCCGCTTTGCCGGCCGGCAGTCCTTATCCGGATTTCTTGAAGACGGTCGCGAGCCGAATCGAGGGTCTTCAGGCGCTGGCGGAAATCGCGAGTTGGCCGGACTACGCGCCGACCCCGCTTTACGACCTGCCTGGGTTGGCCAAGGCGCTCGGCATCGGCCGCCTTTGGTACAAGGACGAAGGGGAACGCTTCGGCCTCGGCAGCTTCAAGGCGCTGGGCGGCGCCTATGCAGTCTACCGGTATCTGTCCTCCGCCGTCGCCGGAAAGACGGGCGAAAGACCGAGTGCTGCGACCCTCATCGCCGGGCACCATCGCGAGGCGACCGGGAACCTGACTGTAGCGACGGCGACCGACGGCAATCATGGACGCTCGGTCGCCTGGGGTGCCTCGCTGTTCGGCTGTCGCGCCGTCATCTTCATCCACGGCACGGTGAGCGAGGGCCGCAAGGCGGCCATCGAGGCCTTCGGTGCCGAAGTCCGCCGCGCGCCCGGCAATTACGATGAGTCCGTGCGGGAATGCGCCGCGGCCGCGGCGGCCGCGGGATGGCAGGTGATCTCGGATACGGGCTATGCAGGCTATGAAGAGATTCCGCGCCAGGTGATGCAGGGCTACGCCGCCATGGCTGAGGAGATTGCCCGCCAGCTTCCGCCCGGCCCGAAGCCGAGCCATCTGTTTCTGCAGGCCGGCTGCGGCGGTCTGGCCGCCGCCGTCATGGCTCATCTCTGGGAGACCTGGCAGGCCGAACGCCCGCGTTTCGTAATCGTCGAGCCCGAGCGCGCCGACTGCGTCTGGCGAAGCCTTGGCGCGGGAGAACCGGTACGGGTCATGGGCGATCTCGATACGATCATGGCGGGGCTCGCCTGCGGGGAAGTCTCCCTCGTCGCCTGGGACGTGCTGCGCCTGGGCGCGGCCGATGCGTTGGCCATCGCAGACGAATGCGCAGCAGAGGCCATGCGGGCTCTGGCCAGAGGAACCGCTGGCGATCCGCGGATCGTCGCCGGCGAGGCGGGGGTCGGCGGGCTCGCCGGCCTCATGGCCGTTGCGGGGAATGATGCGGTCCGGCGGTCGCTCGCTCTTGGGCCGGAGTCCGGCGTGCTCGTCATCGGCAGCGAAGGAGCCACCGACCCCGCGGTCTATGGGCAGATCGTCGGCCGTACGCCTGAAGCGGTCGCGGCCTCATGAGCGAGGCTCTCGATCCGGAACTGCGGCGCAAGCGCCGCGCCGAGCGGCGAGCCGACCGGCTGACCCTGCTGGCCAGCGGTCCGCCTTCGCCCTGCATCAGCGTCTGCCAGATCGACAATGCGACCGGCCTTTGCATCGGTTGCAAGCGCAACATCGACGAAATCCGCGACTGGATCATCATGACGCCGGACGAACGCCAGCGGGTGCTGGATGCCCTGGCGCTTCGCTGAGGACTCCGAGGCGGGCGGCATGGTTCCGGCCAGGGATTCGGGCTAGATTGGCGCCGTGGCCAAGCTGACTCTGCGGATCGAGTTCGATACCGAGCGCGCCATCGGGCCCGGCAAGGTGCGGCTGCTGGAGCTCATCGACCAGCACCGGTCCATCGCGGCCGCCGGGCGGGCCATGGACATGTCGTATCGGCGCGCCTGGCTCCTGGTCGACAGCCTCAATCAAAGTTTCCGGGGGCCCGTCGTCGCGGCCCAGCATGGCGGGCGCGCCGGCGGCGGGGCCAGCCTGACAGCTTTCGGCAAGTCCCTGGTCGAACACTACCGCGCCATGGAAGCCGAGGCGGAGAAGGCGACCCGCGCCCGGCTGCGCACCCTGCAAAGGAACCTGCGCCGCTGATGCCTCAGTGGCGCCTGGGACCGCTTCGCCCGGCCGCCGTCATGTTGGCTCTCGCCATTTCGCTCCTGTCGACGCGGGAGGCCGCGGCCGACCGCGATCAAGGGATCGCGGCTTGCGAGTCCCAGGACTGGGAAACCGCGTCCCGGGAGCTGGCGCCCGAGGAGGCAACGACGACCGACCCCGAGGTCGTCCGCTGCCTTGCCGACATGCATTTTTCCGGGCTGGGCCTTTCGCGCGACGCTCAGAAGGGGTTCTCCCTCTGGAAGCGGATCGCCGACCTCGGCAACGACGACGCCGAGGAGACCGTGGGGTATTTCTATCTCGACGGCGAAGGCACGGCGCGGGACACCAAGCTGGCCGAGAAATATTTCCTCAGCTCGGCCAAGCAGGGGAACCCCAAGGCCATGTCGGATCTCGCGCTCTACTATTGGCTCGGCTTCATCGGCTGCTGCCCCGACCGCCAGAAATCGCTCTATTGGACGGCGAAGCTCGCCGATTCCGGCGACGTCGCCGCGGCCATGGAATTGGTCCGGATCTATTCGACCGGCGACAGCGTTGCCGAGGATGACAAGACGGCCGTCGCCTGGGCCCTCAAGGCGGCGAAGGAGGACTCGGTGGAGGCCTATCTATTCCTCGGCAATGCCACGGCAGGGGGCAGGGGCACCGATAAGAATCCGGTCGAGGCGTATAAGTGGTTCGATCTCGCCGCCTTTCACCATGAGAGTTCGAAAGCGGTCGAGGCCGCGCGCCGGCGCGATGCCATTGCCGCCGGCCTCACCCCCGACCAGATCAAGCAGGCCCAGCAGCTGGCTTTCGATTGGCGGCTGACGGCGAGGCCGCAGTAGCCGGCGGACGCGCCCGAACGCTCCCTAATACGTCACCACCGTCCGGATCGATTTGCCGGCATGCATCAGGTCGAAGCCCTCGTTGATCTTCTCGAACGGCAGGACATGGGTGATGAGGTCGTCGATATTGATCTTCTTCTCCATGTACCAATCGACGATCCTGGGCAGGTCGCTGCGCCCGCGGGCGCCGCCGAAGGCCGTGCCTTTCCACACCCGGCCAGTAACCAGCTGGAAAGGCCTGGTGGCGATCTCCTGGCCGGCGCCGGCGACGCCGATGATGACGCTGACGCCCCAGCCCTTGTGACAGCATTCGAGGGCCTGGCGCATGGTCTGGACATTGCCGATGCATTCGAAGCTGTAGTCGGCGCCGCCCTTGGTCAACTCGACCAGATGGCCGACCAGGTCGCCCTGGATTTCCTTCGGGTTGACGAAATCGGTCATGCCGAGCTTGGTCGCCAGCTTGCGCCGGCCGGGATTCACGTCGACCCCGACGATCATATTGGCGCCCACCATCCGGGCGCCCTGGATGACGTTCAGCCCGATGCCGCCCAGGCCGAAGACGACCACATTGGCGCCGGCTTCCACGCGTGCGGTGTTGATGACGGCGCCGATGCCGGTGGTGACGCCGCAGCCGATGTAGCAGACCTTGTCGAAGGGCGCGTCGGCCCGGATCTTCGCCAGCGCGATCTCCGGCACCACGGTGAAATTGGCGAAGGTCGAAGTGCCCATGTAGTGGAAGATCGGTTTGCCCTTCTGGGAAAACCGGCTGGTGCCGTCGGGCATCAGCCCGCGCCCCTGGGTGACGCGGATGGCCTGGCAGAGATTGGTCTTGCGGCTGAGGCAATATTCGCATTGCCGGCATTCGGGCGTGTAGAGCGGGATGACGTGGTCGCCCTTCTTCAGGCTCGTGACGCCGGGACCGACGTCGACCACGATGCCGGCACCCTCATGGCCGAGGATGGCCGGGAACAGGCCCTCGGGGTCCGCTCCGGACAAGGTGAAGGCGTCGGTGTGGCATATGCCCGTCGCCTTGATCTCCACCAACACCTCGCCGGCCTTGGGCCCGGCCAGATCCACGGTCTCGATGGCGAGCGGCTTTCCGGCCCCATGGGCCACGGCGGCGCGAACTTTCATGGAGGAGCCCCCTCTCTAACGGTCTTCGCAGTGGAATGACCGGCAACCTTGTGGCTGCCGGTCATCCTTCGCGCAAGAAGCTAGGTGCGCAACGTGCCCTTGGCTTTGGCCGTATGGGTCGCGATCACGTCCATCAGCGGCGGCGAGAGCGCATCATAGGGCTCCAGATGAAGCTCCTTGAGGCGCGAGCGGACCGCGCCCATCTCGCCGGGCTTGGCACCGGATTCGATGATCGAGGAAACGAAGGCCGCGAACTCCGGCGGCGACCAGCCGGCCTCCTTGGAGAGCTCGGTGTGGATGAAGTCGAAGCCATAGAGGGGATGATTCTTGTTTTCGATCCGGCCATACATGTGGACGCCGCAGCCGGTGCAGGCGTGGCGCTGGATCGCGGCCGAGGGATCGACCACCTTCAGCTTGCTCTCGTTGGCGGTGACCTTGAGATTGTCCCGCGGCACCACCGCGACCATGGAGAAGAGCGCGCCGGCGGGCTTCCAGCATTTGGTGCAGCCGCAGACATGGTTGTGGGCGCTCTGGCCCTTGATGGTGACCTCCACCGCGTTCTGCTTGCAATTGCAGTGAAGCTTGCCGCCGGCGAAATTCGGCGCCGCCGGCTTTACCCCGGCGTCTACGGAAGGATGGATCGAGACTTTGCTGGCCATGATGGCGAACCTCCCTTGCGATCGTTGTTATCGACGCCCAACGGCAAGCGCCGCCGACGCCGGACTTAACTATCTGAGATAGCTGGGAATTTTATCCCACTATGCCGGCCTGTCAACGGTCATTTTTCCGTTTCCGCGATCGGACCGGCAGAGAGCCTGTCCCACCCTCGCTTGTCGATATATCGAGCGCAATATATCGTGTCGCCATGAGCATGAAAACCGCCGGGGGTCGGCCGCGCGTGACGACGCGGCCGGTGGTTCCTTGGGCAAACCGCGCCGGCCGGACGCAATATTCTAGGAAGGGAGAAACGACGATGAAAATCAGCGCCAGAAACGCACTTAAGGGAAAGGTGACGGCGATCAAGAAGGGAGCGGTCATGGCCCAGGTGACGGTCGACATCGGCAGCGGCAATCACGTGGTCTCCGCCATCTTCGTCGATTCGGTCGAGGACCTCGGGCTCAAGAAGGGCGACGAGGTCATTGCCATCATCAAATCGACCGACGTGATGATCGCGCGGCCTTGACCGCGGCTCCGTCGGCGCATGGGCCCGGCTATCGCGCCACCGACGGGGCCGCCTACGAGCGCTTTCTCGGCCGCTGGACGGCGCGGCTCGCCGACGCGTTCTGCGATTTCGCGCGGCTGCCGCCGACGGGAAGGGCGCTCGACGTCGGCTGCGGCACGGGAAGCCTCGCTCTGGCGATGGCCGCGCAGCGCAAGGATCCGGTGGCGGCGATCGACTTGGCGGAGCCTTACGTGGCCTTCGCCCGCGGGCGAGCCGGCGCCGAGCGGATTGCCTTCGAGATCGGGGACGTCCGGCGCCTGCCCTTCGCCGATGGCAGTTTCGTTGCTGCTCTCGCCCAGCTGGTCCTCACTTTCGTAGGGGACCCCCGCGCCGTTGCCGCGGAGATGCGCCGGGTGACGCGCCCCGGCGGCGTGCTCGGGGCGGCCGTATGGGATTTCCGCGGCGGCCTCGTCTATCAGCGCCTGTTCTGGGACACGGCAGCGGGCATGGACCCCGGCGCGGCGCCGGCCCGGGACCGCCTGTTCTCCCATCCCCTCGCCGAGGCCGATGGGCTGGCGGATCTGTGGCGCGGCGCAGGCCTTGCCGAGGTCGAGACCGGTTCGCTGACCATCCGGATGGACTACCTTAGCTTCGACGACTACTGGGACCCGCTGCTATTGGGCCAGGGTCCCGTCGGGACTTATGTTCAGGGGCTGACGCCGGAACTGAAGGGCATGGTGAAGGAGCGGGTGCGCGGCGCCTATCTTTCCGGTTCGCCGGATGGGCCGCGTTCGCTGACCGCGACCGCCTGGGCCGTCAGGGGGATCGTCTCCTGAGGATTTAGGGGCGCCCGACCTTAGGAATTCAGCACCACTGCCATGATCGCGCCGGCCGTGGCGGCCAGCACGGCGACGGCGGTGGCCAGCAGGCCCGGCAGATGGCGTCGCGGCGCGGGTCCTAGAGCATGTTTCGATCCTATCGAATCGGAACATGCTCTAGATTCCTTAGTTTGGTCGCATTTTCTGCGTCGAACCGGTACCCCCCTCGGCGGAACATGCTCCAGGAGGCTCATGTCCGCGCCTCCTCTCGGCCGGCAGAGGCCGTGACGCCGAGCGCGGCAAGGAACGAGCCGAGGCCGGAGCTGCGCAAGGGAAGGAAAGGCTTGGCCGATTGGCGGCAGAGGCGCTTCACCGCCAAGGCCGCCTCATGGCTGACGCAATCGACGGGAAAAAGCGCGACGTCAGCGCGGCTCACCATGCCGGCAAGCAGAGCGCCGCTCGCCTCGACCCCGCCGTCATGATGGAGGAAAACCGCGCCGGCTTTCTCCGCCACAAGCTTGGCGCTGCCAACCTGCCTCGGCCGGCCGCCGACGTAGAGCAAGGTCAGGCCCGCGAGACGGAGCGGCGAATTCGCCGATGCCACATCCGGCCCGGTGCTCTCGCCGAGACCCGCTTCGAGGGCGGCCAGCTCGCCTTCGAGGTCAAGGGCGCGGGATTCCGCGGCGGCACGCTTGCCGCGCTCGCCCGCCAGGTCGGCGAGGCTGCGCTCGAGGCGCTCGGCAAGGGCGCCGCGTCGCCGGGCTTCGGCGCCGAGCCGCCGCTCCAGGTCGGCGATTACGGCTTCCAGCACCTGGTTTTCGCCGCTGGCGCTCGCGGCGGTCGGCCCGGCCTCGCTGCGCGCGAGCAATCCGCAAAGCTCGCGAATCTTCTCGTCCCGAGAGACGACGGCGTCGCGCAGCTGGTCCTGTTGGCGCCGGAACTTTTCCTGGAGGGCCGCCATCTCGGCCTCGAGCCGGCTCAAGCGTCGGATGTCGGCACGGTTCGCGGCCCCCACCAGATGGGACAGCATGTGCACTTCGCCGAAAATCCGGCGGATCAATTCCTTGGTCGCGGCGGGATGGGTCAGCGCCGCCCAATAGGCGCCGGGAATCTCGCCCTGCTGCAGGGCCGCGGCCCAGGCCGCCGCGAGCTCGGCCTCGGTCTTCGCCCGGTCGAATTGGGCGATGGCGAGACGGTGACGCTTGTCCAGGGCCTTGTTGAGGAGCTTGGCCGCCTTGTCGTGCCGTCCGGCGAGCGACACAGCCAGGCCATGGAGCTCATGGTCCGAGACGCCCATGGCGGCCTGGTCGAGCTTGGCCAACAGGTTCTTCAGCTCGGCGGCGGATAGGCAAGTGCCGATGATGGAGCAGTGAAAATGGCCGTCCAGCTCCCAGATCTTCGCTCGGCGAGCCACGCCTGCCGTCGCCTTAGGCGCCTGCTGCCTCGACGGCAGGGGTGCGGGCATGGCAATGACCGAGGGAAGCGGTGCGCTACGCACCGCGAGACCGCTAAGCCCCGTCGCAGGGATCCAACCGTCCGTCGCCGGCATTCACGTCTCTTTGCAAGCGATATATTCTTCCATATATATCGATAGTGACAGGAGACAGCATGGAGCGCAAGGCGGTAGGCATGCCGGCCGGCGAGGCCGAAGCGGGATTGGCCGGCTATCGCCGGCGGATCGACGCGATCGACGACCGCATCCTCGCCATTCTCGCCGAGAGATTCGCCGTCATCCGCGAGGTTGCCGCCTATAAGGAACCGCGCGGGATTCCCGCCGTGATCCCCGATCGCGTGGTCGAAGTGCGCGAGCGTTGCGTGGCCCAGGCAACGGCCCTCGGGCTCGAGCCCGATTTCGTGCGCGCCCTCTACGACCTCCTGATCGAGGAAGCTTGCCGGACGGAAAGTAGGCTCATGACCTCACCGAAATCCCGACCGCTTTAGCCAGCCGTCCTTCGCGAGGGCTTAGGGGTTCGCCGCGCCCACGGTGATCGCGTTCTCGCGGTAATCCTCAGGCAGGAGCCGCTTCAGGTTGTCGATCTTGGGCAGATCGTTGAACACGATGTAGGGATAGTCCGGGTGGTTCACCAGGAAGTCCTGGTGATAGGCCTCCGCCGGGTAGAACCCCTTCAGGGGGTCGACGCGGGTGACGATGGGCGCATCGAAGGCCTTGGCCTGCCCGAGCTGGGCGATATAGGCGAGCGCCACCTGCTGCTGCTGCGGATTGGCATAGAAGATGTTGGAACGATACTGGGTCCCGTCGTCGGGCCCTTGCCGGTTCAGCTCGGTCGGGTCATGGGCGACGGAGAAATAGATGCGCAGGATCTCGCCATAGGTGATGACCGACGGATCGAAGCTGATCTGGATAGATTCGGCATGGCCGGTGGAACCGGTCGACACTTCCTCATAGTTGGCCGTGGATTGCTCGCCGCCCGAATAGCCGGCCAGCACCTTGGTGACGCCTTTGACGTGCTGGTAGAGGCCCTGCATGCCCCAGAAGCAGCCGCCGGACAGAACCGCGGTTTCGATCGCTCCGGTCGGCGCGGGCGCCGCCATGGCCGGTTCCGGCAGCACTCGGGGCGCGTCGTCGGCGCGGGCGGGCAGGACGACCGCGAATAGCGGCAAGAGCAGCGCCGCCGCCAGCCTCAGCAAGCCGGACCGGTTGTTCTTCCTTCTCACTGACATGTCGCGTCTCCCAGATCGTGGCGCTAGCTACGGCGTCCAATTCGCCGCCGAACCGGGAGAGGTTACACTGAAACCTCTACGGCTGCTCGGTGCCGTAGCCGATGATGCCCTTCACCTCCAGGAAGTCGTGGATGGCCCAATCGGCATATTCGCGGCCGTTGCCCGACTGCTTGTAGCCGCCGAAGGGCGCGAAGGTGTCCCAGTCCGGGTAGTTGATATTGACCTGTCCCGCCCGCAGCTGGCGGGCCACCTTGCGCGCATGGGCGAGATCTTTCGACTGCACATAGGCGGCAAGGCCGTAGACCGTGTCATTGGCGATCTCTATGGCCTGCTCTTCGGTCTCGTAAGGCATGATCGACAGGACCGGGCCGAAGATCTCCTCCCGCGCGATGGTCATGTCCGGGCGCACGCCGCCGAACACGGTGGGCCGCACATAGTACCCCCGATTGAGGCCGTCGGGCCGGCCGGTGCCGCCGGTGACCAGGATGGCCTCTTCCTTGATGCCGGACTGGATCAGCCGCTGGATCTTGTTGAACTGGATCTCGCTCACGACCGGTCCCAGAACCGTGTCGGCCGCCTTAGGATCGCCGACCTTTTGCGCTTCGGCCGTTCGCTTGGCGACCGCCAGCGCCTCGTCGTGGCGCGTGCTCGGGACCAGCATACGGGTCGGCGCATCGCAGGACTGGCCGCTGTTGCCGAAGCAGCCTTCGACGCCCTTGCGCACTGCCGTCTCGAAATCCGCGTCCGGCAGGATGATGTTGGCGGATTTGCCGCCCAGCTCCTGGGCCACGCGTTTCACCGTGTCGGCGGCGGTCTTGGCGACGATGATGCCGGCGCGGGTCGAGCCCGTGAAGGAGACCATGTCGACGCCGGGATGACCGGCGATGACCTGGCCGACGGACGGCCCATCGCCATTGACCATGTTGTAGACGCCGGGAGGGAGCCCGGCGGCATGGACGATCTCGGAGAACACGATGCCGCTCATGGGCGCGATTTCGCTGGGCTTCAGGACCATGGTGCAGCCCGCGGCGATGGCCGGCGCGACCTTGCAGACGATTTGATTGAGCGGCCAGTTCCAGGGCGTGATCAGCCCGACGACGCCGATCCCTTCCTGGACGATGCGCGTTCCGCCGCGCTGCTCCTCGAATTCGAACGCCTCGAGGGCGGCGATGGTCGATTCCATATGGGCCCGTCCGGCCCAGGTCTGGGCATCGCGCGCCCAGCTCATGGGCGCGCCCATCTCGTCCGAGACTGCCTTGGCAATGTCTTCAGCGCGTTCGTTATAGAGTTCGAGAATCCGCCGCAGCAGTCTCAGGCGCTCGGCCTTGCTCGTCTGGGAAAAGGCCGGGAATGCCGCCCTCGCCGCAGCGACGGCCCGGTCGACGTCGGCGGCGGAGCCGACGGAAATCTGCGCGAAGGCTTCCTCCGTCGCCGGGTTGATGACGTCCAGCGTGGCGGGCTTCACCGGATCGACCCAGGCACCTTCGATGTAGAATTTCAGGGCGTTGGACATTGCTTCGCGCTCCATTTCACTGCGTTTGGAAGGTCATCTTGCCGGGTCGGGCCACGCCACCCGCGGGCGGGTTGCAAGCCCGTCGATTTTCCGAGGAAGCCGATCGAGGGAACCGCGGGGCAGGCGCAAACCCGCCCCGCGGCGCTCGGGCACGCCTAGAGTTTCGCCGTGACGGCCTTCACTTCGGTGTAGTTCTCGAGCACTTCCGCGCCCATCTCGCGGCCCCATCCGGACTGCTTGAAGCCGCCGAAGGGCAGCGACGCGTCGAAGACGTTGTGGCAATTGATCCAGACCGTGCCCGAGCGGATCTTATGGGCGAGCCTGTGGGCCTTGCTGGTGTCCTTGGTCCAAACGCTCGCCGCCAGGCCATAGATCGTGTCATTGGCCGTGCGGGCGACGCGCTCGAGATCCGCGTCGTCGAAGGGCTCGGCGCAGACCACGGGACCGAAAATCTCCTCGCGCACCACCTGCATGCTGGGCTTGGTGCCGGTAAGCACGGTCGGCTGGACGAAATAGCCGCCATTGTCCCCGGCCTTGGCGCCGCCGACGGCGACCTTGGCGCCTTCGCGGATGCCGGACTCGATGTAGCCGGTGACTCGCTTGAACTGCTCTTCGGAGACCAGCGGCCCCATGTTGGTCGTCGGGTCGAGGCCGGGCCCGACTTTGATCTTCTTGGCTTCCGCAGTCACGCCCTCGAGCACCTGGTCAAAAACTTTCCTGTGGGCGTACAGGCGAGAACCGGCGCAGCAGCATTGGCCATGGTTGAAGAAAATCGCGCTGGCGGCGCCGGGAATGGCCGCTTCGATGTCGGCGTCGCCGAAGACGATGGTGGGCGACTTGCCGCCCAGCTCCAGCGACACCTTCTTCAGATTGCCGGCGGCGGCCTTGACGATCAGCTTGCCGACCTCCGTCGAGCCGGTGAAGGCCACCTTGTCGACGGCATCATGGGCGGCGAGAGCCGCACCGGCGGTCTCGCCGTAACCGGCGAGGATGTTGACCACGCCGTTGGGGAAGCCCGCTTCCGCAAAGAGCTCGCCCAGGCGCAGCGCGCTAAGGGGCGTCTGCTCGGCGGCTTTCAGGACCACGGTGCATCCCGCCGCCAGGGCCGGGGCCAGCTTCCAGGCCGCCATGAGGAGCGGGAAGTTCCAGGGGATGATCTGTCCCACGACGCCGACCGGCTCGCGCAGCGTGTACGACAGGAACTCGTTGGGCACGGACCAGGGGATCGTCGACCCGGTAAGCTTGGTTGCCCAGCCTGCCATGTAGCGGAACATGTCGACCGTCAACGGCACATCGGCGACCTTGGCAACGGCGTAGGGCTTGCCGTTGTCGATGGATTCGAGCTCGGCAAATTCGTCGAGATGGCGCTCCACCAGGTCCGCCAGCTTCCACAGCAACCGGCCGCGCTCGGAACCGGTCATGCGGGACCAGGGACCATTGTCGAAGGCGCGCCTGGCCGCGGCGACGGCCCGGTTCACATCTTCCTTGTCCGCTTCGGCGACCTGCACCAGGACGGTCCCGGTGGCCGGGTTGTACACGGGGAAAGTCTTGCCCGAAGCCGCAGCGACCCATTCGCCGTCGATCAGCAGCTTGCGATGCTGGGAAACGAAAGCAGCGGCCGATTTGCTCAGCCGGCTGTCCAAAGCCACGGTGTCCATGGTTTCCTCCCGGGGTTTCCAGTTCAACAACTTGTCTGGGAGTCGATATATTCCTAGGAATATATCGACTCGTCAATGCTTTTGCCTTGGCCTTTTTGCCCTGGCGCAGTGCGCTGGCTACGCAGTGCCGCCGATGGTATTGGCTTGTCCCAGGCATGAGGCCGGCGGCGAGGGAATCAAAGACGCGATGATGCAGTTGCCAGACGCTGTGGCGATGGTCGAAGCCCAGCTGAGCCGGGCGACGGAGCGCGAGTCCGTGCCTCTGGCCGAGGCGAGAGGCCGGATACTTGCCCAGGACATCATCGCGGCCGTCGACCTGCCGCCCCATGACAATGCGGCCGTCGACGGCTTTGCCTTTCGCCATGCCGACCTGTCGGTTGGCGGGGCCGCGATGCTCCGGGTGGTCGGGCGCGCCGCGGCGGGCCGTCCCTTTCGGGGGAATCTCGCCCGCGGCGAAGCGCTGCAGATCTTGACCGGTGCGCCGGTGCCGGCCGGCGCCGATACCGTGGCGATGCAGGAAGACTGCAGCCTGGACGGCGAAGCGCTCCACCTGCTGCGTCCGCCGCAGCAGGGCGCCAACGTCAGGCGGAAGGGCGAGGACATCCGTTGGGGCGCGCCGGCGCTACGGCTGGGGCGTCGGCTCCGGGCGCCGGAGATCGCGCTGGCGGCCGCGCTGGGCAACGCCACGCTCCCCGTCTTTCGGCGGCTGCAGGTCGGCCTGTTTTCGACCGGCGACGAAGTCCGCGATCCTGGCGCCGTCCTCCTTCCCGGGCAGATCTGGGATGCCAACCGCTGGATGTTGCGCAACCTCCTCGAGGGCCTGGGCTGTCGGGTTGCCGATCTGAGCGTGCTTGCGGACGACGCCGGCGCCGTGGAATTCGCTCTCCAGGCCGCGGCCCATGACCACGACCTGCTGGTCACATCCGGCGGCGTTTCCGTCGGCGCCGAGGATCATCTCTGCCGCGTGGTCCGCCGGCGCGGCACCCTCGACATCTGGCGCCTGGCGATCAAGCCGGGCAAGCCGGTGGGCTTCGGCGACATCGATACCTGCCCGATCCTGGCGCTGCCCGGCAATCCCATGGCGGCCATGGTGCTGTTCCTGGTGCTCGGCCGCAGCATCGTGCTGCGCCTCGCCGGTGCCGTCGTGGAGCCGCCGGTCCCGATCCGCCTGCCGGCGGATTTCCGATACAAGAAGAAGCCCGGCCAGCGGGAATATCTGCTGGGCCGGATGGTGACCCCGCCGGACCGGGTAAGCGTGGTCCGCGCGCTCGCCAAGCAAGGCTCGGCCATGCTCTCGACGGCGACCGAGGCCGAGGGACTGATCCTGCTGCCGGAATCGATCGAGACCGTCGAGAGCGGCGATCTGGTCGAATTCCTGCCGCTTGCTTCACTCACCGGCTGAACTGGCGGGAACGCCAGGCCCGGGCGGCGCCGGCGCCTGAACAAGCCGGCGTAATATCACGAGGAACATATCGCGCTCGGCCGGCTGCCATCCGGTGCCGGAGAATCGGATCACATGCGCGTGAGGGTCGTTGTTGCTGTAACGGACCGGGTCCCTCCGTCGTACCTGTGGTGGGATATCCTCCAAAGCCTGTCCGATCGGGAGACTAGCATCATGATGACAAGACGGTTTCTTTTGACGGCCGGCACGGCCGGTTTGGCCGCAGTCCTCGCGTCGCAGTGGCGGCCCGCGTCGCCCAGGGCCGCTGAGATCTTCTCAGTGACCCATACGGATGCCGAATGGCGCAAGCTCCTGACATCCGATCAGTACGCGGTGTTGCGGGAGAGCGGCACCGAGGCGCCCTTCACCAGCCCGCTGCTGCACGAAGAGCGCAAGGGCACCTTCGCCTGCGCCGGCTGCGACCTCGACCTGTTCTCCTCGACCACCAAATTCGACAGCGGCACCGGCTGGCCCAGCTTCTGGGCGCCTTTGGACAAGGCCGTGGCCACGACGCAAGACGATTCCCTGGGCATGGAGCGCACTGAGGTCCATTGCAGCCGTTGCGGCGGGCATCTCGGCCATGTATTCGACGATGGTCCGCAGCCGACGGGCCTGCGCTATTGCATGAACGGGGTCGCACTGACCTTCAAGCCCGCGGCGGCCTGAGAAGCGCGAGCTCGCGCCATGCTCCTGTTCCTGCTGGCCTATCTGGGCGGCGTACTGACCATCGTCAGCCCCTGCATCCTGCCGGTTCTGCCCTTCGTGTTCGCGCGCGCCGACCGGCCGTTCGCCCGCAGCGGGCTGCCGATGCTGATCGGCATGGCCGCGACCTTCGCCGCGGTCGCCAGCCTGGCGGCCGTCGGCGGCGGCTGGGCGGTCGAGGCCAACCAGTACGGCCGGCTGGCGGCAACAGCACTTCTGGCCCTGTTCGGGATCGCACTTCTGTTCCCCGCCTTGTCGGACCGGATGACAAGGCCGCTGGTTGCGCTCGGCGCCCGGCTTTCCCAGTCGGCCGACCGGGGCGCGGAAGGGCAGGGTTCCAGCGTCCTGCCGTCGCTCCTGCTCGGCGTCGCGACGGGCCTGCTCTGGGCGCCCTGCGCGGGTCCCGTGCTGGGCCTCATCCTGACCGGGGCAGCGCTCCAGGGGGCGAGCATCCAGACCTCGCTGTTACTGCTCGCCTATGCCGGCGGGGCGGCCACGTCCCTGGCGCTGGCTCTTCTGGCCGGAGGCAGGGTCTTCGCGGCGATGAAGCGCTCGCTCGGGCTCGGCGAATGGATCCGGCGGGGCCTCGGCGTTGCGGTCCTGGCGGCAGTGGTTGTCATCGCGCTCGGCCTCGATACCGGGTTCCTCACCCGCGTTTCCTTCGCCAGCACGGCCTCTCTCGAGCAGAGCCTGCTCGACAGGCTCCGCAGTCCCGGCGGCTCACCGTCCAAGGCCGGCGGCGGGAGCATGATGATGACGGCGACTCCGGCGGCCTCGGCTCTTCCCATCGAGGGCTCCATGCCGCCGCTCGACGGCGCGGTCGCCTGGCTGAACTCGCCGCCGCTGACGCGCGAGGCGCTGAAAGGGAAGGTCGTCCTGGTCGATTTCTGGACCTATTCCTGCATCAACTGCCTCAGGTCCATCCCATACGTCAGGGCCTGGGCCGAGAAGTACAAGGATCGGGGGCTGGTCGTCATCGGCGTGCATGCTCCCGAATTCGCCTTCGAGAAGAACATTGGGAACGTGCGCGGTGCCGTCGCGGACCTAAAAATCGGCTATCCCGTGGCCATCGACAACGACTATGCGATCTGGCGGGCGTTCAACAACGAATATTGGCCGGCCCATTATTTCATCGACGCCAATGGCCGCATCCGGCACCACCATTTCGGCGAGGGCAGCTACGACGAGTCCGAACGGGTGATCCAGCAGCTCCTGGCGGAAGCTGGTCACGCTGACCTGCCGGCAAGCCTCGTTTCGGTCGATGCGTCCGGCGCGGAAGCCGCCGCGGACATGGCCGACGTACAATCGCCGGAGACCTATGTCGGCTACGCCAGGGCCGCAAACTTCGTCTCGCCCGGCGGCCAGATCCAGGACGCTGCCCATGTCTATGCCGCCGGCGTGCCGCTTCTGAACCAGTGGGCCCTTGCGGGAAACTGGACCATCGGCGGCGAGAACGCCGTTCTCGACCAGGCGGGCGGCAGCATCCTCTACCGGTTCCATGCCCGCGACCTGCATCTCGTCCTCGGGCCGGCGCCGGACGGGAAACCTATCCGCTTCCGGGTCACGATCGACGGCAAGCCGCCGGGTGACAGCCACGGCGCGGACGTGGATGCCGCAGGCGACGGCGTTGTGGAGGGCGAGCGGCTCTATCAGCTCGTCAGGCAGAACGGCCCGGTCGTCGACCGCGTGTTCGAGATCGAATTTCTCAATCCCGGCGTTCGCGCCTACGCTTTCACTTTCGGCTAGAAGCGGGCGGAATCGATGCGAGCGCGCCTAGAGCCTGGTCGTCTCAAGCCTGCTCGGCTTGAGACGTGAATCAGGCTCTAATTCTAACATGTAGAGCAAGATTCACGGGTCAGCCTGGGTCAAGCTGATGGGGTGGATGGCCCCCTGACGGCATCTGAGTGCCAAGATGGTGTTCGTCGAAGATCACCATGAAGGGGAGCCATCCATGAGCAAGATTACAACGATTGGACTGGATTTGGCCAAGAACGTCTTTCAGGTCC
>DATNJA010000166.1:0-2480 GCA_035604155.1 Candidatus Udaeobacter sp. | reverse complement strand
CGACTCTGCAAAGGATGGCGGTCCGGCCGCTTTCTTCGTCGCCAACGAACAACACCAGCGACAGCACGACGAAGAACAGCGTCTGCGGGTAGATGCCCTCGATCGGTATGCTGCAGTCGGCAACGTTGGCGGTGGTGAGCGTGAGCATGACGGTGGCCCATACCGCGGTCACGCCGAGGGTTGGCGGCAAGCCCGCGCGCGAGACCTCGCGGCCAATCAGCACCGGCAACGCGGCAACCGCCATGGTGTCGGCGACGAGAAACGGATAGGCGACTCCTTGGAACACTCCCACGTCGACGGCGGTCAACAAGCGCATCCAGATCTGGCGGTGCTCCGAGTAGAGATATTGCGACCAGAGATAGTGGAGGAAACCGCCCGTCCGGGGGTAATCGAGATAGTCCATGATGTAGTGGAACATGTCCAAGTAGGGCCGTCGGATCATCACGGCGAGGAAGTAGTAGCCGAACAGGCTTGCGTATGCCGCGCCGATCACCACCAGCACAGCAACGAAGGCGCGATCGGGCCGATCCAGCATTCGTCCGGCTGGGCGCGCCCGCGCGAGTGCGGCGGCCTGAGAGCCCAGGTCTCTATGACTTTCCGATGGCTGCGAGTACATGCGAGACGTCGACAATGGCAATGCAATAAGCCGGCGATCCCGGTGCGATTGGGTAAATGCATTTCCAATTGCAGCCGTAGCAAGGCAGGCGCTGTTCGACGACGGTCAGGTTCGCGTTGGCCCAGGCTGGATAGGGGTGGTAGCGCTCGGGCAGGCCTCCGCCTGCGATCGCAACCACGGGCCGGGCCAGCATGACGCCGAGATGCAGGCCCGCGCTGTCGTTGGTGATGACGAGTCTGGCGCCCTTGATCAGCCGCAGGAATTCGCCGACGGACGTCTGTCCCGACAGGTCCACGAAACGGTCCTCGCGCCAGCGGCGAAAAAGCCGCCTCGGCCTGTTCGCATCCGGCGCGCCGGCGAAGACCAGCGTCTCGGCCCTCTGATCCGCCAGCTGGTGAGCGAGCGCCTCGAACCGGTCCATCGGCCAGGATTTCAGCGGGCTGGAGGAATCCGGGATGAACAGCACATAGCCGTTCGGGAATGCCGGAGGCCCGTCGGGCACGGCAAGCGACGGCAGGCCGCTGGCGGCGGCGGGCAGGCCGATGGCCTGGAGGAATTCGGCGTAGCGGTCGAGCTCATGCATCGATCCGGGCGATGCCTCGGTGAGACGATCATACCAACGGTCGCCAATGCGGCGCGCGATCGGGCCGATGAAGGCTGGCGAGCCCGCGGAGCCGATGCGCTCCGGGGCGGCGGTGGCCCGGACCAGGGCATCCTCGACGTCGAGCATTCGATTGTAGGTGGGCTGAATGGCCACAGCGTGGCGCCGGGCGGCAACGGCGCCGAGCGTGGACCAGCGATAGGGCAGCGAGTGAAGCAGGCGCCGGCGCTCGACGACGACGATTTGGTCGACCGGGGCATAGGCCTGGGCGAGCTCGGCCGCCGATGGGCTGCAATAGAGAACGAGCGAAAACCGGTCGGCTGGATACCGGCGGCGAATTTGCCCCAGGCACGGCAAGGAGAGCAGCAGGTCCCCGGCGCCATGCAGGTTGAAGATCGCGACGCTCGGCATGCCTGCGCCCGGCCTGGCGGCGCCGATGCGCAAGAAGGGCGACAGCAGGCTGTCGATGCCGGCGAGAACGAGCGCGCGCAGCTCTCCCAGACCTCGGCGGAGCAGCCGCCGGCGCCGGCCGCCGATCAAGGCCGCCCGGCCGATCGCCGAAGACCGAGCCGGGCCAGCAGCGAGCCGGTGACGTCATCGTCGGCGCGGCCGGGCGCCATGTAACCCAAGGAAATCAGGGTGGGCTCGATCAAACGGAGCACCGCCCGGTTTTGCCGCCGGGGCCTCTTGCGATGCTTGCCGATCGCATGGTCAAAGACGGTTCCGGCCGTGTGCTCCAGGGCCGGGGGAACGACAGCGAGGCCGAGCCAATCCAGCAGGCTCGTCATCACGGCGATGAAATCCGTGCAAAGCGGCTCGTAGCGCACTTCCCTGTAGCGCTCGCCCAACATGTTGCCGTAGGCCCGTCCCGTCTCCACGCTGTTCTTCCAATGCAGCGCGTTATAGAGATGGCTCGCGCGCTCATAGGCGGCATTCGTCAGGGCGCGGCCCCGCCAGCGCTGAATTCCGTCGGTGTTGAAATAGATCTTCCGCCAGAAAAGCTGCTCGGGCGCCACATGGTCCGACCAGGCGACATCCCGCCCGTCGCGCAGCAGATGGACCACACGCGCGTGGGGAAACAGGAAGGCGAAGAACGGCAGGGCGTAATGGGACTCGCAGAGCTTCCAGCCCCATGCCCTGCCGCTGGCCGGATCATAGCCGGCAAGATGGCGCTCGAAGCCATGCAGGGTCGCCGCGGCCAGCTCCGCGGGCTCCCGGCCGCTCGATGCCCAAAGCCGCGCGTAGTCCGGATAGTAACCGCGC
>DATNJA010000165.1:0-23100 GCA_035604155.1 Candidatus Udaeobacter sp. | reverse complement strand
GGACCTGAAAGACGTTCTTGGCCAAATCCAGTCCAATCGTTGTAATCTTGCTCATGGATGGCTCCCCTTCATGGTGATCTTCGACGAACACCATCTTGGCACTCAGATGCCGTCAGGGGGCCATCCACCCCATCAGCTTGGTTCAAGCTGACCCGATCTCGCTCTAGCACCGGCGGGCTCTACCCGGCTCAGGCGGCCAGGGTCGGCTCAGCTGGGGCTGCGGCCGCGGCGCGGCGTTGGGCGGCGGCGAGGCGAATTTCGCGGCGGGCCAGGAGGAGGCCGGGGAGCATCGGCAGCCAGAAGGTGAGGCCGCGCAGCAGAAGCGTGGCGGCAACGGCCGGCGCCAAGTTGATCCCCCCCAGCGAAAGCAGGCTCACCAGCGCTGCTTCGAAAGACCCGAGGCCAAGCGGTATGGGCACCACGTCGGCGACCAAAGTCGCCAGAACGAAACCGGCGAAGGCGAGGGGGATGTCGGCCTGCTGGCCGAGCGCCAGAAGCATGATCTTCAGCGTCGCGGCGTCCAGCGCGATGATCAGGAACTGCAGCAGCGTCGTCGCGACGATGAGCGTCGGATCGCGGAGCAGCCAGGCCGGCGCCTGCTGGAACATGTTCCTCAGATGGCGAAGGGCGGGCAGGTAGCGCTGCAGAGAATCGAGCCAAGGCCCGGAGCTGCGCCGGATCCAGAGGACCGAGGACAGGAGCGCGAGCGCGATGGCAGCGAAGGCCGCCACTACGGCGAGGATCGGGCCGTTGAGCGCATGGTGGAGCGCCAGGATGACCAGGCTCGTGCCGGTGGCGAGCAGAAGCGCCAGATAGAGCGAAAGCACGCCCACCAGTAGCACGGCCATCGCGATGTGATTGGATACGCCGTGGCGCTTCAAGGCCACCACCACCAGAACCGAGCCGCTGATGCCGCCGCTGGGGAGCGCCTGGTCGGTGAACAGCTTGGCGACGCCGAGGAGGAAGAGCCCGCCGAACCGGCGCCGGTATCCGGCGCGATGCAACCCGACATGCCAGATCAGCGCTGCCGAAGCATAGGTGCCGACCTGCAGCGCCAACCCCAAGGCCAGCCAGGACCTGTTCAGGTTCCGCATCAGTTGCAAAAGGTGCTCGATCTCGCCGAATCGGGCGAAGACGAGCACGAGCGCCAGCAGCAGAAATATGCCGGGCAGCCAGGCAATCATCAGCTGAAGGCGCCGACTCGGTCGCTCAAGACCCCCCGGTTGGCCGCTTACGAGGTCGGGATCGCCGTCCACGTGCCATCTCGCTTTCGATAGCGCTTCTTCACCGCGGCCCAGGCCACGCGATGGGCGATCTCCTCCTGCCGCGCGGCCTCGCCTGCGTATTGGCGCCACGCGTGGTTGAATGCCTCCCGGTAGATGTCCTGGGCATGGGGCGGCAGACTCCGGCGCAGCGCCGGGGGCAGGTCCTCATTGGTCGGGTATGGCATGTCCCTCTGTCTTGGATCGGCGACCCTCTGGAGGGTCGTCGCAGGTCCCCTTCGGAACAACTATCTATTCGGCCGCCGCCGGCAAGTCGACGGTCGAGGGCGCGCTTCGCAGCTCTCTGAGGATCGGCCGCGTCATGCAGGTCGGGCCCCCGGCCCCCTTGCGGCTGATCTCATCGCCTTTGTAGAGCCGCACCTCCACCCCCGCTTTCTCCAGTCTCGCCGCCGTCACCGGATTGCCGTCGAGCATGAGGCATTTGCCGGGAGCGACGGCAAACACGTTGCAGCCCAGGATTCGAATTCCTCGTCGGGGACCTCCACCAGGCGCATGCCTCGCGCCAGCAGGCGTTCGCGGAACGGCACCGTCATGAGCGGGGAATAGACGAGCGCCAAGTCGTGGTCGATCGGACTCAGCACCGACATCAGGTGGAATACGTCGCCCGGCCCCTTGTAGTGGGGAAGGGGCATCACCACGACCTCTGCGTCACAGGCCTCGAGCAGGGCGGAAAGCTGGCGGATGCCCTCATCATTGGTCCGGTAGCCGCGTCCGACAGCAAGCGTCTTCTCGTCGATCCAGGCGACATCGCCGCCTTCGAGGCGGCCTTCGCCGACAATCGCGCCATGAATGGGAATGCCCGCCTTGGCAAAGAGCTTTTGCTCGGCCGCCGGCTCGCTGCCGCGGGCGGGCTTGCCCATATTGCAGAGGATCATGCCCTTGTTGCAGGCGATCGCCGCATCGCGAGGATAGATCGAGTCCATGGTCAGGCCCTGGTCCGGCGCCAGCATCTCGATCTCGACCCCGGGCACGAGGCCGGCAAGGGCGGCGAGGAAGCCGTCATACTCGGCGATGGCGTCGCGAAGATCCGGCCGGCTGTAGTAGTTGAGCGGCCGCCATTCGGCGTCGATCTTTGCCTCGGTCATGAAGGCGTCGCGCGCATGCTTGACGATGACCTTGATCAGGCGGCCGGTCTCGGACTGATAACCGATGGGCATGACAATGGGCTCCGCTAAAGAGGTATTAGCCGTTCTCGCCAAAGGAGACTACTTTCTGGCCGCCCCATGGGCTACCGCCCTGTGCCTGGCCCCGGATCCCTGGCTCGAGTTCATTGCACTGGGCGGCAGGCTTGTTCATGATGATGAGAGCGGGCCGTCGCATCGACGCCGCCCTCCACTGGAGCAAGACCCTGATGGCGTTCGAAGAGATCAAAGCCCGCATTTCCCTGCTGTTGGCCGAAATGGAGAACCGTCCCGAGGACAGCCATGAGCTTTACCTTCAACTGCGGGAAAAAATGAACGAAATGCGCGCCATGGGCTACGAAATCCCGAGCGATCTCATCCAGTTGGAGACCAGGCTCGAGGCCGAGTTCACCGGCGAGGCCACGCCTCCGAAGGTCTGAGGGTCCTGACTGCGGGCCCAGCCGCAGGGTCCGGCCCGGCGGTTTGCGCAGGCCTTCCATGATCAGGAAGGCGCTTGCGGCAAAGCGCGGAAACAGGGGAAATGTTCCGACATCTTCCGCCGGTCCTTCATGCCGAGGCGGCGGTTGCGATCCGGTCGAGAAGATAGCGCCCCCTTGAAACCCCCGACGAATCCCCCGACCTCAAATCCTCCGACTTTGAGTCCTCCGACCGCAACTGCCCCGACCGTGACTCCCCTGACGCCGTCCGAAGTTCGCCTGATTGTTATCGGCGCCCTGCTGGCGCTGTTCCTCTCGGCGCTCGACCAGACCATCGTCGCGACGGCGTTGCCTCCCATCGCCAAGAGTCTCGGCAATTTCTCGCTCATCTCCTGGGTCGTCACCTCCTATCTGCTGACTTCGTCCTGCGTCACGCCGATCGCGGGCAAGCTCTCTGATCTTTACGGCCGCCGGCGGGTCCTCAGGATCTGCCTGGCGACCTTCATGATCACCTCGGCGCTTTGCGCCCTGGCACCGAACATGCCGGCGCTGATCGTCGCCAGGGCCCTGCAGGGCCTCGGCGGAGGCGGGCTCGTCACCCTAGGCCAGACCATCATCGCCGACGTCGTCTCGCCCCGCGAGCGCGGTCGCTATTCGGGTTATTTTTCCATCGTCTGGGGATCGGCCTCCCTGCTCGGGCCGCTGGTCGGCGGCATCGTTACCCAGTACTACGGCTGGCCCTGGATCTTCTGGCTCAACCTTCCGTTCAGCCTGGCGGCCCTGCTGTTCTGCGACCGGGCGCTCCGGCGCCTGCCGATCGAGCATCACCGTTCTCCCGTCGACTACTGGAGCATCGGGCTATTGTCCGGAACCACCGTCGGCCTGCTCCTCGTCCTCTCGCTCGGCGGTGCCAGGCTGCCCTGGATGTCGCCCATGCTGCTCCTGCTCGCGCTCTTGACCATCTGCCTTGGCGGTCTCCTGGTCTGGAAACAGAGGGACTCGGAGGAACCGATCATCCCGCCCCGGTTCTTGAGCGACCCGGTCGTCGGCCCGGTGCTGGCGGTAACATTCATCGTCTATGCTGCGTTCATGGCGATGAGCGTGCTGGCGCCCATCTATTTCCAAGTCGCCCTCGGCAGCTCGGTCGCCCGCGCCGGTGCCCTGATGATCCCGCTGATGCTCTCCAGCACCGTATCGGCGAACTTCATGGGCCGGTATACCCGCCGGCGAGGCCGTTACAAGGGACCGCCGCTCGTCAGCCTTCCCGCCACCATCCTGGCCCTGGTGTTGCTGGCGGCATTCGCCAGCAGGCTCAGCGCACCGGGCGCCTCGGCAATCCTGCTCATCGCCGGTCTTGGATTCGGGCCGATATTTCCGGCTTGCAACGTTGCTGCCCAGAACGCCGTAAAACGTCGCGACCTTGGCGCGGTAAGCGGGGCGGTCGCCTTTGCCCGGGTGCTGGGCAGCGCCGTCGGCGTGGCCGCCGGCTCGGCCCTGGTTCTGGGGCTCCTGGCCGGCCGGCTCGTCGAAGCCGGGCATGTGACGCAGCTTGAGGATCTGGCGCGCGCGTCCCTGGCTCCGGCCGCCCGGACGGTGGTCGCCGAGGTGTTCGGCATCCTGTTCGCCGCGGTCGCCGTCGTTCTCGTCGCCGGCGTCGCCATGTTCGCCAGGGTCGAAGACCGCGAGCTCGGCGACCGGTCGCCGGTCGTCGCCCATGGCGGCGAATGAGCCCGCTCGCCATGCTAGGCAAGACGATCGTGATTACCGGGGCCACCTCCGGCATCGGCCAGGTAGCGGCCGAAGAACTGGCGGCCCAGAGCGCGCGCCTGGTGCTGGTGGCGCGCGACAAGAGCCGGGCCGCGGCGGCTCTCGCCCGTCTGGAGGTGGTGCGTCCCGGAATAGCGCATGGCGTCCACTACGCCGATCTGTCGCGCCTGTCAGAAGTCCGGCGGGTGGCGGGCGAGATCGCGGCCGCCGAACCTCGCATCGACCTTCTTCTCAACAATGCTGGCGCGCTGTTCGGCGCCCGGAAAGTCACCGAGGACGGCCTCGAGTTCACCTTCGCCACCAATCACATGGCCTATTTCCTGTTGACCTCGGGCTTGCGCGAACGTCTCCTGCAATCGGCGCCGGCCCGCATCGTCAATACGGCCTCCGACGCCCATCGCGGGGCCCGGCTCGATTTCGGCGATCTCCAGATGAGCCGCGGCTATACCGGCTTTGGCGCCTATCGGCGCTCAAAGTTGTGCAACATCCTGTTTACCCGGGAGCTGGCACGGCGGCTTGCCGGAACGGGGGTGACGGCCAACTGCTTCCATCCCGGCTTTGTCGCCACCCGCTTCGGCGATCAAAGCGGCGGCTGGGGCGCTCTTGCCATCCGTCTGGCCAAGATCATGGCGCTCTCGCCGGCAGAGGGCGCCAAGACCCTGGTGCATCTCGCCGCCTCTCCTGAAGTGGCAGGGGTCACCGGCGAGTATTTCCACCGGTCGCGGCCTGTCGTTCCCTCTTCGGCGGCCCGCGACGACGAAGCGGCCCGCCGGCTCTGGGCCGAAAGCGAAAGACTGGCCGGGCTGCTGCCCGTCTAAGCCTGACCTTCCGTCTGGCCAATCCCGCCGCGCAACGCGCCGGCCTCGACATTGCCCCAGAGCACGGCATGGTCGACCGGAAGCGCGCGGCTGTTGGGCATCGACAGCCACAGCCGATAGAGCAGCCGGCTCGTGCCCTTGCCCGGATCGTCAGTGAAGGGGGTGCGGCCGTGATAGATCACGTGGTTGTTCAAAAACTGCATGTCGCCCGGCTCCAGGCGCATCTCGAAGGACAGCTCCTCGGCGAGGTCCATGAGCATCGCGATGGCCTCGCGCTGGGCCGGGGTCAGCGGTGCCACGCCCGGGACCATCTGGGCGGCCTCGATGTAAGTGAGCGAATAGTGGCTGGTGGACTTGCCGTTGCGCACCCCGAAGACGGGCAGGGGATATGTCGCCTCCGGCGAGCTCGCTTCCTCGCCGAACCGGCTTCGGACGATCGGCTGGTACAAGAGCGCGAGCAGATCGGGCCGCCGGCGCAGTATCTCGTTGTGGACGGCAGCCGAACTGCAGAGCTTGCTGAACCCGCCGGACGCGGCTTGGCCCACACACAGCAGGCCGACCACGTCGGTGCGATCGGTGTGGTAGCGCAGCGCGCCATTGGAAAGGGTGCGCGCATAGGAGGAAAGGAACGCGCCGCCGGCTTCGTTCTTCACCTCGCCGTATCTGGCGCCGATGCCGGCCCCTTCGTCGCGGATCTCGCGCATCAATTCACCGCGCCGGTTCTGATAGACGGGCCGGCCCAGATGGCATCCGAGGCCGAACCACACTTGCTTCAAGGCATCGCCGGAATACCGGCCGACCGGCAGGCCGCGGAGCTTCACCATGCCCGAGCCGTCCTCGAGTTCGCGCGCCATCTCGCCAAGGGCCGCGGCCAGTTCGGCAAGAGGGAAGTTTTCGCGCGTGATCTGGTGCCAGGCCAAACCTCGCGCCTGCACCGCCGCCAGGGCCGCGTCGATTTCGCCGAGATGCGCCGCCGTCAGGTCTCGCAGCCAGCGCGTGGAATTCACGATCTCCGCGCCTCGCCATGCTGAGGGACCGGAGATGGGCCGAAGCCCGGGGATGCGGGGTTCCGTTGGCATCGAGGCGCCATGATGCCACAGGAAGGACGGTCCGCGCATGTGCGGAAATCGCGCCGGCCGGACGCAGCGATGGCCCGCGGCGACTTGGCGGGCTAACCTCGTTCCATGGGGACTGCCGATTCCGCCCGCGCGCGAGATGTCGATCGAGCAACCTGGCTTATGCTACTGGCAGTGGCGCTGACAGGCATCGCTCATGTGGCCTTCCTGCCGCCCTTCGAAGGCTTCGACGAGACGGGTCATTTCTCCTACATCCAGCAAATCGCCGACCAGGGGCGGATTCCCCGCGCGGGCATCGACCGGATCTCCGCGGATTTGGATGCCTATCGAGGCCCTCGCCCCTACACGCATGTTCCGCCTTTCGAAAACAACGGCGGGTCTACCTACAAGACCTACTTCGCCGCAGACCTGCCGGGTCCCCTGATGCCGATCGATCGCGCCTACGCACCCGGCCGGGGACTGAACGGCGAGGCGCAGCATCCGCCTCTCTACTACTTGCTCCTCGCCCCGCTGTACTGGCTCGGGCACGGCTGGAGTTGGCCAGCGCTGTTGCTCCTGCTTCGCACGGCTTCCTGGGGCCTCGCCGTCGCCGGCTTCGCCATCGGCTGCCGGGCGACCCAGCGTCAGCTGCGCGCCTTCGATACGCCGGCGCCGCTGCTTCTGCTGGTGCCCGCCTGGCCGTTTCTGTTTCCTCAGTTCTTTCCCGAGATGGCGCGGCTCGGCAACGACAGCCTCTGCTTGCTCCTGATGGGAATCGGCTGGGCTCTACTGCCGCGGTTTCTCGAGCGCAAAGCGGCGAAGGACGTCCTGCTGATGGGCGCGATCCTGGGTCTCGGACTTCTGACCAAGGCGTTCTTCCTGCCGATCGACGCGGGCCTCGCGCTGCTCTTCGCCTACATGGCCCTCAGCCGGCGCGACTGGCATATGGCAAGGGCTGGCGCTGCAGCCATTGGGCTGGCGGCGGCGATCGGCGGCGGGTGGTATCTCTATAAGCTCATCTCCCTCGGTTCGCTGATCGGCAGCAACGATATGTTGAACGCCGCTCGGCAAGGGAACCTGATGGGCCGCATCGTCGCGGACTTCAGCCCGGGCGGATTCCTCCAGGGCATGGGGCAGGTTGCCGTCAGCTTCGCATGGGCTGGCAGCTGGTCGTTTGGCAGGTTTCCACCGATCTTCGCCCTGCCGGTGATACTCCTCGCCTTGCTGCCCGCGCTCGCCTGGCTGAGGCGACTGAGGCATCTGCCGGTCGAAGCCGCCGCACCTCTCTTCATCGTCGGGCCCTTCCTGCTCGGCCTCGCCTATTACCGACTGACGCAGATGACGCTCCTCGGCGGCGGTGCCGGCACGCCGGGCTGGTATCTCCACATTCTGGCAGGGCCTCTGACGCTGGCCCTAGTCCTCGGTTGGCGATGGCGGTTCGGGCTCAGCGTCCTTGCCATCTATGCGCTCGGCTTCCACGCGGCGGTCTGGGCGATGCAACTGTCGCTGTTCAGCGGCTGTGCCTACAAGGCCGGCGCGTACAAATATACCCAGCTCGACTGGAGCGGCTGCTTCATCGTCCCCTCGCGTCTCGCCGTGCTCGGCTATCCGCTGCTGGGCGGGATCGCGCTCCTGGCCGGCCTGGTGCTCGCCGCCGGCACGACGATCTGGTTCTATCGCCAGCGAACGGGACCCGCCGTCTTGGCGACTTAGGATCTGCTCTCAGCCGGCCAGCGCCTCGTCGAGTTCGGCCAGCTCGGACTCGTCGCGCAGAAATGCTTCCGCTGCCGCAAGATCGGGCGAGAGAAACCGGTCTTCGTCGAAGGCGGGGATGCGCCGGCGCAGCCGGGCCAGCACCCGGCCGGTACCCTCACCGAAACGGGCCGGCCGGTGGAATTCGAGGGCCTGGGCGGCGAGCAGCAGCTCGATGGCGAGAATCCGATAGGTGTTATCGATGATCTTCAAGCTCTTCAGGGCCGCGGGCGTGGCGAAACTCACGTCGTCCTCCTGCAGGCCAGAGGTCACGGCATGATCCAGGATCGCCGGTCGGCCGAGGATCCGGTTCTCCGCGGCAAGGGATGCGGCGGCGTATTGCGCGATCATCATCCCGGAATTGACGCCGCCCTTGCGCACCAGGAACGGCGGCAGGCCGCTGACCAGGGGATTGATCAGACGATCGAGACGGCGTTCCGCCGCCGATCCCAGCTCGGCCACGGCCAGCGATAACAGGTCGGCGGCAAAGGCCAGCGACTGGCCGTGGGGATGCGCATTGGAAAGGATGCGCACCCCGCCCGCGCTCTCGATCACCAGGGGATTGTCGCTGGCCGAGTGAAGCTCGATCTCGACCTGGCGGGCCACATGGGCGAGTTGGTCCAGGCTGGCGCCGTGGATCTGGGGAATGGAGCGCAGGCTGAGGGCATCCTGGGTTCGGATCCCTTGGCATCGCGCCAGGATCTCGCTGCCGGAAAGCAGCCGGCGCAGATTGACGCCGACCTGGATCAGGCCGGGATAGGGCTTGAGGGCGAGAAGCTCCGGATCGATCGCGTCGGTCTGTCCACGAAGCGCCTCGAAGCTCATGGCCGCGGTCGCGTCGGCCCAGCGCACCAAGCGCTCCGCTTCGGCCATCGCCAGGGCCGAAAGCCCCGTTGGGCTGCGCGTGCCGTTGGTAAGGCTGAGCCCGTCCTTGGCGCCAAGGGTGACGGGTGCCAGGCCCGAGGCCTGCAACGCGTCGGCGGCCGCCATGCGCTGGCCCGCCAGCTCGGCTTCGCCGATGCCGATGAGGCAAAGCCCGATATGGGCCTCATGCACGAGATAACCGACCGAGCCCTGGGAGGGAACGACCGGCGTGATCCCGGCATTGAGGCAGGCGACGAGCCCATGGACCGGCGCCGGGCTGATGCCCGAATGGCCGCGGCAAAGATCGTTGATGAGCGCGATCATGATCGCCCGCACCTGGGCCCGCGGCAGCGGGTCGCCCATCCCGCAGGCGTGGGACAGCAGCATGTTGCGGGACAGCGCGGTCTGCTCTTCGCCGCTTAGCAGCACGTCGGAAAGCGCGCCGAGGCCGGTGGTGATGCCATAGATCCGCTTGCCGCTCGCCCGGATCTCGTCGATGTGCCGCCGGCCCTTGGCGAGGGCGGCCTCGGCGCTCGGCGCCAGCTGCAGGCGCGCGCGGTCGCGGGCGAGCCGGTCGAGCTCGCGATAGCTGAGGCCTTGCTGCTCGAGCGCGATGGTGGGCTTTTCGGTTGTCTGCATGGGAAGAGTCCGGGGAATTATGGGATGCCGGCGGCAAATAGGCGTGCGATTCCGAGTGGCCCAGTGTATCAACGCCGGCGGGCCATGAACATGACCGAGCCGCTTTCTCTCGAAGCCATCGTCGATGCGGGCCTCTGCATCGGCTGCGGGTTGTGCCGGAGCATTGCCCCGGATCGAATTCGCATCGCGATGAGCGCCCAGGGTGCGCTCGTGCCCGAGCTTCAGCAGCCGCTGACCGGGGACCAGCTACAGCTCATCAACAAGGTCTGTCCCGGCCTCAGGGTCGAGGGTCGCCTGCCCGAGAATGAATCGCCTGCCGCTCGCTGGGATGACATCTGGGGTCCGGCCCTGGTCATGGCGAGCGGTCATGCCAGTGACCCCGAGATCCGGTTTCGCGCCTCGGCGGGCGGCGGGGCCAGCGCCCTTGCCATCCATCTGCTGGAATCGGGCGAGGTCGATTTCATCCTGCATGTCGCCGCGTCGCGCCGTATGCCCATGCGGACGGAGGCGCATCTCAGCTTCACCCGCGCCGACGTCCTGGAGGGTGCCGGCTCCCGCTACGGACCGGCGGCGCCGCTGGTCGACCTCACCCAGCTTCTCGACCGCGGCCGGCCCTTCGCCGTCATCGCCAAGCCTTGCGACATCAGCGCCATTCAGAATCTGTCCCGTCATGATCCCCGGGTCGACGCACTCATCCGCTACCGCCTCGCCTTCGCCTGCGGCGGCGCCTCGGCCTTTTCCAAGACCCTCGATCTGGTCGAGAGCTTCGGCCTCGGCGAGGCCGAGGTCAGCCTGCTGCGTTACCGCGGATACGGCAATCCGGGCCGCACGCGGGTGGAGAGCCGGGACGGGCGCGCCTTCGAGGTCACCTACAACGACCTTTGGGCCGACGAGGGCAAGTGGCGGATTTTCTTCCGCTGCAAAATCTGCGCCGATGCCGTGGGCGAAATGGCCGACATCGCCATTTCGGATGTCTGGCCGGGCGGCGGCCCGACGGGCGAGGACGCCGGGTTCAACGGCTTTATCGCCCGCACCGAGCGCGGCGCCGCCCTGCTCCGGCGCGCGGTCGAGGCGGGCGTACTGACGCTTCAGCGGGATATGAACTTCGGCGACTTCGACGCGGTCCAGCCCCATCAGGTTCGCAAGAAGCAGGCGATCCTTGCCCGGCTGGCGGCGATGAGCGAGGCCGGCGTGCCGGCGCCGGACTATCCGGGCCTGCGGCTCACGGCTGTGGCGGCGACGGCCTCCGAGCAATTCCGAATGGACAACTACGAGGGCATGCGCCGGAGACTTGCGGAGCGCAAGCCGGCGGAGCCGGAATAGTCGTCGTGGTCGCGCCCGCCCGATGCGAGCATTCCGGCAGTCGGCACCAAGCTTTGTCACGCCAACCGCCCCGGATTGAGGTGCGACAAAGCACAAATGGATTTTCCGGCCGGCTCTGCGATAGACTTCCGCTGACGCTATCCTGATTTGACGGTCGATGGGGTGGCTGGGCCACGACGTTGCCGTGGCTGGATTGGGAAAATCGCGGGCTATCTGTCATTGGCGGACTGCATCCAAATTGCCCATCTGAGCGGCGATTCTCGGGTCGTCCGGGGGTCTTGTGGATGGCGGGAAAAGTGGAGTAGCGGTGCCGGCATTGCCTAGTGTGGCCACAACTGGCTTGATCGACGGCGTCCTGGTGAGGGCGCTGGAACCGATTTCCGATCTCCGTGGCAGCCTCTGCGAAATCCATCGCGACGGCTGGGGATTGGCGCCGCGGCCGGTCCAGTGGGATTTCATCACCACCAAAGCGCGGGTTCTGCGCGGCGTCCACGTTCATAGGTTGCGATTCGACTATCTCATAGTCGTTCAGGGAAAAGCGACCTACGGATTGGCGGATTTGCGCCGCCGGTCGCCGACCTTCGGCCAGAGCATGGTGATCGGGGCGGTGGGCGACAAGCCAGAGGTGGTCATTGTGCCGCCGGGTGTTGCCCATGGCATCTTCGCCCATGAAGCAATGATCTATCTGTATGGCTTGAGCCACCCCTATGATGGCACCGACCAGATGGGCTGCCGTTATGATGATGCGACGCTCGGCATCGATTGGCCCGTCAATGAGCCAGTCTTGTTGCCGCGCGATCTGGACCTGCCGGACTTCGAAACTCTGCTCCGCCAATTCGAAGCGGCCGGCGGCGTGCCAGCGAGCTTGTGAGGAAAAGCCCGGAATGCCCGCGGCCACGGTGCTGATCCCCACCCACGATCACGCCGAAACGCTTCCCCTGGCCATCGCAAGCGTGCAGGAGCAGAGCCTGCAGGACTTCGAGCTGTTCGTGGTCGGAGACGGCGTAGGCGAAGCGACGCGTCACGCCTCGCGCGAACTGGCGGCGCGGGACAGTCGAATCCGCTTCTTCGATTTCCCAAAGGGACCGCGCAAGGGCGAACGTCACCGCCACGTGGCGCTGGGAGAAGGCACCGGGCGATTCGTCGCCTATCTCGGCGACGACGACGTGTGGATGCCCAATCATCTCGAGACGTTGAACGCGCTGCTTGAGATGGCCGACTTCGGCCACAGCCTTCATCTGGGCGTCGATGCGGCAGGCGAGCTTTTCGCGCGGCCGGCGGACCTGGAAAATCCGGCGTTCCGAGAACGGCTGTTGAGCGAGATGTTCAACGGGTTCGATCTAACCTTCGCCGGGCACACGCTGGCCGCCTATCGCCGGCTGCCGGAGGGGTGGCGCACGACCCCGCCCGAGTTTCCGTGGACCGATCTTTACATGTGGCGCCAATTCCTGTCGCAACCCTGGTGCCGGGCGAAGTCCGTCATGGTCCCGACCGCGATCTGCACGCAGACGCACCAGCGCCCGCATCTGACGAATGCGCAAATGGCCGCGGAATTGACGCGATGGCGCGAGGCGATCGCCAGGCCCGGATTTCGTGAGGCGCTCTGGCAAGGCCTATGCCAGGATTTCGCGAGGCAGCTCGTCGACCATGAACTCGAAGGGACATCCTTGATAGGCCTGACTGCCTCGGCGGGCAGCATTCTGAAGCGTCGCCTGCCGTGGCGGATCAAGGCACCCCTAAAGGAAATGCGGCGCCGATTGTCCTTGCGTTCGCATTGAAGTCCGGGTGTCGCGGCGACGGCCGGCGTTCTGAGGCCGCGATCAATAGCGCAGAGGCCCTTCCCCCCGCATGAGCTTGCGATAGAGGTTGGTCGTATTCAGCGCCAGGCGATCGCCGCCGATTCGGCACAGCGCATACTTGACCCAGGCCTTTGCCAGCCACCAAAGATGCAGCCAGGGAACGCTGCCGACATGGCGCCGGTACAAACGCAGCTCCTCCCACACCAAGGCGGGCGCGTTCAAGCGGTTGTTCGAGAGCCCGCCGATCTGCATCCGCGTGACAGTGAGACCAGGCATGAAGAGCGGTTCGGAATGAGCGAGGGCGCGCAACAGGAAATCGAAAGCGGCCGCGATCTTCAGGCTGGTATCGAAGGGCCCGAATTCCGTGAAGAGGCTCCGGTGGTGGAACACCGCTTGATGGGGCAGGTTGTAGCGGCAGCCGTAAAACTCCGGCGGCGACCATGGACGGTGCAGGTTGCCGACAACCTCGCCATTTGCGCCAACCAAGTCCACCTGCCCATACACCACGCGATGACCGGGCAGCGCTTGTGCAAGCACGATCCCGGCACGGGCGATGACATCGGGAGAGGCGAGGCGGTCATCGGCACCCAGAAACAAGATCCAGTCGCCGGTCGCCAAGCCGATCGCCCAGTTCCAGGCTTCGGCGATTCCACTATCGGGCCTGGAGAACTAGATCAAGGCGCTGCCCATCGCCGCAGCGAGACGCTGCAGTATTTCCACCGTCCCGTCGTGGGAGCCGCCGTCGGCAACCTCCACCTCGATGTCGAGGCACTGCCGCTGGAGGATGCCGTCAAGGCACCGGTCAAGGAACCGCGAGGCATTCAAGCAGGCGATGACGATCGAGATGCGCATCGCAATATCGACTGTAGATTGCGTCCAGGCCAAGGTTGCGACTGAGACCGGCTTTTCTTGCGAAGTTCATTGTGTGGGATTCACGCCGGAAAGCCCAGGGCGCCGTCGCTTGGGCCACCGCGTTGGAGATTGCTGTCCAAATGCTTGAATGGCGTCGCCGTTCTAGCGGACAGACGCGGCCCTCTCTATTATCGGCGAGCGAGCGTCTTCGGTTCGATCCACGGCAGCTTTCGGAGGGCGGAGTATGGACTACCGCGATCGTCATGTGGTGGTGACCGGCGGCACCGGGGCGCTCGGCAGCGCCGTGGTCGGGGCCCTCGTCGCGGCCGGTGCCCAGTGCCAAGTGCCCTATCGCGACGAGGCCGAGGCCGCGCGCTTCGCGTTCCGCAGTCACGCCCAGGTCAAGCTCGTCGCCGCGGGCGATCTCGCCGAGGAAGCGACGGTCGCCAGACTCTATGACACAGTTCCCAAGCTCTGGGCCTCGATCCATATCGCCGGCGGCTTCGCTTTCGCGCCGATGGCGGAGACGGACCGGGCGCTGCTCATGGGCCAGATCGAGACCAATCTGGTCAGCTGCTACCTGTGCTGCCGGGCGGCTGCCGCGGCGATGCGGGGGACAGGTGCCGGGGGAAGGATCGTCAACGTGGCGGCGCGTGCGGCGCTGGAATGGCGGACAGGCGCCAAGATGACCGCCTATACGGCGAGCAAGGCTGCCGTGGCGGCGTTGACGGCCGCGCTCGCCGAGGAGCTGGCGGGCGAAGGCATCCTGGTCAACGCGGTGGCGCCTTCGATCATGGATACCCCGGCCAATCGCCAGAGCATGCCCAAGGCCGATCATGAGAAATGGCCAAAAGTGGAGGAGGTCGCGCGTACCATCCTCTTCCTCGCTTCACCAGACAATCGGGTCACACGCGGCGCCGTGGTTCCGGTCTATGGCCGCGCCTAGCTCGACAGCGGGCGGACCTCGATCAAGCCAGCCCGTGAGGCTGGCGGATTCGCGAAACTAGGCTTCGCCGAGAGCCCGGCGCAGCTCCTCGGCGAGTTCGCTAAGCCGGAAGGGCTTGCCGATCAGGCGGATGCCGGGTTCCGGCTCCTGCTCGCCGGAATTGAGGCCATGGTTGTAGCCCGAGGCCAGCAGGACGCGCAGATGCGGGTATTGCGCCCGAGCGCACCGCGCAAGTTCAAGCCCGTCGATGCCGCCCGGCATCACCACGTCGGTCATCAGCAGATCCGGCGCCTGCTCGGCCTCCAGCAGCGAAAGGGCGGCGACGCCATCGGGCGCGGTTACGACGCGATAGCCGAGGCTCGAGATCATGCCGGCGACGGTGTTGCGCACGGCAGCGTCGTCCTCGACCAGGAGCACGCTCAAGCCAGCCGGCAAGACTGACTCGGCAGCAAGCTGGCCGGAAGGCTGGTCCGGCGCATCGGCTTTGCCCTTGGGCAGATAGAGCCTCACGGTCGTGCCCTTGCCGAGCGCGCTGTCGATGCTGAGATGCCCGCCGGACTGCTTGGCCAAGCCGAAGATCATGCTGAGCCCGAGACCGCTGCCCTTGCCGACAGCCTTGGTCGTGAAGAACGGTTCGATGGCCCGGGCGGCCACTTCCGGCGCCATGCCGGTGCCGTTGTCGGAGATCCGGAGCTCGACATAGGGCCCAGGGCGGATTCCCCCGAAGGATTCGGCGCGGGCGGCGTCGATCGTCTGGTTGCCGGTGGCGATCAAGATACGGCCGCCATTCGGCATGGCGTCGCGCGCGTTGAAAGCTAGGTTCATGATCGCGTTCTCGACCTGGTCGCGGTCCACCTCCGCCCGCCAGAGGCCGGGATGCAGATCCAGCGCCACCTCGATGCCGCGGCCAAGCGCGCCCTTGAGCAGGGGCTTCATGACTTCGAGCAGGGCGTTGAGATCGACCGTGCGGGGAGCCAGAGGCTGGCGCCGGGCGAATGCCAGGAGGCGCTGAGTCAGTTCGGCGGCCCGCTCGCCGGCATCGACGATGTGCTGCAGCATGGCCCGGCGGGAAGGATCGCCGCTCTCTTCCCGTTCGGCCAGCAGCTCGGCATTTCCCAGCATGATGGCCAGCAGATTGTTGAAGTCATGGGCGATGCCGCCGGTGAGATGACCCATGGCCTCCATCTTGAGCGCCTGGTGCAGGCGCTCCTCGGCCGCCTTGCGGTCGGTGATGTCGAGGGCGATGCCATCCCATAGCACGGTACCGTCGGACCGGCGTCGCGGCGTGGAATGCAGCTGCCACCAGCGCAAGGCGCCATCCGGCCGGTGCAGCAGCCTGAGCTCGATGGCGATGGGCGACAGCTTGGCGGCCGAAGTCTCGAGAGCGTCGGCAAATCGCTGGCGATCTTCGGCGACGATAAGTTCCGCGATTTCGACGGCGCCCGAAATGACTTCCTCCGGAGCGACGCCCAGCATCTCCTTCAGGCGGGGGCTGAGATAGACGTATCGGGTCTTGCCGTCCGGCGATCTGACCCGGCGGAAGACCAGGCCGGGCAGGTTCTTGGCGAGGCTCAGCAGCCGCTCTTCGCTCTCGTGCAGCGCCCGCTCGCGGTGAACGTGTACGGTTACCTCGCTGTGGACGACCAGCGCTCCGCCGCCGGGCATGCGGTGGTCTTGCGCCTTGAACCAGCGGTCGCCGGAGACCGCGAACAAGATGGTCTCGCCCTTGGCAGCCCGATGGGCCGCGAGCCGGCGCTCCACGAACGGCGGCGCATCTTCGCTCGGCTCGGCGTAGAATCCGCGAGCCGCGCCGGCGCGCAATAGCTCCTCGAAGTCGACGCCCGGATGCATGAGATCGGCGAGGGGAGCGTGGTACTCGGCATAGAGCCGGCTCACCAGCACCAGACGGTCGGCGGAATCGTAAACCGCCAACCCCTCCGACATATGCTCGATCAAATACCGAAGGTCGGCGCTGGCAACCGAATCGGCGCGCTCGCCCGACTGCTTCCCATTCGCCACGCCGCCCACCCTGGCAGAAACCCCTCGAAGTCCACCTACACGATCGGCGCACAGTAGAGCAAATTCCGTCGGCCCAGGCCGGCAAATGTTGCATTGTGCGCCGGTCGCGGACCGGCCCATGATCGGCTGCGATTCAACTTCACAGTCGACGAGGCACCATGCTGACAGTCTATACCGATACCCATCGCCGGCACGACAGCCGGGGAGAGATTTTCCGCGGCAAGCTGGTCCCGACCTTTGAGATGCCGCGCCGCGCCGACACCGTGCTGGCCAGGGTCAGGGAAACCCGCCTGGGCGAGGTTCTCGCACCGGAGCCTTTCGGCACGGACCCGATCCTCAAGATCCACAGTGCGGAGCTGGTTGGTTTTCTCGAATCCGCATGGGATCGCTGGTCCGGGGAGCAGGGGGACTGGGACGCCATTCCCGGCACATGGCCCGCCCCTTGCATGCGCCGTGTCCTGCCGCGCTGCGTGAGTGCCCAGCTCGGTTACTATTGCTTCGATACCAGCACGCCGATCATGGCCGGCACCTGGATCGCGGCCCGTGCGGCGGTCGATGTGGCGCTGACCGCCCAGAAGCGGGTCGCCGGCGGGGAGAAAGCCGCCTTCGCTCTTTGCCGGCCGCCGGGCCACCACGCGGCGCGGGACTACTACGGCGGCTATTGCTTCCTCAACAACGCAGCTATCGCCGCCCAGGCGTTCCGCGATCAAGGGGCTTCCCGGGTGGCTGTCCTGGACGTGGACTACCACCACGGCAACGGCACGCAGTCGATCTTCTATCAGCGCTCCGACGTGTTCTACCTTTCCCTCCACGGCGATCCGGCAGAGGAGTATCCCTATTTCCTGGGATATGCCGAGGAGACGGGCGAAGGCTCCGGCGAGGGCTTCAACGCCAACTACCCCATGCCGGCGGGAACCGGCTGGGCCCGCTATGGCGAGGCCCTGGCGGACGCCATCCGGCGCATGGGCGCCTACGGTCCGGACGCGATCGTCATCTCCCTTGGCGTCGATACCTTCAAGGCCGATCCCATCTCCAAGTTCAAGCTGGAGAGCGAGGACTACATCAAGATCGGCGCCATGATCGCCGGCCTCGGCCGCCCAACTCTCTTCGTCATGGAAGGTGGCTATGCGGTGGCGGAGATCGGCCTCAACACTGTCAATCTTCTGAGCGGCTTCGAGGGGCGCGGCTGAGGCGCCGATGATCGCCGAGGATCAGGGCGAGGCCCTGGCCTTTCTTGCCGATCCCGCGACCCATGGCCTGCCGGCGGGCGGTGTGGAGCGGATCGATACCCACATCTCGGCCGTCTTCCTCGCGGGCAACCTGGCCTACAAGCTGAAGCGGGCCGTCAAGTTCAGCTATCTCGACTATTCGACGAGGGCGCTGCGCGCGGCGGCTTGCGCCGCCGAGCTTGCCCTCAATCGCCGGACGGCGCCCGAACTCTATCTGGAGACGCGCGAAATCCGCCGGCGTCCTGATGGCCGGCTCGGCTTCGCCGGCGAGGGCCGGCCGATCGATACGGTCGTGGTCATGCGCCGGTTCGATCAGGATGCGCTGTTCGACCATCTGGCGGCCCGCGGCGCTCTCGACGCCAGGCTGATGCGCGATCTCGCCGATGGTATCGCCGCATTTCACCGCGAGGCCGAGATCGACAAGGCGTTCGGCGGCTATGCGGGCTTGAGCGAAGTGCTCGATGGCAACGCTGCCAATCTCGCGCTCTACACGCCGGCATTGTTCGCGCCGGACAGCGCGAGAGATCTCGATCGCCGCAGCCGGGAACGGCTCGAGCGGATGAAGCAACTCGTGGAGGATCGCAGGCTCGCGGGCAAGGTGCGCCTCTGTCACGGCGACCTGCATCTGCGCAACATCTGCCTCGTGGAAGGGCGACCCCTGCTCTTCGACTGCATCGAGTTCAGCCGGCCGATCGCCTGCGTCGACGTGCTCTATGATCTCTCCTTCCTGCTGATGGACCTGCAGCACCAGGGCCTGGTGGTTCTTTCAAACGTCGTATTCAACCGTTACTGCGACCGCGAGGCGGAGGTCGAGGGCGTGGCGACGCTCCCGCTCTTCCAATCGATCCACGCGGGCATCCGGGCCCATGTGACGGCGGCGGCTCGCGAGACCCAGGCGGATGAAGCAAGACGCCATGGCATGGCTGAGGAGGCCGGACGCTACCTCAAGCTGGCTTCAGCGCTGCTCGATCCGGTGAGGCCGAAGCTTGTGGCCGTGGGCGGCCGCAGCGGTTCGGGCAAATCGACCCTGGGCGCGGCGCTGGCACCCGGCATCGGTGCGCCGCCGGGCGCTCGTCTGTTGCGCAGCGACGTGCTGCGCAAACGACTGATGGGCGTGGCGCCGGAATCGCGGCTCCCGGCCGAGGCCTATGCGCCCGACGTCAGCCAGAAGGTCTATGAGACGCTCGCCGACGAGGCGGCTCGTCTGCTGAAGGCCGGGATCAGCGTCATCCTCGATGCCGTGTTCGACCGGCCCGAAGATCGTGCCTGGGCGGCGGCGCTGGCGAAGGCGGCCGGCGTTCCCTTCACCGGATTGTGGCTCGATGCGCCGGTCGAATTCCTGGAAGCCAGGCTTCGGTCCCGAACCCGCGACGCTTCCGACGCCACGGTGGACGTGCTCCTGAAGCAGCTCGAGCGAAACCCGGAGCCCATCGAATGGCACCGGCTCGACGCCCGTGGCGAATCTGCGGCGATCGCCCGGACCGCCGCGCAGATCTGCGGAACCAACGTCCCGACATGCTCTGGCTAGGGAAGCGGCCGTGATCGACGCAGAAACGCCGCCGCGGCGCCGGGCGGCGCTCGCTTTCATATTCGTGACCGTCCTGCTCGACATGCTGGCGCTCGGCAGCATGATCCCCGTTCTGCCGCGTCTCATCGTCACGCTCAGCGGCGACAACACGGCCGAGGCCGCGCAAGTCTTCGGAATCTTCGGCACTGCCTGGGCCCTGATGCAGTTCTTGTTCTCGCCGGTCCAGGGCGCGCTGTCGGACCGGTTCGGCCGCCGGCCAGTGGTGCTCGCCTCCAACTTTGGCCTCGGCCTCGACTATCTGGTGATGGCGCTGGCACCCAGTCTCGGCTGGCTCCTCCTCGGGCGCATCGTTTCCGGCATCACCTCGGCCAGCATCAGCACTTCCTACGCCTATATCGCGGATGTGACCCCGCCGGAAAAGCGGGCGGCGAGCTTCGGCATGCTGGGAGCTGCCTTCGGCGTCGGCTTTGTCCTGGGCCCGGCGCTGGGCGGCGTGTTGGGAGAGATCGGTCAGCGCCTGCCGTTCTGGTTTTCCGCAGCCCTCAGCCTGGCCAATGGCTGCTACGGCCTCTTGATCCTGCCCGAATCCCTGCCGCCCGATAAGCGCACGGCATTCACGTTCCGCATGGCCAATCCCTTCGGATCTCTGGTTCTGCTGCGCTCGCACCCCAGCCTGATCGGACTTGCCGGCGTGCATTTCCTTGGCCAGCTCGCGCATGTCGTGCTGCCCAGCACCTTCGTGCTCTATGCCACCTATCGCTACGGATGGAGCGAGCGCGTGGTGGGCTTGACCTTGGCCGGCGTCGGGGCCTGCTCCATGATCGTCCAGGCGGGCCTCGTGGGCCGGGTCGTCGGGTGGCTGGGGGAACGGCGCACGCTCGGCCTGGGGCTGTTGGCGGGCGCGATGGGCTTCGCCACATTCGGCTTGGCGCCCGTGGGACCGGTGTTCTGGGTCGGCGTGCCGATCATGTCGCTCTGGGGACTCTCCAACCCGGCCCTGCAGGGGCTGATGACTCGTCTCGTAGGCCCGGGTGAGCAAGGTCGGCTCCAAGGTGCCAATGGCAGCCTCCAGGGAATCGCCGGCCTCATCGGGCCGGGGCTTTTCACCGGCGTCTTTGCTGCCTTCATCGGCGGCCTGCAGCGTTTCCAATTGCCGGGAGCGCCCTTCCTGCTGGCGGCCTTGCTCCTGGGGGCGGCATTCCTGCTCGCCTGGCGCATCGCGCCGGATCAGAAGGCCGAGAGCTAATAACCCAACGCCGCACCACCCGGCCGGCGGCTGTCATTGGCGCCATAGAGATGGCCAGGCCGGAGCGGGGTCGAGATGGCGGAGTCGTGGGGCGCCGTGCCGCTCACCTCCAATGTTTCTGCCGGTTGACCGACCTCGATGGCCTCGACCGCGCTCCAGGGAGTCTGCACCGTCATGCGATATCCCATGGCCGAGAGCTTGTCGGCCGTGTCGGCGGAAAAGGCGAAGGGCTCGGCATAGATCTTGTCGGGCAGCCATTGATGGTGGAAGCGGGGCGCGTCCACCGCCGCCTGGATGTCCATGCCGAAATCGACCACGTTGCAGATGACTTCGGCGACGGCCGTGATGATGCGGGGTCCGCCCGGGCTGCCCAGGACGAGGAAAAGCCGGCCGTTCCTGGTGACGAGCGTGGGGCTCATGGAGCTCAACGGCCGTTTGCCGGGCTGCACCTCGTTCGCCTTTCCCTGAACCAGGCCGAACATGTTGGCGCTGCCAGGCTTGGGGGCGAAGTCGTCCATCTCGTCGTTGAGGAAGAACCCGGTATCGCCGGCGATGACCCCGGCGCCGAAATAGTTATTGATGGTGTAAGTGACCGCTACGGCGTTGCCGGCCGCGTCGACGACCGAATAGTGGGTGGTCTGGTTGCCCTCATGGGGCGGGCTATCGAGGGTGAGTGCGCTCGACGGCGTCGCCTTCGACGGATCGATGACGGCGCGAATCTTGCCGGCATAGTCGGCCGAAATCAGCCGATCCACCGGGTTGGTTACGAAGGCCGGGTCGCCCAGCCGGCTGTTCCGGTCGAGGAAGGCATGGCGCATGGCCTCGACCATCAGATGCACCGATGCGGCCGAATGGAAGCCGGCATCGCCGAGCTTGTAGCCGCCGAGGATCCCGAGAATCTCGCAGGTCGTGATGCCGCCGGAACTGGGCGGGGGTACGGCCGCGATCTGGTAGCCGCGGTAGGAGCAGCGGATGGGATCGCGCTCGACGACCGAATAGCGGGCGAAATCCTCGAGGGCCAGGATCCCGCCCTGGGCCTTGCTGGCCTCGACGATCGCCGCCGCGATCGGGCCCTTGTAGAAGGCATCTGGCCCCTGGGCGGCGATCTGCCGGAGGCTCGCCGCCAGCTGCGGCTGGCTGAGCCGGTCGCCGGGCCCGTAGGGAAGCTTGCCCGGCTTGAGGAAAATGGCGGCGACATTGGATTCCTTGGCGAAATCATCGGTGCGGCTGTCGAGGACGTTCACGTCCTGCTGCGACAGCTCGAAACCTTGTTCGGCGAGCGCAATCGCCGACGCCATGACCTTCGCCCGCGGCAGCGTTCCGTACCGCTGAAGCGCGGTGTCGAGACCGAGCACCGTGCCCGGCACGCCGACCGCCTTGTAGCCGTCGGTGCTGGCGTTCGGCACGAGCTGGCCCTTGGCGTCCAGGTACATATCGGGCGTTGCGGCCAGAGGTGCGGTCTCGCGAAAGTCGATGACCGTGTCGCGCCCGCTCGCCAGGTGGATCAGCATGAAGCCGCCACCGCCCAGATTGCCGCAGCAGGGATAGACGACGGCCAGCGCGTAGCCGACGGCGACCGCCGCGTCGACGGCATTTCCGCCCTGGCGGAGGATGTCGAGACCCACGGCCGAGGCCAGGCGCTGGGTGCTCACCACCATGCCGTGCTCGGCCTCGACCGGCGGCAGGGAAGCGGCCGACGCCGAGACCGCGGCAAGGCCCAGCAATCCAGCCAGGCCGAGCGCATTGCAATAGCGGAACAGATTTCTTCGGCTGAGCACGGCGAACCTCATGGGCCAATCAAAGCGTGACGACGATATCCCGTTGCCCCAGCGAATATTCATCGCAGTTGGCGCCTTCACCGCCCCGATCGACGATCAGGAATTCGGTTGTTCGCTCGAGCGCCAGCAGGGGATGGTGCCAGGTGCCGGTCCGGTAATTGACGCCCTGGCGTCCGTTGCTCCGGAAGCCCCGGATGCAATCGATGTCGAGCGTGCCAGGCGGTGCTACGACGACGAGGAAGGGCGTGGACGAGAGGGGGATGAAGGCCTGGCTCGAAAGCGGATGGCGCTCCATGAGACGCAAGCGTAGAGGAAGCGCCACCGGTTGAGCGCTCAAGATGCTGATCAACGGGCGCCCGCCGGCCGCGCTCACCTCTACCTTCGCCAGGTCGTTGTAGCGCTGGGCCGTACCGGCGTTGATGGGATAATGGGTCCGCCCTTCGGTCTCGATGACGTCGCCGAAAGGCGCGAAGGCCGCCGCTGTCAATGGCGCCGCCACGAGGCGCAGGCGGGTCGCCGTATCGCTCATGCCAGCTCGCCCCACAGGCGCAGGCGGCTGACGCCGCCGTCGGGATGGATGTTGAATCTGACATGGCTGACATGGCCGAGATCGGCGATGTCCTTGTCGAAGCGATGGAGCTTAT
>DATNJA010000164.1:0-3639 GCA_035604155.1 Candidatus Udaeobacter sp. | reverse complement strand
CGTGACAACGGCATGCCTCCACCGCTGTCTCGGGGCATCCCTGCCTCAGGCTGCTCTCCGAGCCAAGAGTGGTTGGGCGTTCGCGCCCTTGCAGCAGCGGTCATGAATTTGTTTCGCCGGCATGGACCCTAGGGAGACCTTTGCGGCGATCTCGGGGAATCCTCGGGGAATCTTGGTGGCACGCCTTGAGCGTCAGCTTGGGCGTCACCAGTGTCGCAAGTTGAACACCGCCCTCGACCTTTTGCGAGGTGGGACATGTCAGGCATCAGCAAGCTGTTGCTGCCGGTGGTCTTGATCTCATGGTTGCTGGCAGGTTGCACGACGGAGGGAGCGAGCTATTCCCCGAGCCTCGGCTTCAGCCCCGATTCCGGCTCGAATACCGGGACCGTGCAGCCCAACGAAATGATTCCCTATCCGCCGCCCGGTGACAATTATTACACGGATAACTGGTACGATACGGGCAATGGACAGGATCATGGCCAGTTCAGCAACTGGTGAGATCGGCAACTGCCTGCCATCGACAGCAATTGGCCTTGCAATTTGGCGAAGTGATTCGACGTTTTGACGCGTATGATTGCCCGATGGGCCGCCAGCGTCGCGACGGCGGCCGAAACGCGGCGCCGTAAGCAAACTTCGCCACAGCCGGGTGGGTGACCATGCCGGGAAGCGTTCATCCAGGATCAGACCTTGCCGGCGCAGCATCCTTGGCGACGGTCCTCGCGGGCCTGTGGATCGGGGACCGCCTGCTGTCGCCCATCCGGCAATTCATGGATTGCCGACGGGAAGTCCAGGCTTCCCTCGTGGTCGCCTTTTCCTTGCGCAACACCGCCGCCCGCCTCGCCGGCAACGACGATATCGAGGCGCTCAATGCTCTTGGCGATGCGTGCCGGGATCTGGGCGAAGAAGCCGGGCGCCTCGAAGCGCTGGCCAGGCGGCCTGCGCTTTCCCTCCGGCTCTACGTCAGGCTTCGCGGATATCGCGTCGATCGGGCCGCCCAAGGGCTGCGCCGGTTGTCGGTTTCGCTGGTCGGCGAGCGTCGGGGAGAGTTGACAGATCGCGCCGCTGTCGAGGCGGCGCTCCGCCTCGGTCCGGGGCGTCGCTCGGACCGCATTCATTCGCCGCTCACGCAGAGCTGACTGCCCAGACGGGTGGGAAGCGGGGTGGCCGGCCGGCCAGGCGGCGACCTGACGAGATGACAAGGTTTGGCCGCATTCCAGCGTAGCTAAGGCCGCCACCGGCGGAGCCCGCGCCCGGCCTTGGATTGCAGCCCACCGAAAGGCCCTATAAATTGGACGGTCAGCCAATGCCTGGCTCGACGCAGGAAAATCCCGCGCCGTCCGTGGAATAAGCGGTCCCTGGCGAACGTTTCTGTTCGCCGGGGCGATCGGGTAGGGGGTTCCAGGGCCAAGATGGCGGCGATAAACGCGGATGATTTGCGGCCGGCAGGTTCCAAAGCCAATGGCTGAAGAGGCTGTTGCGGGAGCCGAGAAGGCGGAGCGCGACTCTGCGCTGCCTCCTCCTTGTGCCGTTTTCGGCGCAGCGCCGCACCCGCCATGGCCCACCCTTCGAGGGGACAGGAGCGGCCAATTGTCTTTTTCCGAGGGGGCCCCGCCGAGGCGCCGGAAATCCGGCGGGGCAAGCAATTGTTTGGGCCTGGTTAAGAAGCGAACCGTCTTGCTTCGCTCGCTGATCGCGGCGCCCTTTTCGATGAAATACCGGACGCGGCTCGCCTGGCTCCGCGAAGAGGCCGAATGGCGCAGCAAGGGAATTCCGCAATCGCATGTAACCAAGGCCCTCCTCCATGTGGAGGAAACAGGGGCCTTCTACATCCCGGTCCCCAAGGCAGCGAACACTTCCGTCCTGGCCGCCATCGCGAAGGTTCGTGAACCGGTGCTGCCGGTGGACGGCATTCCAGCGTTCATGTCGCAGCTGCGCAACACGCTGCAGGTCGGTTGCGTGCCGGCGGATTTCCGGTCAGGCGCACGCGTCGCATTCACGGTGGTCCGGCATCCGGTGGACCGGTTCTGGTCCGCCTATAATCAATCGATCGTGGAAAGTCGGGAGGGGGTCTTCGCAGCGGCGGTGAGGAGCGCTCTCGGCCTGGACGCTGACAAGGCGCTCACCCCCGATCTGCTTCTCGACTACGTCGAGAGCCAGCCGGTCGAGGACGTCGACCATCACTTCAGGCCGCAGTATGCGATTTGCGCGCTGGAGATGCTGCCGGTGAAGGTCGCCCGATGCGAAACCTTGGCGGAGGACTTGGCGCGGCTGGCCGAAGAAGGATACTTCCCGAAAGATTCCCTGGCCTATGTCAGCAGGCTCAATCATCGTCGTAGCACTGACATCCACGACCGCTATCGCGGCATCGATTCCAGAATCAGGGACGTCTACAAGCGCGACTTGGCGGTCTTGGAATATTGAGATCGGGGAATCCATGTTGAGAGGCTCGGCCACGTCTACGGGCTCTTCGAGTTCACCAAGTAGTGGCCTCGCCGCTCACTGAGGTTTGGCGCCCGATCCTTGCCCGTCGTGTTCGGCGCCGGCCGGGCCGGCTGCCGGGCCGGTGCCTGCGCCGCCACGGCCGGTGAGGTCCAGCACGTTGGCGATATAGGCCCGGGTCTGTGCCGGCAGCTTCTGCGGATCCCCGCCGCTTCCGAGCCACAGGTCGACATTGGCCGGGCCCCAGTTGTAAGCCGCGAGCGCGACCGGCAGGCTTCCATACTTCCGATAGAGATCGCCCATATAGGCCTGCTGCGCCTCGGTGCCGTTCCCGCCATATTGCTTGGCGGTGGCGGGCATGAACTGCGCGGGCCCCGTCGCGCCCGTGGGGCTGATGGCCTTGGGATCGAAATGGCTCTCGACATACTGCTGCGCGGTCCACAAGGAAGCCGGCAGGCTGTCTGTCGTCGTCGCGCTCGCCGAAGGCGAAGTGCCGCCGGATGTCGCCGCGCCCGCCGAAGGCGAGGCGCTGGAGATTGGCGCGGCCTCGTTGCCTCCGGTGGCGAGCGGCACGATGCGCCCGTCGGGATAGATGTTGGCCCAGGTCTTCCGGCCAGATTTCGGGTCGGTGACCGATTGCAGGGTGGGTGCCTCGGCCACCATCCGCCCGTCGATCGTTGCCGTGCTGCCGGGCCTGAGGTCCGACCTGGCGTTGAGCGCCTGCGCCAGCGCCGTGGCGCCGGCCTTCGTCGCGGCGGCATTCAGCGACCCGTCGGGGTTCATCCAGGTCTGGCCGTCGGGCGCGAGCTGCAGGCCGTTTTGCGTCTGCTGCTTGTAGACCATGAAGCCGGGCGAATCCTCCGCCCGCGCTTTGTACAGGTTGATCATCGCGTCGGACCCGCCGAACATCGCCATGTGCTGGGCGATGTCCATCCAGCTGCGATACTCGTCGAGATAGCCGGGCGGCGATGCGCTTTCCCCCTCCCCGTTGCCGGCGCCGGCGGCGGGCGCGGCTCCCGCCGGGGCGGCATTCGGTTGCGCTCCTGCCGCCTGGCCGGCCGGCCGGCCCGAAAGGTTCAAGGGGCCGGCGGCGCTGGCGAACGGCCCCATTCCCATGAGCGCGAGGGTCCGGGCAAGGTTGAGGTTGTTGTCGGCCGTGCCCGTCATCTGCTGCCGGCGCTGGGCCGCGGCCTGCTCGCC
>DATNJA010000163.1:0-15749 GCA_035604155.1 Candidatus Udaeobacter sp. | reverse complement strand
TGCGGGCCCGCACGGTGGACGAATTGATGGCGACCGCCATGCTCATGTCGGGCAAGAAGCGCGTGGCGGCCGGCGGCATGGCGGCGGTGCTGGATTCCGGCGGGGCCCGGGGCCTGTTCATCGACCTTGCCGCCGAGCTTGGCGTTCCCATCGCCAAGATCAGCGCCGAGACCGAGCAGAAGCTGCGCAATCGCCTGGAATACGGCCTGGAGCCGGTCAACCCGGTGGACGCCTGGGGCACCGGCCGCGACGCCTATGGCGTGTTCCGCGATTGCCTCCAGGCGGTGGTGGACGATCCGGCCTCGGCCATCGGCCTGCTCATGACCGAGGTGAGCAACGCCCAGGATCCCATGAGCGACGAGTTCGCCGGGCTCACGGTCGAGGTCGACGGCAAGACCGACAAGCCGGTCATCCTCGCCCATCACTGGACCCATCTGCATGGGCGCGAGGTGCTCTCTCGCATCGCGGACAAGGGCGTGCCCGGCATCGAGGGCACGGAAAACCTGCTCCTCGCCATCCGCCATGCCTTCGCCTATCGCGACTACCGCGCCCTGCCGGCGCTCTCGCCGCCAAAGCCGCCCGACGCCGGCCTAGTGGCGCGCTGGCGCAAGCGCCTGGCAAGCGGCGCCGAGCTGGACGAGGCCGAAAGCCTCGACTTGCTGGCCGATTTCGGCATCGAGAGCCCGGCCCATGCGGTCGTCCATTCCAGCGCCGAGGCTGAAGCGGCAGCACAGCGCCTGGGTCTGCCGGTCGCACTCAAGACGGCCATGCCCGGGATCCGCCATAAGAGCGACGTGGAGGGTGTGCGCCTCGGCCTTGCCACGCTAGCCGAAGTGGCCGAGGCCTATGACGATCTCGCCCGGCGCCTCGGGCCCAGGGTGCTCGTCGCCCGGATGGCGAAGCCCGGCGTCGAGCTTGCGCTTGGCCTCATCAACGATCGCCAGTTCGGCCCCCTCGTCATCGTCGCGGCCGGCGGCACGCTGATCGAAGTGATGAACGACCGGCGGGTGGCGATCCCGCCTGTGGATCGTCTGCGGGCGCGGCTGCTTCTCGACCGCCTTAGGCTTCGGCCCCTGCTCTCGGGCCACCGCCGGCGTCCGGCCGTTGATCTGGACAAACTGGCCGAAGCCGTCGCACGCTTCTCGGTCCTGGCGGCGAGCCTCGGCGATCTCATCGCCGAGTTCGACGTCAATCCGCTGATCGCCGGGCCCGACGGCGCGTTCGCGGTCGATGCCCTGGTGCTGCCACAGACAAAGACCGAAGAAAGCTAGAGGACGAGATGGAAGCCTTCGACACCGCAGAAGATCGCGCCTTTCGCAATGAAGTCCGCGCCTTCTTCGATAAGAATCTTCCCGACGACCTTCGCCGCGTCATGCTGACGGGCCTGCCGGCCGGTCGGGAGATCTCCGACCGCTGGCACAAGATCCTGCTGGCCAAGGGCTGGGCTGCGCCCAACTGGCCGAAGGAGCATGGCGGCGCCGGCTGGAGCCTGAAGCAGCAGTATATCTTCGACCAGGAGCGGGCGGCTGCCTGGGCGCCGCTGCCGGTGGTCTTCAACATCGACATGGTCGGGCCGCTCTTCATCCGCTACGGCACGCCGGCGCAGAACGCGCGCTTTCTGCCGCGCGTGCTCTCGGCCGAGGATCACTGGTGCCAAGGATTTTCCGAGCCCGGCTCGGGCTCGGACCTCGCCTCGCTCAAATGCCGCGCGGTGAGGCAAGGCGACCGCTATGTGATCAACGGCGCCAAGCTCTGGCAAACCGCGGTCTTCGAGTCCGACATGATGTTCGGCCTCTTCCGCACCGATTCCTCGGGCAAGAAGCAGCAAGGCATCAGCGTGCTGGTGCTGCCGATGAATTCCAAGGGCCTGTCGCTCAGGCCGGTCGTGCTGCTGGACGGGATGGAGCGGGTGGCCCAATGCACCTTCGAGGACGTCGAAGTGCCGGCCGAGAACCTGATCGGGCCCGAGGGCCAGGGCTGGGGCATCGCCAAGTATCTCTTGACCCTGGAACGCCTGGGGATCGCCGAAGTGGCTGCCTCGCGCGCCTGCCTCACCCGGCTGAAGGCACTGGCCAATGCCGAGACCAGGGGCAACGAGCCGCTGTTCCTGGAACCCACAATGCTGAACGAGATCGCAGCCCTCGAGGCGGATCTGGACGCCGTGGAGGCGACCGAATACAGATTCCTTTTCGATCCCCAGTCGAATGGCGAGCTGGGGCCGGAGTCCTCGATCCTGAAAATCCAAGGCACACTCATCCGCCAGCGCCTGACCGAGCTCACCATGCGGGTGGCGGGACCCTTTGCCCAGGAGACCGGCATGGACCTGCCATCGCGCGCGCCCGACGACGCGCGCAGCTTCGCCGCCTGGGCGACGCGGCACTACCTCAACTTCCGCAAGATCTCGATCTACGGCGGCTCCAACGAGATCCAGCGCAATATCGTGGCCAAGGCCGTGTTGGGACTCTGAGGGCGAGATGACACAGCAAAGCTATTTTCTCGGCGAGGACCAGCGGATCTTTCGCGAAAGCCTGCAGCGATGGCTGGAGGAGCACGCCTCGCTGCTGGAGCGCCGGCGCCTGGCGGAAAGCGATCCCGGCCACAGCCGCGCGGCCTGGGCGGGGCTGGCCGAAATGGGCGCGCTCGGCGCCTTTCTGCCCGAGCGCGTCGGGGGCGCCGGCGGCGGCGGGCTCGAGCTCATGGTCGCCATGGAGGCCTTCGGCCGGGCGCTCTTCGCCAGCCCCTATCTCTGGACGGTGGCGCTCGCAGGACCGCTGTTGGCCGCTGGGGGCAGCGCGGGCGACGAACTCATGGGCAAGATCGCGGCCGGCAAGGCGATCGTGAGCGTCGCCCTCACCGAGCAACGCTCGCGCTACGACCTTCACCATGTCGAGACCCGGGCCCGACGCAATGGCGCGGGCTATGCGATCTCGGGCGCCAAGCGCGCCGTGGCCTACGCCGCGGCGGCCGACTTCTTGATCCTGCCCGCGCGGATTTCGGGCGATGCGCGCGACATGGACGGGATATCGCTATTCCTTGCCCCGGCCGGCAGCAAGGGATTGACGCTCAATTCCCATGCCACCGCCGACGGCGGCCGGGCCGCCGACCTGACATTGCGCGACGTGGAATTGGACGGTAGCGCCGTGCTGGGAGAGCCAGGCCAGGGCCTGGCGCTGCTCCAGCGCGCCGTGGACCTCGCGATCCTGGCCCAGGCGGCCCAGGCGGTCGGCTCCATGCGCAAGCTCTTGGACAGCACCGTCGCCTATGCCAAGACAAGGTCGCAGTTCGGGGTCACGATCGGTTCCTTCCAGGCCCTGCAGCACCGCATGGTCGACATGTTCGCCGCGACCGAGATGGCGGCCTCTCACGTCCAGGCGGCACTTGCCCGGATCGGCGCGTTGGACGCTGAGGTCGATCCGCGGGACGCGGTCATGGTCAAGCTCCAGGTCGACAAGGCCGCGCGCCTGGTCGGACAGGAGGCGATCCAGATCCATGGCGGCATGGGCATGACCGACGACCTGGATGTGGGCCATCACTTCAAGCGCCTGACCATGATGGCCCTCACCTTTGCCGACCAGGGCAAGCTCAACGAACGCTATCGGGACCTGCAAGGATCGGCAGCGTGACCGCGGCGCCGCTACCAGGATGGAGACGGCAATGACCACGACCGAACTTTCGAAGACTGTATCCCTGGAGCGTCGCGGCGACATTGCTTTGCTGTGGACCGACAACCCGCCGGTCAACGCCATAAGCCATTCGGTCAAGGCCGGCCTCCACAAAGGCATGGCCGAAATCGCCCGCGATCCCGCCATCAAGGCCGGCATCGTCATTTGCCGGGGCTCGAGCTTCTTTTCCGGCGCCGACATCACCGAGTTCGGCAAGGAGGAGCAGCCGCCCAGCTGGCTGGACTTCGACCGCAGCCTCGATCTTTCGGAGAAGCCCGTCGTCGCCGCGATCCACACGCGGGCCTTCGGCGGCGGGCTGGAAGTGGCGCTGGCCTGCCACTACCGGGTGGCCGACAAGGCGGTGGTCTTCGCCTTTCCGGAGGTGGGCCTGGGGATCATTCCAGGCGGCGGCGGGACCCAGCGCTTTCCCCGGGTCGCCGGCTTCGAGGCGGCGCTGGACATCATCGCCAGTGCGCGGGTCTTCGGCACCGAGGAGGCGGAGAAGCTCGGCGTCGTCGACCAGGTCGTGGAGGGCAAGCTCGAGGATGCGGCGATCGCGTTTGCGAAGGCGATCATCGCCAAGGGAACCAAAGGCAAGGATCTGCCGCGCGCGCGCAACCGGAGGGATGCGATCGCGGCGGCCAAGGCCAATCCCCAGATCTTCGCCAAGGCCAGGGAAACCGTGAAAAAGCGCTTCCGTGGCTTCAACGGGCGGCTCAGCGCCATCGATGCCATCGAGAAGGCGGTGACGCTCCCCTTCGACGAGGGCTTCAAGGCGGAGGTCGCCATCTTCGACGACTGCGTCAAGACGGCCGAGCATCGGGCCCTCAGCCACATGTTCTTCGCCGAGCGCGAGGCGCGCCGGGTACCCGACCTGCCCAAGGGCCTGGCCGGGCGCAAGGTAACCAATGTGGCCGTGGTCGGCGGCGGCACCATGGGGCGGGGCATCACGCTGGCCTTCGCCGACCGGGGCTTCCCGGTGCGCCTGATCGAGGCCAACCCCGAGGCCCGGGACAAGGCGCTGGCCTATTGCCGCAAGGAGATCGAGGCCGGTCTCGCCAAGGGCCGCATGTCCGAGGCCGAGGCCAAGGCGCGCATCGCCCGCATCACCGGCGGGACGGGCCTCCAGGACACAGCCGGCGCCGACCTCGTCATCGAGGCGGTGTTCGAGGACATGGCCCTGAAGAAAAAAGTCTTCGCCGCGCTCGACGGGATCGTGGCTAAGGGCGCCATCCTCGCCTCCAACACTTCCAACCTGGACATCGACGAGATCGCCGCCGTGACCAAGCGCCCGGCAGACGTGATCGGAATGCATTTCTTCAGTCCGGCCAACATCATGAAGCTGCTGGAGATCGTGCGCGGGGAAAAGACCGGCGCCGACGTGCTGGCGACCGCGCTCGCCGTGGCCAAGGCGATAAACAAGCAGCCGGTGGTGGCGCGCGTGTGCGACGGGTTCCTCGCCAACCGCGCCTTCGACACCTATTGGCGGGAGGCGGAGTTCCTGGTCGAGGAGGGCGCCAGCCCCTATGAAGTGGACAAGGTCCTCTATGATTTCGGCATGCCCATGGGTCCCTTCGCCGTGGCCGACCTGGTCGGCCTCGACGTCGGCCAGCTGATCCGCAAGCGCCAGCGCCTGAAGCTGCCCCAGGGCGTGCGCTATTCGGTCATCGAGGACGATATCGTGGCGCTCGGCAAGCTCGGCCAGAAGAACGGCGCCGGCTGGTACCGCTACGATGCCAATGCGCGATCGGGCACGCCGGATCCGGCCATCGAGGCCGTGATCGACGCCTATCGCCGGAGGCGCGGCTTCAGCCCCCGCCGAATCGCGGCCGAGGAGATCATCGAGCGCTGCATCTACGCCGTGATCAACGAGGCGGCCAAGGAGCTGGAGGAAGGCATCGCCATCCGCGCTTCCGATATCGACGTGGCCTCGGTCTACGGCATGGGCTTTCCCGCCTGGCGCGGCGGGCCGATGCAATATGCCGATGAAATCGGCCTCAAGACCGTCGCCGACACCGTCGAGCGGCTGCATCAGTTCCAGGGCTATTGGTGGGAGCCATCGAAGCTCCTGCTCGACCTCGCCAAGACCGGCCGCAAGTTCGGCGCGGATTAGCAACCCTATCGCGACACCCGAAGGAGAATCTCCATGGCCGACATCGCCATCGTCTCGACCGCCCGCACCCCCATCGGCAAGGCGTATCGCGGCGCCTTCAACCTGACCCATGGCGCGACGCTCGCCGGCCATGCGGTCGAGCATGCGGTCAAGCGAGCCAAGGTGGATCCGGCCGAGGTCGACGACGTGATCCTCGGCTGCTCCATGCCCGAGGGCGCGACGGGCTACAACATCGCCCGGCTGGCGGCGCTCAGGGCCGGGCTCCCGGTCACCACCAGCGGCACCACCATCGACCGGCAATGCTCATCGGGGCTCCAGGCCATCGCGCTCGCCGCCTATCGGGTGCAGAACGAGGGCGCCAAGGTGACCGTGGGGGGCGGGGTCGAGTCCATCAGTCTGGTGCAGAGCCCGGACGGCGACAATTTCAAGAAGGAAGACTGGCTGACCGAGCACAAGCCCACGATCTGGATGAGCATGATCGATACGGCCGAGACGGTGGCCAAGCGCTACGGCATCGGCCGCGACCGGCAGGATGAGTTCGCCGCCGAAAGCCAGCGCCGCAATGCCGCTGGCCAGCAGCGCCGGGCCTTCGCGGACGAGATCGTGCCGATGACGACGGTCAAGGAAGTCGTCGACCGCAAGACCGGCGCCAAGTCGAAGGAAACCGTGACCCTGTCGGGCGACGAAGGCCCGCGGGCCGACACGACCCTGGAGAAGCTCGCGGCCCTGAAGCCGGTGATGGGCGAGGGCTTCGTCATCACCGCTGGGAACGCCTGCCAGCTTTCCGACGGCGCCTCGGCCTGCCTGCTCATGGACCTGAAGGAAGCCGAGAAGCGCGGGCTGAAGCCGCTCGGAATTTTTCGCGGCTTCGCCGTGGCCGGCTGCGAGCCCGACGAGATGGGCATCGGCCCCGTCTTCGCCGTGCCCAAGCTCTTGAAGCATCACAATCTCAAGGTCGAGGACATCGACCTCTGGGAACTGAACGAGGCCTTCGCCGTGCAGGTCCTCTATTGCCGGGACAAGCTCGGCATCCCCGCCGAGCGGCTCAATGTCAACGGCGGGGCGATTGCCGTCGGCCATCCCTATGGCATGACGGGAGCGCGGCTCACCGGCCATCTCCTGATCGAGGGGGCGAAGCGCAAGGCGAAGCTCGGCGTCGTCACCATGTGCATCGGCGGCGGCATGGGTGCCGCCGGGCTGTTCGAGATCGCCCATTGACGGCGGAGCATGCGGCCGAGAAGCGCTGACCCGCGTCGGCCTTGACCGGTTCGATTTTCGCTACGGGCTGTCGGACCGGCGCCGGCCTGTTGCTTCTGGTGGCGGTCGGCGTGGCGGGGTTCCTCATCATCGGCCCGGCGCGGATCTGGAGTCTGTTCGGGCCGGCGGATCTGGGACCGGTTACCTTCGAGACCTTGCAGCGCCGCTCGACGCCGAACGATGCGCTCGCCTGTCCCCCGGACGTTTGCAGCGCCAAGGCCGACATCCTGCCGCCGATATTCGCGGTCAGCGCCACGGAGCTCGCCCGTGCCTTCGACAAGGCCATCGCTTCCGAGCCGCGCCTGACCCTGGTGGAGACAAGCGAGCAGGGCGCATCGCGGCGCTACATCCAGCGCAGCCGGCTGCTCGGCTTTCCCGATACTATCGTTGTGCGCTTTTTCGATCGGGCGGGCGGTCGCTCGACCCTGGCGCTTTATTCGCGCTCCCAGCTGGGCAAAGGCGATCTGGGAGTGAACCGCGCCCGGATCGAGCGGTGGCTTTCGGAGATCGGCCGGGAAGTCCCGGTTGCTGGATAGGGTTCGCCGATCGTCTTTGCCGTTGGCCGGGTAAATATGTCTCACGCATTCGAGGGGGACTGTGTCCAATGAACGCGGAGGGTTTCCTCCCGGCACGAGCCGATCTGCCCACAGCGGCGATGCTCGCCGTGCTGGGAACGATCTCGGGCGCCCTCTCCTGGCTGCTCGTCGACGTATCCGATAGCAGCAGCTTGAAATTCGACCTCGAGGGCTATGGCGTCATGCTGTTGCCCATCGCGGTCTATCCGGGCCTGGTCTTCGGCCTCCTGGTCGGCGCCTATCTCCGCCATCGAACCGGGATCACATGGCTTCGCACGATCGGTTATGTACTGGCCGCGAGGCTCGCATATCTCGGCGCCTTTCATGTCGCCTTCTATATCGTCACCGGCGATTCCAACAGCGAAGGAGAAGTCCTCGCCTACATCGTCAGCGGCGTGCCGGCGGGTCTTATCGGCAGCCTTCTGCTCGGCCTGTCGACCAAATATCTGCTCCGGGTGCCGGCTCGGCTTGCCATGGGCCTGCCTCTGGCGGTCGGTACCGCCGGCGGCGCGCTCCTGGGGCTCGGCAGCGCCGACGACCGTTGGGGCTTCCTGGCGTTCTTCGTTCTTTGGCAAGCCGCCTATGGTGCCAGCCTCGCGCCCTTGCTGCGGGCGCGCGCTGCCTGAGTTCAGGACGGCTTGGTCCGCGATGGGATATCCAAGGCCTTCGTGACGGCTGGGCGCTGAAGGAACGTCTGCAGCACCCGGGTGACATGGGCGTACTCGGCGATGCCGACGAGGTCGCCGGCGCCGTAGAAGCCGATCAGGTTGCGAACCCAGGGGAAGATGGCCATGTCCGCGATGGTGTAAGCCTCGCCCATGATCCAGCGGCGGTTCGCAAGGCGCCGGTCGAGCACGCCCAGCAGGCGCTTCGATTCGGCCACGTACCGGTTCAGCGGGCGCTTGTCCTCATAGTCCTTGCCGGCAAACTTGTTGAAGAACCCGACCTGGCCGAACATCGGGCCGATGCCGCCCATCTGGAACATCAGCCACTGGATGGTCTCGTAGCGTTCGGCCCCGTCCTTCGGCAGGAACCGCCCGGCCTTGTCGGCCAGATAGATCAGGATCGCGCCGGACTCGAACAGCGGCAGCGGTTTGCCGCCCGGACCGTCGGGATCGAGGATGGCCGGGATCTTGCCATAGGGGTTGAGCGACAGGAATTCCTGTGACGCCTGATCGTTGGTCTCGAAGCTCACGAGATGGGGTTCATAGGCAAGGCCGGTCTCCTCGAGCATGGCCGAGACCTTCACCCCGTTGGGGGTCGGTAAGGAATAGAGCTGGATGCAATCGGAATGCGCGGCGGGCCATTTCCTGGTGATGGGGAACTGAGTGAGATCGCGCATCCATGCATCCCTTTGCATCTGTCGAACGCTTTTTAGCAGCTGCGGTCTTGCGCGGCACGCAGGCCGTAGCAGTCGATGGCAAGCCTCGGAACGACGAGAGCGGGCCTTATCGCCAGTTGGTCATCCGAGATAGTTGCTTTCACCATGCGCGGCGCGGCAGATTGTAAGTGCGCCCCATGGGTTGAGTCTATTGGCCCCGGCGGATGGGGATGGACCGTTGGCCGCCGCGGCGCCCGAATGCCCGACAACGCAAGGAAGGAAGCCATGCCAGACGTTTCGCCTGAGCTGCTGAGAGATGCCGTGCTGGGACATTTCCGCACCTCCGCCATCAAGGCCGCGGTCGAACTCGATGTGTTCACCGCCATTGCCGAGGGAGCGGAGGACGCGGCGGCGATCGGCAAGCGTACTGGTGCCGCCGAGCGCGGCATCCAGGCGCTGGCAGACTACCTGACCGTGATGGGCTTCCTCGAGAAGACCGGCGGCCGCTACAAGCTGACGCCGAGCTCGGCCGTATTTCTCGATCGCCGGTCGCCGGCTTTTCTCGGCGACATCCATCGGTTCCTCGCCGCGCCGGAGATACTTCGCCTGACGCTTACCGACCCGGCCGGGTTCGTGCGCAACGGCGGGTCCGTCGGTCTCGCCAACACGGCGCCGAACGATCCGGTCTGGATCGACTTCGCCCGCTACATGGCGCCCTTCATGGCGCCAACCGCCCAGGCGGCGGCCGCCCATTTCGCCGGCCGGAAGCCGGCACCCGGCCGGATCCTGGATATCGCCGCGGGCCATGGGCTCTTCGGCATCGCGTTTGCGCGCCAGTTCCCGGCGGCCGAGGTGACGGCGCTGGACTGGGACAGCGTGCTCGCCGTGGCGCGGGAGAACGCCGCGGCCGCCGGGCTAGGGAGCCGCTTCAAGACCCTGCACGGCAGCGCCTTCGACGTCGCCCTCGGCGGGCCCTACGACATCGTGCTGATGCCCAACTTCCTGCATCATTTCGACGAGGCGACTTGCGTCGGACCGCTGGTCAAGGCGCGCGCCGCACTGGCCGCGGACGGATGCATGGCGATCGTCGAGTTCGTGCCCAACGAGGACCTGGTTTCTCCGCCGATGCCGGCGATGTTCGCCTACGTCATGCTGTCGAGCACGCCGGCGGGAACTGCGTTCCCGCCGAGCGCTCTCAATCGCATGCTGGCGGCGGCGGGTTTCCGTGAGCCCGAATACCTGCCGCTACTACCCACGCCCCAGACTCTGATCGTCTCCCAGCCGGCCTGAATCCGGCGTTCCTTCGCTTCGTGCTATTTCGCCTTGGCCAGGTAGGCGCAGATCTTGTTGCCGTCGGGATCGCGAGCATAGGCGACATAGTTGGTCCCGTCGGCCGGACGGGGGCCGGGCTTGCCTTCGTCCGTGCCGCCGCTGGCCAGCGCGGCCGCGTGGAATCCGTCGACCGCGCGCCGCGATTTCGCCGCCAAAGCGATCATGGTGCCGTTGCCGAAGGTCGCCGCCTTCTTGTTGTAGGGCTTGGTCACATAGAACTGCGTCTTCTTCGGCGCGGTCTTCGGGCCATAGCCGATGTAAGTCTTGCTGGCCCCGGTCTGCACGAGCCCGAGCGGCGCCAGCGCGGCGTCGTAGAACTTGGCCGAGCGCTTGATATTGCTGCTTCCGACCATGATGTAAGCGAGCACGTTATCCTCCCCTGAATGGAATTATTTCGACGAGCCGGTTCGGACGAATCGGCGATCGGGCGACACATTGTACCGTCTTGGCTTTCCGTACAAGACGGACAGCGCCGGCAAATCATCCGCTCCGGCGCGGACCCCTTACAGGGCGTGGCGCCAGAGGATGGCCAGATTGGCGATCAGCCCATCGCCCTTCGCCTGCGCGTAAGGCGAATCCGACGGCAGCAATGTCATGATGCGCTCATGGGCGGCGCGCAGATGATGATAGGGCATGGCGGGGAACAGATGATGCAAGGCGTGGTAGCGCAGTCCCACCGGGGCCCAGAGCGGGATCAGGATCGATGGCCGGGAATAATTCAGCGAATCCAGCAACTGGCCTGTCGTGCTCAAGGGCTCGCCGAGGGACCGGTAATGATGGGCGGTCAACAGGCGCAAGCTGTTCACGAACAAGACGGCGGATATGACGAGGTACAGCTGCAACACCAGAGCAACCGGGATGACGCCGCTGAGCAGGCCCGCCGAGACCAGGATCAGATAGAGGAAAACGGCCAGTTCCTGCCGCCGCCATTCGGGGCGTTCCTGGTCCGTCGGCGGATCGCGCACATAAGCGAGATTGATCACCAGGGACGAGGCCCTTGCGTCCACCCAGAGCCGCAGGGACGGGCTGAACCAGCATAGCGGCGTGAGGAACAGGAATCGCATGACGAAGAACGGGGGTGCTGCGAAGCTGAACCAGGGAAAAATCAGAATCCCCATCCGGGTGCCGGTACCCCAGCGCCGATATTCTCCGTCCCGCGCCGTGCCGTAGCTGCGGAAATGGTGATCGCCATGGCTGGAATAGACGAAGCTAGGAATCAACAGAGGAATCCCGCAGAGCAGATTCCAGACCAATCGAAAGACGGGCATCTGTCCCTGCGGCAAATGTGCCAACTCGTGAATGAAGATGACGGCGCGGTAGAGGGCGAGGCTCGCAACCAGGAGGACGAGGTACTTGGCGGGTTGGCGCCAGGGAAGCAAGGCCGCGACCACGAAGCAAAGGTAGAACAAGGCCGTCGAAGCGAGAAAATCGAACCAGTACAGGCTGGGCCTGGCGATGAAGAATTCCTTGAGCTCGCGGCGCAGCCAGGTGACCGGAAGCGCTGGCGCGTCCTCGAGGGAGACCTTTCTATCGGCTGACACGTCCAAGGGGGCCCCAGTTTGCGATGCCTCGACCTCTCCTCAAGAAAGGTCCTGCGGATTCGAATTTATGGGGCCGGCCAGGCGTGGTCCAGATGCGAAATTCATAGAGCCTGATCGTCTCGAGCCTGTTCGGCTTGAGACGTGAATCAGGCTCTAATCCTGACATGTAGAGCAAGATTCACGGGTCAGCTTGATAGAAGCTGCCCCGATCTTGCTCTGGGCGCGCCGCTTCGCCGCCGCCCATGGTCTTTGACCCGGCATCGGCGCCGATACATGATGCAGCCGAATGCAGCGGAATTCGGTCAGGCCGCGCAAGCCGGCCTGGCGAGACAACGGGAGGAAGCCATGAACCTGGCGACCAAGGTCGAGGCCGGCAGTCCTGACCAGGCCCTGCGCGAACGGGCGAAGCGCGTCATACCGGGAGGCATGTGGGGCCATATGAACGCGGCCCGCCTGCCGCCGGAATATCCCCAGTTCTTCGCCCGTGGCCAGGGCGCCAGGCTGTGGGATGTGAACGGCCGGGAATACATCGACTTCATCTGCGGCTACGGGCCGACGGTGCTGGGCTATCGCGATCCCGACGTGGAGGCGGCGGTGGCCGAGCAGGCCAAGCTGGGCGACAGCATGAACGGCCCCTCGGAGCGCCTGGTGGAGCTGGCCGAGCTGATGGCCGAGACCATTCCCCATTGTGCCTGGAGCCTGTTCGCCAAGAACGGCACCGACGCCACCACGGACTGCCTCACCATCGCACGCGCGGGCACGGGCAGGCGCAAGGTGCTGATCGCCCGCAAGGCCTATCACGGCGCGGCACCCTGGTGCACGCCGTACCCGGCCGGCACCACGGCGGAGGATCGCGCTCATCAGATCGTCTACGACTACAACGATGCGGCCAGCCTGGAGCAGGCCGCGGATGAGGCGGGCGAGGACCTGGCGGCGATCATGGTCTCGGCCTTCCGTCATGACCTCGGCCGCGACCACGAGATGCCGACGCAGGAATTCGCCAAGACGGCCGCGGCGATCCGCGACCGGACCGGCGCCGCCCTGATCCTCGACGACGTCCGCGCCGGGTTCCGGCTGCATCTGGGCGGGAGCTGGGAGCTGGTGGGCGTGCGGCCGGACCTGGCGGCCTGGAGCAAGGCCATCGCCAACGGCTACGCGCTTGCCGCCATCACCGGCAACGAGCGTTTCCGGGAAGCGGCGACGAAAATCTTCACCACCGGCTCCTTCTGGTGCCAGGCGATTCCCATGGCCGCGGCGGTCGCCACTCTGCGCAAGCTTCACGCCATCGACGGGGTTGCGCGCATGCGCCACGCCGGCGAACGCCTGCGCCGCGGCCTTCAGGCCCAGGCCGAATCCCACGGCATCAAGCTTCGCCAGACCGGCCCGGCCCAGATGCCCGTGGTGCTGTTCGACGACGATCAGGACGTGGCCAAGGGCAAGCTCTTCTGCGTCGAGGCGTTGAAGCGCGGCGTCTATCTGCATCCTGTCCACACCATGTTCCTCTCCTGCGCCCACAGCGACGGCGAGATCGACCGGGCACTGGAAGCGACCGACGCCGCCATGGCCGTCGTGGCGCAGCGGTTCGGGTAAGAGCCGCGGTCCCGGCCTCGCCCGTGACGACAACCCGAAAGATCGCCACCGACACGCCCTGGTTCCGGCTCGACCTTGAGGACGCCGACTGGACGGCCGAGGAGCCGAAGGACCTTCAGCGCTGGATGGAGCAGATGCTGCTCATCCGGCGCTTCGAGGAGAAGATCCTGGAGCTGCACGGTCTCGGCCTGATCCATGGGCCGGCCCATGCCGCCATCGGCCAGGAGGCGGGTGCGGTGGGCGCCATGTCGGTCTTGAGCCGGGGCGACAAGATCAACGGCACCCACCGCGCCCATCACCAGGTGCTGGCGAAGCTGCTGGGTGCCGCGACGCCCGCCGGCTACGACGCGCTCGCCGAGGACTTCGCGCCCGAGATGCATGGCATGGTCGAGGGCGTGATGGCCGAGATCATGGGCCTGAAAAACGGCTTCTGCGGCGGGCGCGGCGGCTCCATGCATATGCGCCATGGGCCGGGCGGCATCCCCGGCACCAGCGCCATCATCGGCGGCAACCTGCCCCACGCGGCGGGCTATGCGCTGGCCGACAAGCTGCTCGGCCGGGACCTGGTCTCGGTCAGCTTCTTCGGCGACGGCACTCTCATGGCCGGCGCGGCCTACGAGGCGATGAACATCGCCGCCCTCTATTCGCTGCCCGTGATCTTTTTCCTGGAAAACAATCTCTACGCCGTCTCGACCCATGTGGGCGAGCAGACGCGCGAGACGCGGCTCACCTCGCGCGGGCCCATGCTCGGCATTCCCGCCATCGAGGTGGACGGCATGGAGGTCCTCGCCGTGCGCCGGGCCATGCAGGAGGCGCGGCGCATCATTGCCCAAAGCGGCGGACCGGTGATGATCGAGGCGCTTTGCTATCGCTTCCTGCACCAGATGGGACCCCGGCCCGGCAGCGAGTTCGGCTATCGCAGCCGGGAGGAGGAGCAGGCCTGGCTCGCCCGGGATCCTCTCGCCACTTTTCCCGACAAGCTTCAGCGTCTCGGTGTGCTGTCGGCCGAGGCGGCAACCCGGCTCGATGCCAAGGTCCGTGCCGTGGTGGAAAAGGCCGCCGCGGCCTTGACCGAGCAGTTGCCTGGCAGCAACCGGCTCGCCGTTCGCGCAAACCTGCTGCCCGATCCGGCCACGGTGGATGACGGCATCCGCGGCGACCTGAGCGAGCTGAAGGGCGAGCGCTTCCGCGAACTCACGGACTACGCGCCGGACCAGCTGGCGCCGGTGAAGTTCGCCGCCGCCATGTCCGACGTGCTGGCGCGCAACATGGAGCGCGATCCGCGCATCGTCATCATGGGCGAGGATGTCCATCGCCTGCGCGGCGGGGTGAGCGGCGCCACCCGCGGCGCGCTCGAGCGCTGGCCGGAGCGGGTGCTGGCCATGCCCATCGCCGAGAACGGCTTTACCGGCGTCGCGCTCGGCGCGGCGCTCAACGGCCTTCGCCCCGTGGTCGAGATCATGTTCGGCGATTTCTGCCTGGTCGCCGCGGACCAGCTGTTCAACCAATGCGCCAAGGTCCGCCACATGTTCGGCGGCAAATTCCCGGTGCCCGTCGTGGTCCGCGTGCGCGTCTCGTCGGCGACCGGCTACGGCTCCCAGCATTCGGGCGACCCCAGCGGCATTTTCGCGCTCTACCCCGGCTGGCGGATCGTCGCCCCCACCACGCCCTTCGACTACATCGGCCTGATGAACGCGGCACTGCGCTGCGACGATCCGGTGCTGGTGATCGAGCATGTCCAGCTGTTCCAGACCGAAGGCCCGGTGCCCAGGGACGACCTCGACTACTGCGTGCGGCTGGGTGCTGCCCGGGTCGTGCGGCCGGGCAAGGCCTGCACCGTGCTGGCGAGTGCCGCCATGGTGGGCGAAGCGCTCGGCGCAATCGAGGAAACGGGCATCGACGCCGAGGTCATCGACCTGCGCAGCCTCGATCCCTACGGGCTCGACTGGGCGACGGTGGCGGCAAGCGTCAAGCGCACCAACCGGGTGATGATCGCCGAGCAGACGACGCGGGGCATCACGCTCGGTCCCCAAATCGCTTCGGAAATCCAGGCCCGGCTATTGGACCATCTCGACCACGAGATCCTGCAGGTCTCCGGCGGTCGAGCCTCGCCCACCGTCTCCGCCCCCTTGAACCGGGCGGCCATAGCCGGCAAAGCCGAGGTCGCCGCGGCGATGCGACGGTTGGTGGCGCATTGAAGTAGGCGCGTGTCTTGAATCCCCGCCCCCTTGCGGGGGCGGGTTAGGGTGGGGGGTGAGTCGTGGAGCTCGAAGTCTGCGTAGTCGCCCCACCCCCTCCCGGCGCTTCGCGCCGACCTCCCCCATCGAGGGGGGTATAGAGATGTGGAGACGGCCTTAC
>DATNJA010000162.1:0-2182 GCA_035604155.1 Candidatus Udaeobacter sp. | reverse complement strand
CGGGCCACTTCCTCGGGCGTGCCTGGGCCGCCGGTGGGGATGCGCTGCTTGATCCAGGCCGCCACTTTCGGCCGGGCGAGATAGTCGCGGTTGAGGTCGGTCTCGATATAACCCGGGGCGACGTTGACGGCGCGAATGCCGTCCCGCGCCCATTCCACCGCCATACAGCGTGTCATCGCGCCGACGGCGGCCTTCGAGGCGCAGTAGGCGAGGTTGTCCGGCACACCCATCCTGTCGAAGAAGGAGCCGATGTTGACGATCAGGCCGCCGTGCGTGCGCAGATATGGATAGACCTCGCGGGCAGCGACCATCACGGCGGTGACATTCAGTGCCATCGTGCGTTCGAACTCCGCCGTGGTCAGCTTCGCGATTGGGCCGCCGATGTGGACGCCGGCATTGTTCACCAGGCCGGCGATCGGGCCGCGTTCGGCAAGCTCGACGAAGGCCCGGCGGATGGCGACCTCGTCGGTGACATCGCAGGCCAAGGAATGGCCGATGGATCCATCGCCCGAACGGGAGACGCAAACCACGGGGACGCCACGACGATCGAGTTCGGCGGCGATCGCCAGGCCGATGCCTTTGGAACCGCCGGTGACGATGACCTGACCTTCAGCCATCCTTGAACTCCGGCTTACGCTTTTCTTCGAAGGCGGCCATGCCTTCCTCAGCGTCCGCGGTGCGGAAGGCGAGGGTGGAGAGTTCCGCCTCGGCTCGCAGGCCCTCGTGCAACGGCAGGTCGCCCGCCCGCTGCACCGCTCGGCGGGCGAATTCCAGAACAGGCAGGCTGTAACGGATGAAACGGCCGGCGAATTCGACCCCCGCCTCGATCAGGTCGCCCTGGACCACGGCATTGACCAGACCAATGCGCTCAGCCTCGTCCGCCCTGACGTTGCGGCCGGTCAGGATGATCTCGAGCGCCCGAGCCTCTCCGACCAGCCGCGGGAGCCGCTGGGTGCCGCCATATCCCGGAATGAGGCCGAGCTTGATCTCCGGCAGGCCGAACACCGCATTCGGCGTCGCCAGACGGAAGGTGCTGGCCATCGCGAGTTCCGCCCCGCCGCCGAAGGCGTAGCCGTTGACCAGGGCAATGGAGGCGACCGGCAGCGTGTCGAGCTTGGCGAACACCGCCTGTCCGAGCTCCGCGCCGCGCTTCTGGTCGATTAGGCGGCGATGGCGTAGCTCCTTGATGTCCGCCCCGGCACAGAACGACTTTTCGCCGGCGCCGGTGATCAGAAGCGCGCGAACATCGGACCAGCCTGCGACTTCATCGAACGCAGCGCCGATGTCGCGGATGATCTGGAAGGAAAGCGCGTTCAATGCATCCGGCCGATCCAGGGTGAGCAGGGCGCACTTGCCCTTCTTGGCCAGGCTGAGCGTCATGGGTTGGCAACCTTGTTTTCAATGTAGCGCACGGCGACTGGCGAGACGTCACCGCGCTTGGCCATCGCGGCAAGTTCGCGCTTGAGAACCTTGCCGCTGGCGGTAAGCGGGAAGGCATCAACCACCAGGAACCACTCCGGCATGTCGAATTTCGACAGCCCCTCGGCGGCGAGATGATCGAGCATATGGATTGCGTCGATGCTGCCCGTCACCGCCAGGCACACCCGCTCACCCAGCCGCTCGTCCGGCACCGGGAACGCGGCCGCCTGGGCGACGTTGGGATGGGTGATTGCCAGGGCTTCCAGGCGCGAGGGAAAGATGTTGTGACCGCCACGAATGATCAGATCCTTGGCGCGGCCCTCGATGCGGAGATTGCCATGCGGATCGAACGAGCCGAGGTCGCCCGACATCAGATAGCCGAACCGGTTGAAGGTGTTTTCCGTCGCCGCCTGGTTGGCGAAGTAGCCCAGCATCATCGCCGCCCCACGCCCGCCGATCTCGCCGGTCTGGCCTTGCGGCAGCTCCAGGTCGGGATTGGCGGGGTCCCAGATGCGCACCTCGTAAGCCGGCCCACCGCGTCCGCAGGTCGAGATCCAGACATCCCTTGGGTCGTCCGGGTGGGTGTACTGGTGCGATGAGCACTCCGTCATGCCGTAGATGTTCTGCGGCGTGATGCCCTGATCGACGAAGGCCTTGGCGACCACTTCAGGGATCGGCGATCCCGCCATATAGAAGATCCGCACGTTGCCGATGCGCGGCAGCTCACGCTGGCGCTGTTCGGCGAGGATGTCCATTGCGTGGG
>DATNJA010000161.1:0-16713 GCA_035604155.1 Candidatus Udaeobacter sp. | reverse complement strand
AAACGAGCCCAGGCAAACGCGTGATCTCTTCGCCGTGGTGGACGAGCACGGGATCGCCCTTCGCATCCGGCGGCACGGACGCGAGGAGATGGGTGGTGCCGGCGAGCACCCGGCCGGGATCGGCCAGTCCGCTGAGGCCGTCGAAGACCCATGCCTCGATCCCGCGTGCCGCCAGTTCGGCGCGCCTGGCTTCGCTGCGGCAGGTTCCGGCAATGCTCCAATCCGAGCTCGCCAGCCGGGCGGCCAGCGCCTCGGCGCTGTAGCCGAAGCCGAAGCAGAACAGGCGGTTTCTGGCCATGGCCGAAGCAGCTTGCAAATGAACGGGCGAGAGTGGAATTCTGGCGCGCGACTCTGGGACCAGATCATGTTCCGTTCAAATTGAATCGGAACATGATCTGGATTCTTTGGTTTGGTCGCATTTTCTGCGCCGAACCGGTGCCTACTCCCGCCTACGCCAAGGCTTCGGCGGGTCTGATGTCGGTCCTCCGAAGCAGCACAGCTGCGTAGGAGGATCGGCGGAAAATGCTTTAGGCTCTATGACAATGCAACAGACCTTCGGGCTTCTTGTGGCTGTGGTCATGGTCGCCCTGCTTCCGGTGCTGGCCCATGCCGACAGCACGACGACACCCACCGCCGGCGATGCCGCCGCGGCGGCGCAGACCAAGGCCGTGGCGGATGCGAAGCAGTATTCCGACTGCATGACGCTTGCCCGCAGCGCGCCCGACCAGGCCCTGAAGAGCGCCCAGGACTGGCAAGCCAAAGGCGGGGGCATCCCCGCCGGCCATTGCGACGCCGTCGCTCTCATCGGCCTCGGGCATTATCCCGAAGCGGCAACCATGATGGAAAAGCTCGCCGACGAAGAGGCGAAGACGAGCAAGGAGTTGGCCGCCGGACTCTTCGGCCAGGCGGGCCAGGCCTGGCTCATTGCCGGGGACAATCAGCACGCCCTTGCGGACCAGACCGCCGCCCTCGCGCTCACGCCCGACGATGCCGAACTGCTGACCGACCGGGCCGTCACCCAAATCTCCATGGCCAAGTATTGGGAGGCAATCGACGACCTGAACAAGGCCCATGATCTCGCCAGCGACCGGGTCGACGTCCTGATCTTCCGCGCCAGCGCCTATCGCTTTCTGCAAAGCTACGACCTGGCCAGGGACGATATCGATCGGGCGATCAACCTGGCGCCCGACAACGCGGAAGCCTATCTCGAGCGCGGCGTCCTGCGCAGCCTGACCAAGGATATGACGGGCGCCCGGGCCGATTGGCAGAAGACCATCGCCCTTGCCCCCGATACGCCCACCGCCAATCAGGCCAAGGCCGATCTCTTCCAGCTCGACCAGGCGAGCAAGGTCGCTAGCCCTGCTGCTCCTGCCGCCCCGGCGGCGACGCCCGTCCAGCCTGCTCTGCCGCCGACCCCGCCGGCAAATCCGCAGTAGACGGCGCCCTCAAAAATCCAGATCGGCGTAATGGGCCGGCGGCGGCGCGCCGGGCAGGTGGTCGGCCAAAAGCGGCCGGAAGCTCGGCCGGGACTTGATCCGCGCATACCAGTCCTTGGCGCCGGGATGGCCGTCCCAAGGGACGTCCCCCAGATAGTCGACCACCGAAAGATGGGCCGCAGCGGCGATGTCGGCGAGAGAGAAATGATCCCCGGCGAGCCAGCTGCGCCGGTCGGCGAGCCAGGCGATGTAGGCGAGATGGATGGGCAGGTTGGCGTGGGCAAGCCGGATCGCCTGGGAGTCGGGCTGGCCGCTACGCGCCATGCGTTTTACGATCTTCTCCTCCAGCAGGCGCCCGCTCACCTCGCGATCGAATTTGAAGTCGAACCAGGCAACCAGCCGGCGCACCTCGGCCCGCGCCTCGGCGCTGCGCCCGATCATGCAGGGATCGGGATGGGTCTCCTCGAGATATTCGGCGATGGCCTGGCTGTCGGCATAGGCGTTGCCGTCATCCTCTACCAGCACCGGTACCTCGCCGCTCGGGTTGAGATGCAGCATCTCCTCGCGCCGGTCGCCGGGCCTCTCATCGACTAGTTCGAAGTCGAGCTGCTTCTCCTTGAGGAGAAGGCGGAGCTTCCGCGAAACCGGTTGCAGGGCGAAATGGTGAAGACGGCGCATGGGCGAACGAGTTTAGCCCGAGGCGCGCAAATGAGTCACCGGCGGTAGCGAAGAGGGCGCGAGAGCCTGATCGTCTCAAGCCTGTTCGGCTTGAGACGTGAATCAGGCTCTAATCCTAACATGTAGAGCAAGATCGGGTCAGTTTGATCCAAGCTGACCCAATCTTGCTCCAGGCGCGCCGCCGGCTTACTTCGTCGCCGCGACGATCGACTCCCGCAGGATGTGGGGGATCCGGTCTATGGTTTCGCTCGGCGTCATCAGCGGCGGAGCGACGCAGATCGTGTCGCCGATCGCCGGGTTGGCGGAGCCGCCTCGGATGCGGATGATGAGGCCCCGCGCCATGGCCTCGCGCGCGACGCGCCCGCCGAGCCCGACGGCCGGCGCCTTGGTCGCCTTGTTCTCCACCAGCTCGACGCCGCACATCATGCCGAGCCCGCGGACGTCGCCCACCGACGGCAGGTCGCTGAGGCCCTCCAGCCCCGCCAGGAGCCGCCGGCCCATGATCGCCGCGCGCTCCACGAGATTTTCCCGCTCGATGATCTCGACGTTACTGAGCCCGACGGCGCAGCAGGCCGGATGTCCGGAATATGTCGCCGCATGCATGAACTTCTGGTCCGCCGGCGCTTCCAGCATGGTCTGGTGCACGCGCCGCGAGATGATGACGCCGCCGAGCGGCAGATAGGCGCTGGTGACTCCCTTGGCGAAGGTCACCACGTCCGGTTCGACGCCCCAATGGCCGAGCGCGAACCAGCGCCCGGTCCGTCCGAAGCCGGTGATCACCTCGTCGGCGATCAGCAACACCTCATGCCGGTCGCAGATCTCTCGCAGGCGCGGGAAATACGTCGCCGGCGGCACGATGACGCCGCCCGCGCCCATGACCGGCTCGGCGATCACGGCGGCGACAGAGTCCGCACCCTCGGCCAGAATCAGTTTTTCCAGGGCATCGGCCGCACCGGTTCCCGGATCCTCGTTGCCGGTCCAGCGATAGGCATAGGGAGGCGGCGCCTGGAGGAAATTCGGCACCAAGGGACCGAATGCCTTGTGATAGACCGCCATTCCCGTGGCGCTCATCGCCGCCATGGTGACGCCGTGATAGGCATGGAGGCGGGAAAAGACCTTCACCTTGTTCGGCTTGCCGCGAAGCTTCCAGAAGTAGCGCGCGATCTTGAAGGCGGACTCGTTGGACTCGGCGCCCGCGGTGGTGAAATAAACCGCCGAGCTGCTGGGATAGGCGAGCTTGACCAGTTTCTCCGAGAGCCGGATCGAGGGAATGTTGGTGGCCCCGACATAGGCGGAGGCGAAGGCGAGCTTGGCCATCTGGGCGGCGGCCGCATCGGCCAGCTCCTTGCGGCCATGGCCGGCATTGACGTTCCACAGGCTCGAGAGACCGTCGATGTATTTCTTGCCGTCGATGTCGATCAGGATTTCGCCGCGCCCCTCGACCATGACGATGGGCTGCTCATGATCCTTGGCATGGTGGAGAGGATGGATCAGGTGACGGCGATCCGTTTCGATGAGCGATGCGGCTGTTTCCATGTCCTGGAGTCCTCGCTTGCGCTGCCGGTACCGCGATCCCGCGGCGGCATCGACGTTCATAGGCCGGCTAGCGTAGGTCCGACTGCGCCTTGGAGCAAGGGCGGACGGTCGCTGGCGGACGGGCGCTGGGGTATGGCGCGAGCGGGTTTCGCCTTACCGGTCGGAAAGCGCGAGCTTGAAGCCAAGCGCAACGAACGCACCGGCGAAGCTCCGGCGCATCCAGGTCAAGACCCGAGGGCGGGAAATGACATGGTTGCGGATCGCCGCGGCAAACAGCCCATAGCCGACGAAAACCACGAAGGTCAGCAGCATGAAGACGGCGCTGAGCGCGAACATGCGCGAAAGCGGGTGGGCCTCATGGGCGTTGACGAACTGCGGCAGGAAGGCAAAGAAGAAAATCGACAGTTTCGGGTTGAGGATGTTGATCAGGATCGCCTGGATCGTCACCTGGAGCGCCGAGCGGGCCCCGATCTTCTGCTCGACCCGCAACGCGCCATGCTCCTGCAACGTGCGCCACGCCATGTAGAGAAGATAGGCCACGCCCAGATACTTGAAGGACTGGAACGCGAGCGCGCTCGCATGCAACAGCGCGGCCAGGCCCAGGATCGCCGCCGCCATATGCGGGAGGATGCCAAGGGTGCATCCGAAGGCGGCGATCACGCTCGCGCGGGGTCCGCGCGAAAGGCCGGCCGCCAACGTGTAGAGAACGCCCGTGCCCGGCGATACGACGACGATGAGCGACGTGATCAGAAAGCCGATGCTCAAGGACGGGCCTCCCAGCCGGCGAGCAGCTTACCCGGTTTAAGCTCTCTCCTCCACCGGCCGATCGCTCAGCGGCTGCGCCAACCGGCTCAGCATCTCCTTGGGCGCCACCTGCCAGAAGCGATCGCGCTCGAGGGTCCAGTCGTTGAGGAGCTGTTGGGCGAAGCGGGACTGGGTCTCGGCGACATGCTGGGCCACGAGCTTGCGCAGGGCCTCTTCCCAGTACAGCGAATCGATCCTCTGCCAGATGACGCTGTCGGGGTTGGCGTAGCGCGGGAAGACGTCCTCGGCGTCGTAGACGAAGGCCATGCCGCCGCTCATCCCGGCTGCGAAGTTGTCGCCCACCGGACCCAGGATCACGGCCGTGCCGCCGGTCATGTACTCGCAGCCGTTGGCCCCGCAGCCTTCCACCACCACGTCGGCGCCGGAGTTGCGCACGGCGAAGCGCTCGCCGGCCTGGCCGGCGGCGAAGAGCCGGCCCGCCGTGGCGCCGTAGAGCACCGTGTTGCCGACGATGACGTTGCGTTGGCTCGCGAGCGGGCTGGAGGGCAGCGGGCGAACCACGATGGTGGCGCCCGACAGCCCCTTGCCCACGTAATCGTTGGCGTCGCCCAGCACTTCCAGCTTCAGGCCCTGGACGGCAAAGGCGCCGAGCGACTGGCCGGCCGAGCCGCGAAGCCGCACGGTCACATGGCCCGGCTTGAGGCCTGCCATTCCGAATTTCCGGGTGATGCGGGAGCTGAGCCTGGTGCCGATGGCGCGCTGGGTGTTCCTGACATTGTACTGCAGCTGCATCTTCTCGCCGTCGTCGAACAGGGGCCTGGCATCGGCAATCATCTGGGCGTCCAGGGTATCGGGCACCTCGTTGCGGCCATCCAACGTGCAATAGCGCGCATGTTCGCCCGGGTCGGCCTGGGCCAGGATCGGATTGAGGTCGAGATCGTCCAGGTCCGCCGCGCCCCGGTTCACCTGGGTCAGCAGGTCGGTGCGCCCGATGACTTCGTTCAGGGTCCGGAAGCCGAGCCGGGCCAGGATCTCGCGCACCTCCTCGGCGATGAAGCTGAAGAGATTGATCACTTTCTCGGGCGAGCCCCCGAAGCGCTGGCGGAGCTTCGGATCCTGGGTGCAGACGCCCACCGGGCAGGTGTTGGAATGGCACTGGCGAACCATGATGCAGCCCATGGCAACCAGGGCTGCCGTGCCGATGCCGAACTCCTCGGCGCCCAGCATGGCGGCCATGACCACGTCGCGCCCGGTCTTGATGCCGCCGTCTGTGCGCAGACGAACCCGGTGGCGAAGCCGGTTCAGCGTCAGCACCTGATGCACCTCGGAGAGGCCCATCTCCCAGGGGATGCCGGCATATTTGATGCTGGCCTGAGGCGAGGCGCCGGTCCCCCCCACATGGCCGGCGATCAGGATCACGTCGGCCTTTGCCTTGGCCACGCCGGCGGCAACCGTGCCGATGCCCGAACGCGCCACCAGCTTCACGCAAACCCTGGCCTCGGGGTTGATCTGCTTCAGGTCATAGATGAGCTGAGCCAGATCCTCGATCGAATAGATGTCGTGATGAGGCGGAGGTGAAATCAGCGACACCCCTTCCGTCGCATGGCGCAGACGCGCGATCTCCGCCGTTACCTTGAAGCCGGGAAGCTGGCCGCCTTCGCCGGGCTTGGCGCCCTGGGCGATCTTGATCTCGAGCTCGCGGCAGTTGTTGAGGTATTCGGCGGTGACCCCGAACCGGCCCGAGGCCACCTGCTTGATGGCCGAATTGGCGTTGTCGCCATTGGGCTGGGGCCGGAAGCGGGCCGGGTCCTCGCCGCCCTCGCCGGAATCGGACTTGGCGCCGATCCGGTTCATGGCGATGTTGAGGGTGCCGTGGGCCTCGGGCGAAAGCGCGCCCAAGGACATGCCCGGCGTCACGAAGCGCTTGCGGATCTCGGTGATGGATTCGACCTCGTCGAGCGAGACGCTGGCACCCGTCTCCTCGAAGGCGAGCAGATCGCGGATGGCAATGGGCGGGCGCTTTTCCATCGCCTCGCTGAACTTCTTGAAGGTCTGGTAGGACTCGCTCGCCACCGCCGACTGCAGCATATGGATGAGGTTCGCTTCCCAGGCATGGCTCTCGCCGCCGCGGCGATAACGATAGAAGCCGCCGACAGGCAGCGGCTGCACGTCCTCGCTCCAGGCGCGCTTGTGCAGGGCCAGCAGCCGGCGCTGGATGCCGGTCATGCCGATGCCCGAGATGCGCGAGGGCATGTCGGGGAAATACTCGGCCACCAGGGTGCGCGACAGGCCGAGCGCCTCGAAATTGCCGCCGCCGCGATAGCTGCTGACGACCGCAATCCCCATCTTGGACATGATCTTCAGCAGGCCCTGGTCGACGGCCTCGCGGAAGCGCTTCAGGCAATCTTCCAGGCTCAGGCTTCCGAAGAGCCCGCGCCTTTGCCGGTCGCCGATGCTGGCCTCGGCGACATAGGCATTGACCGTGGTGGCGCCGACGCCGATCAGGACCGCGGCGTGATGGATGTCCAGGCATTCGCCCGAGCGCACATTGAGCGAGGTGAAGGTGCGCAGCTGCTGGCGCAACAGATGGGTGTGCACCGCGCCGGTGGCGAGGATCATGGGAATGGCCGCGCGGTCCGGACCGGCATTCTCATCCGAGAGGATGATGTGGACGGCCCCGCCGCGCACCGCGTCCTCGGCCTGCCGGCGCACGGCCTGCACGGCGTCGCGTAGCGCGTTGTCGCCGCCCGCAACGCTGAACGTGCAATCGACCACGGCCGCGCTCTCGCCCATATAGGCCCGCATGGCATGGAATTCGGAGGTCAGCAGCACCGGGGATTCGAGCTGAAGCAGACGGCACTGGCTCTCCTCCTGGTCGAGTACGTTGCCGAGGTTGCCGAGCCGCGTCTTCAGGGTCATCACCCGGCTTTCCCGCAGGGAATCGATGGGCGGGTTGGTGACCTGGCTGAAATTCTGGCGGAAGAACCGGTGCAGGCCGCGGTACTGGTCGGCCAGCACCGCCAGCGGCGTGTCGTCGCCCATGGAGCCGACGGCGTCCTTCGAATCCTCGACCATGGGATGGAGGATCAGCTCCAGATCCTCCAGCGAGAATCCGGCGGCGAGCTGGCGGCGGCGCAGGGCCTCGGGTTCGAAGATCGCGGGTTTGGCGCCGGCACTCCTCACCAGGCTGTCGATCACCGTGATGTTCTTGACCCAGTCGCTGAAGGCCGCCTGGCCAGCCAGGAGATCCATCAGCTCGCCATGGCGGTAGAGCCGTCCGGCGGCGAGGTCGACGGCGATGGTCTGGCCGGGCCCGACCCGGCCCTTCTCGACGATCTTGGCCTCGTCGACCCTGACCATGCCCGCTTCCGATCCGGCCAGAAGCAGGCCGTCGCCGGTGATCGTATAGCGAAGGGGCCGGAGCCCGTTGCGGTCCATGCCGGCGATCGCCCAGTTGCCGGCGAAGGCGCAGATCGCCGCCGGGCCATCCCAGGGCTCCATGACCGAGTTGCAGTAGCTGTAGAAGTCGCGATGGGCCCGGGGCATGGTTTCGCGCCCCGCCCAGGCGTCCGGGATCAGGAGGGCCTTCACCATGGGCAGGTTGCGCCCGACGCCCACCATGGCCTCGAATACATTGTCGAGGGCGGCGGAGTCCGAGCCGCCGGGCTGGACCACGGGCTTGAGCGCAGCCATGTGCTCGCCGTAGATCGCCGAGGCCATGCGCGTCTCGTGGGCCTTCATCCAGTTGAGATTGCCCTTGAGGGTGTTGATCTCGCCGTTGTGGGCGATGACCCGGAACGGCTGGGCCAGATGCCAGGTCGGGAAGGTGTTGGTGGAATAGCGCTGGTGATAGACGGCGAAATTCGAGACGAAGCGCTCGTCGCGCAGGTCGGGATAGAAGGCCGTCAGCTGCTCGGCCAGGAACATGCCCTTGTAGATGACCGAGCGGCAGGAGAGGGAGCAGATATAGAAATCCTTGATGCTCTCCTCGATGATCGCCTTCTCGATTCGCCGGCGGATGACGTAAAGATCGACCTCGAACTGCTCCTCGTCCACGCCCCGGCTGTTGCAGATCATGATCTGCTCGATCTCGGGCCTTGTGGCGTTGGCCTTTTCGCCGATCACGTCGACGTTCACCGGCACCTGGCGCCAGCCATAGATGGTGTGGCCGGAGCCGAGGATATCCCGCTCCACCACGACCCGCGCGCGCTCCTGGGCGCCGAGGTCGGTGCGCGGGAGGAAGGTCATGCCGACGCCGAGCTTGCCGGGGCCGAGCGCCGAGCCCGCGCGCCGGATATGGTCCTGGAAGAAGTCCTGGGGAATCTGGACGTGGATTCCGGCGCCGTCGCCGGTCTTGCCGTCGGCGTCCACCGCGCCCCGGTGCCAGACGGATTTCAGGGCGGCGATGGCCGCTTCCACCACCGCGCGCCGGGGCTGGCCGTCCAGCGCGGCGATAAGGCCGACGCCGCAGGCATCATGCTCCTCGCGCGGGTCGTAGAGGCCGCGTTCGGCCAGATGCGCGGCATTGCGGCGATAGGCGGCGGCGAAATCCTCGGCCATGGTTTTACTCCGCTGCGATGCCGACGGATGCGGCTTGACCGGTGAGATAGGCGTGAATGCGCTCGGCGGCGTCGCGCCCGTCGCGGATCGCCCAGACGACGAGAGCGGCGCCGCGCACGATGTCGCCGGCGGCAAACACGCCCGGCAGGCTGGTCATGGAGGTTGCGTGATCGATCTTGACGGTGCCCCAACGCGTCACCGAGAGATCGGGGCTGGCAAAGCGCTGGGGCAGGTCCTCAGGATCGAAGCCCAGCGCCTTGATGGCGAGGTCCGCTTCGAGGCGGAACCGGCTCGCCTCAATGGGTTGGGGTGCCTGGCGCCCCGTCGCGTCGGCGAGGCCCAGATGGATGCGCTGGGCGAGAAGGCCGGAGATGCGGCCCTCGCCCAGGAAGGCCTCGGGCTGGGCGAGGAAGACGAATTCCACGCCTTCCTCCTCGGCATAGGTCACCTCGCGCTGGGAGCCAGGCATGTTGACGCGGTCGCGCCGATAGAGGCATTTGACCGACTTGGCGCCCTGGCGCACGGCGGTGCGCACGCAGTCCATGGCCGTGTCGCCGCCGCCGATCACCACCACATGCTTGCCCTTGGCGCTGAGGCTGCCGTTGCGCAGGCCGGGCACCTCGTCGCCCAGGCTCAAGCGATTGCTGGCGGTGAGGTAATCGAGGGCCGGCAGGATTCCCGGCAGGCCGGAGCCTGGCGCTTGCATCTCCCGCGCCTTGTAGACGCCGCACGCGATCAGGAGCGCATCGTGGTTGCGGCGCAATTCGGCGAAGGAGAGCGCGCGGCCGATCTCGGTCTTGAGCTGGAACTGGACGCCTGCCGCGGCCAGAAGATCGGCTCGGCGCAGCACCACCTCCTTCTCCAACTTGAAATTGGGGATACCGTAGATCATCAGGCCGCCGACCCGGTCATGGCGGTCATAGACGGTGACGCGATAGCCGCGCCGGCGCAGTTCCTCGGCCGCCGACAACCCGGCGGGTCCGGCGCCGATGATTCCGACCGACCGGTCCAGCTCCCGGTGAGGCTTGGCGGGCTTCACCCAGCCCTTTTCCCAGGCGGTGTCGGTGATGAATCGCTCAATGGCGCCGATGGTGACCGTGCCGTGGCCGGCCTGCTCGATGACGCAGTTGCCTTCGCAAAGCCGATCCTGGGGGCAGATACGCCCGCAGATCTCGGGGAAATTGTTGGTGGCGGAAGAGACCTCATAGGCTTCCTCCAGGCGCCCCTCGGCGGCGAGTTTCAGCCAGTCGGGGATATTGTTGTGGACCGGGCAATGGACCTGGCAGAAGGGCACGCCGCATTGGGAGCAGCGCCCGGCCTGCTTGCCCGCCTGGTCGACATCGTAGCGCGGATAGATCTCCCGGAAGTCTCGGCGACGCCCTGCGGCCGGACGCTTCACCGGCATCTCCCGTCCGAGATGGACGAAGCCCAGCATCTTCGAAGCCATCCTCGGTCCCCTGCTACGGCAGAATCCAATTATGGCACAACTATTGACCTGATTTCTTTCGTTGTCGAGTCAGTCCGACAGGTTTCTATCGAATTAGGAAAATTTGAAACTTAATTAGTCCCATCCTGAGACTAATTGACTCCTTCGGCTGTCATTGGCCGGATGATATAAGCAGCGGCCTGCCGTCGGAGAGCTTTCTTGCCGCCCTTCCATATCGTCGTCATGGCCTTGACCGAGGGGATAGCCGAACTGCTTCCCATCGGCTCTTCGGCCCATTCGGTGCTGTTTTCGGCCGTCTCGGGCTGGCCGGAGCAGAGTTTGGCCCTCGACCTCGCCGTCCACTTGGGCCTGCTGGCGGCCCTGCTGGCCTATCTCTGGCGAGACCTCCTGCAGCTGGGGGAAGGCTTCGTCGATCTGGTCCGGGGCAAGGACGAGGTGGCGGCGCGCCAAGTGCTGCCGCTGCTTATAGCAGCCCTGCCGGCGCTCGTTCTCGGATGGGCGATTCAGCGATTTGCACCCATAGACCTCGGCGGTGTGGCCATGGTCGCGTGGACGAGCATGGGGTTCGCAGCGCTCCTCTTTATCGCGGATCGCTTCGCCCTCACCGTCCAGCGCATCGAGCATTTGAGCCTCAGCTACGCCTTCTTCATCGGCCTCGCCCAGCTTCTGGGGTTGGCACCGGGCATCGGGCGGCTCGGCGCCGTCATCCTCGCCGCGCGCCTCTTTGCCTGCGAACGCCAGGAGGCCGCACGCCTGGCCCTCCTGCTTTCGGTCCCGGCGCTGGCATGCGCCTCGATCCTGGAGGGTCTCGGTCTCGCCGATGCGCCCGGCGCGACCTCGATCGTCGATCTGCTCTGGGCCGGCGGCATAGCGGCTCTCGCCGGCGTCCTCTCCATCGCCTTCCTGATGCGCTGGCTCGAGCGCGGAAAGTTCGGGATCTTCGTCGCCTACCGCCTGCTGGTCGGCGGGGCGCTGCTGTATTTGCTGTATTTCCGCGGGGCGTGAAGAGTTCTCTCTTCAGCTCTCAAGTAAAGCGTATGAAGAGTTATAATATTCTATCGGGCGGAAGACACGGATGCCCGAGACTCGGGTCTGCGGCCGGCCCGGGCATGACGGCCCAAGAGAGGCCAGACCCTCACGCCCTGGCGAACCGCCCGCCCGGCCTGAACCGGTCGAGGTAGCTTGGCAGGATCGCTTCCAGGCCCTCGGGCTCGATGCCGAGGTCCTTCAGGCCGGCGAACTGGCCGCTCGGCACATTGTCGCGCTCCAGCAGGCGGAGCTGGTCGAGGGTGAGGGGCGGTTGCGGCAGCAGCTGCAGGATGGAGGCCTGGATGCGGGCGAGCGACATGGGTATGGGCAGAAGCAGGCGCCGGCGGCCGATCTGGGCCAACAGGATTTCCATCAGATCCTTGAAAGTATAGGCCTTGGGGCCGGCAAGCTCATAGGTGCGGCCCTGGGTCTCGGGATTCTCGATCGCCGCCATGGCGGCATCGGCCACGTCGCCGACATAGACGGGCTGGAAGCGGGTGCGCCCGCCGCCGATGAGGGGCAATGCCGGAAGGATCTGGGCCATTTTGGCGAAACGATTGAAAAAGTCATCCTCGGGCCCGAAGACGATGCTGGGCCGCAGGATGGTCGCGGTCGGGAACTGGTCCAGCACCTGGATTTCGCCGGCGGCCTTGGAACGGCCGTAGGCCGCGGGCGAAGCCGGATCGGCGCCGAGCGCGGAGACATGGAGGAACCGATCCACGCCCGCGATCTTGGCCGCGCGAGCGAGACGCCGGGGACCCTCGGCATGGACGGCATCGAAGCGCTGGGGGCCGTGTTCGTATAGAATGCCCACCAGATTGATCGCCACCTCGGCCCCCTCCACCGCGGCGCTGACCGAACGCTCGTGCCGGATGTTGGCGGCGACAGGGGTAATCTGGCCCACGTCGCCCATGGGCTTCAGGAACAAGGCCTCGTCCGGGCGCCTGATGGCGACGCGCACCAGCCACCCCCGCCGGGCCAGGCGCTGCACGATGTAGCGCCCGATGAAGCCGGAGCCGCCGAAGACCGTCGCAAGCCGTCTTGCCATCGCCCACCCCGCAATCCGCGCCCGCACTTCGGACGCAATGGGATACAGCGCGGCAAGGCCCTCTGGCAACAGGAGGATTTGTACGTTGACTTTGCCCCATGGCTGACGAAAATCGCGCACCCGAGCCCAGGTGGCGGAATTGGTAGACGCGCAGGTTTCAGGTACCTGTGGCCGCAAGGTCGTGGAAGTTCGAGTCTTCTCCTGGGCACCACCGGTCGACGTCCGCAATCACGGCAGCGGGGCGCGATGAACATCAGGCTACATCGCGGCGATCTCCCCGCGGATCTGAACCTTGGACCGGTCGTGGCGGTCGACACGGAGACCATGGGCCTCAATCCCTTCCGCGACCGTCTCTGCCTGGTGCAGCTCTCCGGTGGCGACGGCAATTGCGAGCTGGTCAAGATCGCGGCTCACGCGCCAGCTGCCCCCAACCTGAAGCGCCTGCTGGAAGATCCGATGGTCCTGAAGCTCTTCCACTTCGCCCGCTTCGACATCGGCATGCTGAAGCATTGGCTCGGCATCGATTGCCGGCCCCTCTATTGCACCAAGATTGCCTCGCGCCTGGTGCGCACCTTCACCGACCGGCATGGCCTCAAGGACCTGTGCAAGGATCTGCTGGGGGTCGATGTCTCCAAGCAGCAGCAATCCTCGGACTGGGGTGCCGAGGAATTGAGCCCCGAGCAGCTGCGCTACGCCGCCGGCGACGTCCTGCACCTCCATGCCCTGAAGGCGAAGCTGGACGAGATGCTGGAACGCGAGGGGCGCCGGGCCCTGGCGGAAGCCTGCTTTTCCTTTCTGCCAATCCGTGGGACTCTCGACCTTGGCGGTTGGGCCGAACCCGACATTTTTGCGCACTAGCCCATTGGGCTTTTGATGCGGGCTGCTAGAATGCAACGTGATCCGGCGAAGGACGTGCCATGATGGCGGTCGCCTCGATTCGTGATCAGAACGCCGACCGGGCCGTGGCGGAGCGCGTGCTGCGGCTGGCGTCCGATGGGCTGCTCGCCATTGCGGCCGGGCTCGACGCGCGTTTTTTCCAGGCCCTGGACATTCTGGCTGCGGTCGAAGGACGGGTCGTCGTCACTGGCATGGGCAAGAGCGGCCATATCGCCCGCAAGATCGCGGCGACGCTCGCTTCCACCGGCCGGCCGGCTCTCTTCGTCCATCCGAGCGAAGCCAGCCACGGCGATCTCGGCATGATCGCGGAAGGCGACGCGGTCATCGCGCTCTCCTATTCCGGCAACACGGCCGAGCTCGCCCATATCGTCGGCTACGCCAAGCGCTTCCGCATCCCCCTCATCGCCGTGACCGGCCGGGCCGACAGCGCGCTCGCCGAGTCGGCCGACGCGGCCCTGGTCCTTCCTCGCGTCGGCGAGGCATGCCCGCACGGGCTGGCGCCGACCACATCGACCACCATGATGCTGGCGCTGGGCGATGCGCTCGCCGTGGCGCTGCTCGAGCGCCGGGGCTTCAGCGCCACCGATTTTCACGCCCTCCATCCGGGCGGGCAACTCGGCCGCCAACTCCGGCGCGTGGCCGAGCTGATGCATCGGGGCGAGGCGCTGCCGCTTGTCGCCATCGGCTCGACCATGAACGAGGCGATCCTGGTGATGACCGCCAAGCGCCTGGGCTGTGTCGGCGTCGTGGACGCCAGCGGACATCTCGCCGGCATGATCACCGACGGGGATCTCCGCCGGAACATGGCGCCGGATTTGCTCGACCGGCGCGTGGAAACGGTGATGACCGCAAGGCCGCGCAAGATCCGCCCTCAGGCGACGCTGGCCGAGGCCATCGGCGTGATGACCGCCCCGGAGCGGCCGATCACCAGCCTGTTCGTGGTCGAAGGCGACCGCCCCGTCGGCCTGCTGCATATGCATGATTGCTTGCGCGCGGGGGCCCTATGATGGCGATGCCGCAACCGGCCGGCCCGCGCCGTCCGCTGCATCCCCATGTCAGGCGCCACACGCGGATGGTCGTCACCATGCGCCTGGCGCTGCCGGCGCTGGCCGCCGTTCTGCTCGCCAGCCTCGCCGTCTGGACCCAGTTCGGCGGCGACAGCGGCCTTTTCCGCCTGACCTTCAACCAGGGCCATCGGGAAGAATTCAGCGCGCTTACCATGAGCAACCCGCATTTCGAGGGCGTGGATCAGCAGCAGCGGCCGTTCAGCGTCATGGCCCGGAAGGCGATCCAGATGGACAAGGTGGGCGACGTCATGGACCTCGAGGCGCCCGAGGCCGACGTCACCATGGAAAGCGGGGCCTGGCTGGCGATCAATGCCGACAGCGGCCGCTTCATGCGCATCGCCCAGAAGCTGGACCTGGAAGGAGCCGTCAGCCTGTTCCACGACCAGGGCTTCGAGTTGCATACCAGCGACGTGCAGGTCGATCTCAGCGCCAGCACGGCCCATACCAACCGGCCGGTGCAAGGCCAGGGCCCGTCGGGGAACATGACCGCCGACGGGCTCGACGTCTTGGACGGGGGCAAGCGGATCATGCTCCTGGGTCATGCCCATCTGACGATCTATGGCGGCGATCAGCTGACCGAGGCGCCCAAGCCGTGAAGGGCCCAGTCGCGGTCGGCGTGCTGCTGGGCCTCCTGGCGGCCGGCGGATTCGCCGGTGCGGCGGACGCGCAGCAGGCCTCGCAGGGTTCGGGCGCGGGCGCTGGGGGCCTGGTGCCCAACTTCGGCAATATGGATACCGGCGCCTCCGGGGCTCCCATCGACATCGAAGCGGATGACGGCATCGAGTGGCGCCGCGACGAGAACGTCTACATTGCGCGCGGCAACGCCCATGCCGCGCGGGGCGACATGTCGGTCGATGCCGACAGCCTGATCGCCCATTACCGCGACAATGGCGGCGGCAGGACCCAGATCTACATGATCGAAGCCGACGGCCATGTGGTCTTGAAGACAAAGGACGCCCAGATCGTCGGCGACCGCGCCGTCTATGACCTGGAACGGGGCGCGGCGATCGTGACCGGCAGGGCCATCAGGGCCAGCTCCAAGGCGCAATTCGTCACCGCACGGGACAGCCTGGAATACTGGAACCAGCAAGGCGCAGTGGTCGCCCGCGGCAATGCCGTGGCCGGCCAGCCGGACCGGGAAATCCATGCCGATCTGCTGACCGGGTATTTCCGCGTCGAGCCGAACGGCGCCAAGAAGATGTACCAGGTCGAAGGGACCGGCAATGTCCGGCTGCTGAGCCAAGGCAATGTCGCCCGCGCGCGCAAGCTGGTCTATAATCTCGACACCGACGTCGCCGTGCTGGAGGGAGATGTGAAGATTACCCGCGGCAAGAACCAGCTGAACGGACAACGCGCGGTCTACAACCTGAAGACGGGCCAGGCGAAGATCACCGGCGGCGGCGGCAGGGTGAAGACCCTGTTGGTGCCGGGCAGCGAATCCGGCGCGGGCCTTTCGCCCGGCGGCGGTCTTGCTCCGGCGGGCGGCATCGTTCCATGAGCGATCGCAATACCAAACCGGCCAAGATCGCCGTGGTCCCTGCTGCCAAGATCGTGCAGGCGAGGAAGCCCTTTCGCATCCCCGCGAGGCCGGCCGAGCCGGTGGTGCGTCGCGACAATGCATCGCCGGAGCCGGTGCCCGGCCATGAAGGGTTGGCGGTGCGCAACCTCAGCAAGCGGTTCAAGAAGCGCCCGGTGCTGCGCGGCGTCTCGCTCTCGCTACGCCGCGGCGAAGCAGTTGGACTGCTCGGGCCCAACGGCGCCGGCAAGACGACCTGCTTCTACATCATCACGGGCCTCATCCACCCCGACTCGGGGAGCGTCGAGCTGGACGGCTATGATGTCACCCGGCTGCCCATGTACCGCCGCGCGCGCATGGGCATCGGCTATCTGCCCCAGGAGGCCTCGATCTTCCGCGGCCTTACGGTCGAACAGAACATCCGCGCCGTGCTCGAGGTGGTGGAGCCGGACCGGGCCCGGCGCGAGGCGCGGCTCGACGAGCTGCTGGCCGAGTTCTCCATCGAGCATCTGCGCCACGCCCCGGCGCTGGCCCTTTCGGGCGGCGAACGCCGGCGTTGCGAGATCGCCCGCGCTCTTGCGGCAAATCCGGCCTTCATGCTGCTGGACGAGCCGCTTGCCGGTATCGATCCCATCGCGGTCGGCGAGATCCGCAATCTTGTTTCCCACCTGAAGGACCGCGGTATCGGCGTGCTGATCACCGACCACAATGTCCGCGAGACCCTCGAGATCGTC